>JASJEI010000451.1 GCA_030064795.1 Pleurocapsa sp. MO_226.B13 | reverse complement strand
TTTTGGCATGATCGAGGGTTCAGTCTTTTACTCTTGCCCATAAAGAAATAAAATCGTTCCGTTGCTTATCCTCTTTGAGTTTCACACGATTCTTAATTTCTCTTGACTTTTTTCTGATTTCCTTAACTTGTTACCAATGACCTAAATCTGAAGAAGAGAAAAACAAGGTAGTCAAAGTAAACATCAATCAAGCCGATAGCTAATTTTCTTACCAGGATTAGCTAACGCTAATCTAGTCAAATAGATTAATAGTTAAAGCCCAGTAGCTACAATAGTTACTGGGTTTTCTATTTCAGCTTGTTGTTAAAATAGTCTCATCATCTCGCTGTAATTTACTACTAGCTCATTATTGCTAAGATATTTATTTTCTAATAAAGGATTCCAGAGCAATTCAAAATCGATTAAACAGTCTGGCTGCATTTTACTCAATTGAACCAATATTTTACTTAATTGCTTTTTGGTCGAAATTTCCTCAAATAAAGGAGCGGTGTGAGATGTGCATAAGACTAAAGTAACCACTACATAGTTACGCTCATCTTGACTATCAGAATTACTCTGCTGTAGCGAATGTTCTTTGATAGTAGCTAAACTTAATTCTTGACCGATCGGTTTACTTTTTTCAACAGTACAAGTCACCTCAAATTTTGCCTTGACCAATTTGAGAGGAAGAGAAATAGAACTCTGACCAACATGAGTCCAGCGATCGCAATCGAGAAGAATCGAAACAGTTTTTCGCAACAATTGTGTCATTTCCGTATTTGACTTGAGATATACACTAGAATTTACCTCAGCCAGTTGTTGTCTTAGTCGCTCGATTCGAGCGGGAAAAGCAATCTGCAACTTGGATACTGTCGCTTGACAATTATTTCGACCATATTCTTTTACCGTATCCACAGGTACTTTCGAAAGCTCAAACGAAGCGTCATTTAATTGCCAAATTGATTCCTCAGCTAACTCGTCATCTGTCTCGACACCGAAGAGTTTTTTATACAATATGAACAACGGATAGAAAATTCCAAAAGGAATCAAAAGCATCAAAAAGAAAGATATTGAAACTATACGAATTATTTGAGTAGCAAAGCTTGTATCATTATAGTTATCCGTTCTTTTTAAACTATTAATCGCTAAATTGAATATAGTATTTCGTTTTTCAGTAGGATCTTGAGATGCTAATAACTGTGAGTCAGAACTATTAGCAATAAACTCTAAAAAATTAGAGTGATTCTCAATCGATTGTTGAATTGGGTGGATGTGTAGGGCAGAATTATTGGCAGCAATAGCTAATGGTTTTAGGTCATTGTTTCTAGATTTCAAATCAGTCTCAACTCTTGTCCGACCCAACTTTATTTTTTCTGCAAGCGATATATTATTAGTTCTAACAACTTTTGCCGATACTTCATTCAAATTTTGCCACCCCAAAATAGTTAGCAAAGCTAAATAAAAAATCTTTGAGGTAATATTTTTGTAATCAAACACTTTGTATATACAGTTGATAGTTTATTATCGATTAGCCTACGATTGGACTAATATTTTTAAAAATCTATTTTGTTTGTAGTTTTTTAAAAATACGGTGATGTAGTTTACAGTTTATAAAAAATTATTCCAAATGCAATAATTTTCTATTTCTTAGAATAATACAGTTTTCTAGTTTAATTTGATAATCGACAATGTATAAAATTTGGTAAACTTGCTAAATTAGAATTTCTGGAACTTCCAGACTATAAAAGTTATTTATATAGCTTAAATTGAGCGTATTTTGTCACGATAAATACACCATTTTAAGTGTTAATTATTCAAGCTATTAACGATTGATTTAGAGCAATTTAACTGGTTAAATTAGAACATCCAGCTTCAATCAAAGCGCGATCGCGTATACGGCAGGAATCACACAAACCACAGGGAACTTCACCACCTTGATAACAAGACCAAGTATCGGCAATGGGAACACCTAACTCTAAGGCGCGACGGACAATATCGACTTTAGAATCTTTAACCAAAGGGGCAATTAATTGCGGTGCATTGCCCTCAATACCAGCTTTAGAAGAGAGATTGGCTAATTGTTGATATGCTTGTAGATATTCGGGACGACAATCAGGATAGCCAGAATAGTCTACCGCATTAATACCAAGATAAATCGCTTGAGCCTGTTTTGCTTCTGCCAGAGATAGAGCGATCGCGATAAAAACTGTATTCCGTCCTGGTACGTAAGTAGAGGGAATGATATCTGGTTGTAAGCCTTCTTGGGGAATAGTCATCGAGGGATCGGTCAACGACGAGCCACCCCACTGAGATAGATTAACATCGACTGTAAAATGCTCGCGAATCTTTAGTGCTTTAGCGATTTTTTTTGCCGCTTCTAATTCTTTTTCGTGGCGTTGACCATAGCGGAAAGAAAGAGCAATAGCTTCGTATCCATCGGCGATCGCTATTGCAGCGGTAGTTGCGGAATCTAAGCCTCCAGAAAGTAAGACTACTGCTTTGTTCATAATCTTGAATCTAGTTAAATTTCTATGTTAAACGATCTCGAAAACCAAAATTATACAAATAGCAGGGGCGGTTCGCGATGCGGAGCGATATGCGAAGCGGCTTGCACTTGTCCTAAAGGATACACCTTCGGATATCGCATTGAGTGTATCCTTTAGGAGTCCTTTAGGGCGAACCGCCCCCACAGTCATTTTTCCCTTTTGTCTCTTGGTAAGGTAGTTAATAATAATTCATGCCAAAAAGATAATGTCTGTAGTTCAAGGAGAAACCATAGTGGCGATCGCCACTGCTATAGTGCCTCAACAGGGTAGTGTCGGTATTGTTAGATTATCGGGGGTTAATGCCCTGGGTATCGCTAAGATTTTATTCGATAGTCCTGGTCAACAAGAGTGGTCAACTCATCGCATTCTCTATGGTTATATTCGTCATCCAGAAACTAAACAAGTAGTAGATGAAGCCTTGTTACTATTGATGCTAAAGCCCCGTTCCTATACTCGCGAAGATGTAGTTGAGTTTCACTGTCATGGCGGAATTATCGCCGTCCAAGAAGTTTTGCAACTATGTATCGCTCAAGGAGCGAGGTTAGCCCAACCAGGAGAATTTACTTTAAGAGCTTTTTTAAATGGTAGAATCGATCTAACCCAAGCTGAAGGTGTAGCCGAATTAGTCGCAGCCCAATCTAAAGCAGCTTCTCAGGTAGCTTTAGCGGGATTGCAGGGTAAACTGGGCAGTTCGATTCGCGATCTGAGATTGACTTGTTTGGATATTTTAGCGGAAGTAGAAGCCCGAATCGATTTTGAAGACGACTTACCACCCCTCGATGAAGCTAAAATTAGGCAGCAGCTAGAAGCTGTTTTGACTCAGGTAAATAGTATTTTGGCGACTGCCGAACAGGGAGAATTATTAAGAAGTGGTTTGAAAGTGGCTATTGTTGGCTCTCCCAATGTGGGGAAATCTAGTTTACTCAATGCTTGGAGTAAAAGCGATCGCGCCATTGTCACCGATCTCCCTGGTACAACTCGTGACGTAATTGAGTCTACCCTGGTGGTGGGGGGGATTCCCGTACAGGTATTAGATACCGCAGGGATTCGGGAAACTATCGATACTGTGGAAAAAATCGGGGTAGAGCGATCGCGTCAAGCTGCCGTAGCAGCGGACTTAATTTTGTTGACTATTGATGCTACCGTAGGTTGGACGACAGCAGAAGAAGAAATCTACCAACAGGTAAAACATCGACCGTTAATATTAGTAATTAATAAAATCGATCTGGCTGCTTGTAACTCGATGGTTTATCCCAAAACAATTTCCCAAGTAGTTTATACTAGTGCTGCCCATCAACGAGGAATTGATAAGTTAGAAAGAGCGATCCTTAACTTAGCGTCCCGAGGAACAATTACTGCTGCTAATTCCCAAGTAGCAGTCAATCAAAGACAAGCTTCAGCTTTAACTAAAGCCAAAGTCGCCCTAGAACAAGTCCAAGAAACCGTCCGCGATCGACTTCCGTTAGACTTTTGGACAATCGATCTTCGGGGTGCAATTCAAGCTTTAGGAGAAATTACAGGAGAAGAAGTTACCGAATCAGTCTTAGACCGCATTTTCAGTCGCTTTTGTATCGGTAAATAACTTTAGATGGAAATCCAAACCAGATTGAGGTAGTAGTGTAATAAACGAAACTAGTTCAGCAACGCCTCTATAATATCTATCTGCTGATATTTACGATCCCTCTATTAGAACAACTCTCTACAGCTCCCAATGCCTTTAAGGTTAATTTCTGTGCTGCTGTTAAACCTGTAACGCCAGTGATGTTCATTCCTTCATAGGGTCGGTCTGCTATGAGAGTTTTGAGGCATTTGCCAGTTTTGACAGACCACAATTTAATAGTGCGATCGCCACTACCGCTAGCTAAAATATTACCGTCGGGACTCCATGCCAAAGACCAAATCCAATTGGTGTGACCTTGAAGTATTTGTAAGCATTTTCCAGTTTTGACATCCCAGATATGGACGTTTTTATCTCCTCCTCCGCTAGCGATCTGGGAACTATCTGGACTCCAAGCTACAGAATAGACGAGACTATCGTGTCCTGTAAGGGTCTGCAAACATTCCTCAGTTTCAGGATGCCACAACTTAAGGGTTTGGTCGTAGGAGACACTAGCTATTAGTTTTCCATTGGGACTCCAATCAACATCGAATACTCTGTCTTGATGTCCGACAAAAGTTTTCAAACATTCCCCTGTTTCGGAACGCCAAAGCTTGAGGGTACTATCTAGGCTACCGCTAACTAGCATTTTGCTATCGTAACGCCATGCCAAAGAGGTTACCCAATAATCATGACCTGTTAATACTTTCAAACACTGACCTGTAGCGGACGACCAAAGACGAATAGTGCGATCGTCGCTAACACTTCCTAGAGTTTTGCCGTCGGGACTCCAAAAAACGCACCAAACAGTCCCTTCATGACCCGATAACCTATGAAGAAGTTGTCCTGTTGCTACATCCCACAACCAGACAATTTTATCCGTCCCACCACTGGCAAAGGTCTGATAATCTGGACTGGGGGAGATAGCCCATACAGCTTGCCGATTGCCCCTAGTAGTTTTGAGACATACTCCTGTGGCAACTTGCCATTGTCTTAGGATATGGTCGCCACTCCCACTGTAAAGAGTTTGTCCGTCTTCGCTCCAGGTAAGCGACCAAATTGTCCCAATATACCCTTGAAGCGTTTTGAGGCATTGTCCCGTGGAAACATCCCAGATTTTCGCAGTTTGGTCGTGAGAACCAGTAATCACAGTACGATCGCACTTACTCCAAGAGACAGACCACAACCAGTTTTGATGTCCCGATAAGATATGCAAACAACGTCCTGTTAAACCGTCCCAAAGCTTTGCCGTTCGATCGTAAGAGGCACTAGCTAACATGTTCCCGTTATGACTCCAAGCTAAAGACCAGATGCAATTATCGTGGGGTAGAGTATGGAGACATTTACCAGTAGAGATATCCCAGATTTTTACAGTGCAGTCAAAGCTGCCACTAGCGAGTAAGTTTTTTTGGGGATGCCAAGCAAGAGACACAATATATTGTTCGTGTCCTTCGAGGGTTTGAACACAAGTGGATGTTGCTATATCCCACAATTGGATTGCTTCTTTGACCGCGATCGCTATTATTTTATCCCCATTCGTCCCGTCAGGGCGGGATAATAAGGACAAGCCGTCAGGACTCCAAGTTATAGCAGCCCAAAATAACCAATCTACATCGGGCTTGAGGATTTTCAGGCATTCTCCTGTTGCGGGATGCCAAAGTCTGACCGTTCGATCTTGACTGCCACTAGCTAATATATTGCCGTCGGGACTCCATGCAACGCAGTGAATGATTTTACTATGACCTTGTAAAGTTCTGAGACATTGACCCGTAGTTGTGTCCCAAAGCTTAACGGAGCGATCGTTGGAAGCACTAGCTAAAATATTGCCGTCGGGACTCCATGCCACAGACCAAATCCAATTGGTGTGACCTTCTAAGGTTAACTCCAGCAGATCGCTGGCAATTTGCCAGACGTAAATCATTCCCCCGTTATCGGAGAGCGCAATTCTCGTTCCGTCGGGACTATAAGCAACTGCTAAAGCACTGCCTAAATTTTGGGTAAATAGGGAGCGCGAAAATTTAGCATTTTGTAGATTGACTCTTTGTAGGCTGACACCCTGGAGATATGCTTGCCGAATACTGAGGTGAGAAAAATCAAAACCTTTTAGGTCGAGTTCTAAATAACAACCAAGATTGATGAGATTGCCCGCAGCATAGCCCGATGCTAGGGGATTTTGAGCTTTAATTTGTTGCAGAACTTTTTTTAGCTGTAAGGTCAAAGCATCCTGAGAAGCAAAAGCATAACTCAGTTTCGTAATTACTGGTTCTAAGATTAGTCTAAATTGACTTTCTCGAATATAGTCTTTAACGGTAGTTTTAATTAAGGCGTAACTGTGTAAAAAGTTTAGAGGAACATTCTCTTGACCAATCTCTTGGGCGATCGTCTCAATTAAACGATCGCTCACATATTCCATGACTACAGGTTGTTGGGTATATTTGCCACCTTGTTTTTCAATCAAACTGCGCCCGATCAAAGATTCTAGAGCTTCCAGTAAATCGAGCTTGCGAACCTTTGGGTTAATATCTTCTGCGAGTTCTGAGATAGTAGTCCATTCTCGATTAATTGCCAACCAGTACATGATGGACTGTTCTAGGGGAGAAAGACGGTTAAACTGTTGCTCCAGCAGCCGCCGAACGTTATAAAATAGGATAGTATCTTCTGCCAAAAAATCGGCAATCGCTCCCCCGAACAAATCTTGAATCGAAGTAGCGACAATTTTTAGGGCTAAAGGGTTGTAACTATAACGCTGGCATAACTCTTGCTCTTCCTCGGTTGAACCCAATAAACCTTTGGCTCGAATTATAGCGATCGCTGCCTCGGGAGAACCGACTAACTTCAGAGAGACTACAGGACTATAACCTCCTTCCAAAATAGCGATCTCGGCGGGTTTTTCCCGACTGGTAAGCAGCAGACAACTTTGGTGAACCGTCTCCCCGACTGCGCGGAAGAGATCGCCATAGTCTTCGTAACCTGGAAGGTACTGACCCGCATAATCTCGGGATTGTAAGATAGTTTCTACATTATCTAGGATTAACAAACAGCGTTTAGCTCTCAACCAATAAAGCAATCGCTGTAATTCAGCTTGATTATCCTGTTGCTCGGATAAAAATGATACTAGCTCCCCCAGTAAGGTTTTTAGAGAAGGCGCATTGCGGAGGCTGCGCCAAATAACGGCTTCAAAATCCCGTTGAATCCGTTGTCCGACCTTGGTAGCTAAAGCAGTTTTACCCACTCCTCCCATACCTAAAATAGCCAACAAGCGAGAGTTTTTACTTTGAATCCATTGCTCCACTTGAGCTATTTCGCTACTACGTCCGTGAAAGAAGCTAACATCAATTTTTTCTCCCCAATCACTTCTGGGTAGAGAGGAATTATTAGTTGAGTTGCTATTAAGCTCTGGGTTGTTTCTCGGCTGAAGTGCATCTCGATTTTGTTGCCATTTTCTCTCTAAAGCTGCTTGGAAATTCTTTTTACTAACGGGTTCTCCCAAGGCTTGGCTGAGGATTTTCCAAAATTTTGGACCAACATCTCGACTCAAGTAACTATTGGAATAACCAAAAACCTCTGCTATCTTTTCGTAAGTTTGATTTTGCCAAGCTCCCTTAACAATCGCCGTTTCAACGTCGCTTAACCCGCGATCGAACCGAGCTAACATTGCTTGATTGACAATTGATAAGGCTTGAGACAAATCCATTTCTTTAGACAAGATGGTCAGCTTGACTTAACCTGAGTTTAGCAGAGTTTTTAAGTGTAGAGATCAGCCCTTTCAAGGTCAGTAGAATAAAATCTGAAATACCCTTCATCTGAGGCTTCGCTGATTGCCTCAAACCAAAAGTGCTTTCCTTGGGTTTGGGGATTTTTTAACAAAAAAACCGTGAGTCACAAAAGACTTTCGCCAATAACGCCCCTTTCCTGTCTGTCAGCTCCTCAGCGCATCTGGGTCTCGTTGTCAGAATGCTACAATCAATCCCCAGGAATAGCCAGTCGCAGAAAAGGGATGAGCCTAGCCGCAATTTTTGACAACTTCGTTGAGGAGAGTCCAGTCACCGTTATGATGCGAGGAACATTGCTCCCGCTCCTATCGCCCGACCAACTCAATGAACTTTTTGAGAAAACTGCCCAACAGCAGTACACCAGGGAATTGTTATTCTCGGAGATAGTGGAAGTGATGATGCCAGTAGTAGCTGGGATGCGCCCCTCCGTCCATGCCTCCTACCAAGCCACCAAGGGCCAATTGGCAGTGTCCCACACTTCGGTCTATAACAAAATTGATGGCATCGAACCAGGTGTCAGTGCTGCTTTAGTTAGATACAGTGCCAGAGAACTGGCTCCAATTGTTGAGCAATGGGGAGGAAAAAAGCCTGACTTAGTCCCAGGATATCGGGTCAAAATGTTTGATGGCAATGCCTTGGTCGGGACTGAACACCGCCTGGAAGTTCTCAGGAATACCAGTGGTGGTGCTTTGCCAGGCAAATCTTTAGTCGTCCTTGACCCCGCCCAGATGCTGGCCATCGACCTATTTCCTTGTGAGGATGGTCATGCCCAAGAGCGGTCGTTATTGAGTGAGGTTCTGACAACCGTCGCCCCCAATGATGTCTGGATAGCCGACCGCAACATGTGTGTTCTCGCCTTTTTATTGGGGATAGCTCAAAGACAGGCTGCCTTTGTCATTAGAGAACATGCTTCCCCGAGAGAAAACCTGGTCAAAGTTGGTCAGCCTTCGCCGACCGCCCCTAGGAATTTGGGGACTTTGACACGCTTACCCCTCACAATTGGGGCGGTCGGCGGGCAATAACCTCTGGCTAAAACTTATCCATTTGAAT
>JASJEI010000450.1 GCA_030064795.1 Pleurocapsa sp. MO_226.B13 | reverse complement strand
GGACAAGAATCAAGAGAAAAAATCAATAAATTATTACTATTTTAATTACAGAAAATTGACATAAAAATAACCCTTTAATATACCACAAAAAACTTTTGCAAGAGTTCTATAACCTCTGGGCGATCGATCAGTTGAGCAAAGGGGCCTCCAGGTAAACGACGTTGATGGGGTGGTAGCGATTGGGGGTCGTTTTTTTGGCGTAGGACAAACTCTTTGATGACTTCTACTTCATCCTTACTAAGTACTGCTGGTATGACAATGTAACCCTTAAGGTCAAAAACAACACGGTCGTGGATGGACATATTTCCTCCTGAAAAACTAGTGCGATTAGCAATCAGCTTGGTAGCCTTTTTGACTGCTTTATTGGCTTTGGTTTTAAAACGGTGTTGGAGTTGGGATAAATGGTTCATCAAGGGCAAAGATACTATTTGCTGATTGCCAATAACCATAGCAATCTCAGGTTTAGTTCTTTATCAGCAGACATGGGATTAATATAAATCTTAAAAGTTAAAAGTAATTGAAGGGCTTTGGTAAAGGCGGTAGAGGATCTAATGCCAGAGAAATTTTGTATTGGCTTTTGACTATACCAGTATCTTTCCAGGTAGGATGCCAGTAAGTTTCCTGAATTACCATTTTGGTTGTTGACCATTGAAACTTAACTAAACTCAGGTTGTTTCTGCCAATTACTTCTGAACCTTCTTGTAACCAACGATTGCGCCACAACCATGAGATTAAACTGCTGATTAACTTCTGCCACAGATTAGTTTCACTATTGCTTTGGGGAACCTCTTGCCAAGGTAATGACTGGGCAGATTGTCTTTTACACCACTGAGTACGATATTGCCAATCAGGAAGGGGTTGTTTAGGCTTAAAATGCGGTTTGCGTCCCCAGGAATTAGTTAACTTTTGTAGTTTAAATGGCTCTTGCCAGCCCAGCCAACGTTCGCTTGGTTCGGGTAGCAGAGATTTGAGTTTGGTATGGATCAAACGGGTTGTGGGTTCGGAATTTTTAATCGCGCTTGAGGTTAGCTGAACCAAAATAGAAGTCTGGAGAGGTTCGTGAAACCAGTGGGTAAGACGCACCGCACAACTGTAGTGAATGTCTCCCGATAAGATAATTACCCGCTGACGCTGTTGGCAGAGAGTCAGCAACAACTGGGTAAAAGCTTTTGGATCGAAGTTCCAGGAATCGCCAACGTCGCTGCTAAATACACGATCGCGACTTAATTCAAACTGCTGAACGCGATCGATAATTCCTAAAGCCACCAAATTTGTCGGTAAAATCACTATCGTGGCTTCGACTGCGGATTGATTTTGTTGTAGGGGTGTTTCTAACTGTTGTTGAAAAGCCTGGGGAGACAACAGCATTGGTGGTTGGATTTTTTGGTCTTCTCCTGGAGGATAACCCCGCCAAGTACGGGTATCGAGAACAATTACCTCGTGGTTGCTGCTGCGAAGATGATAGTGCCAAGCAATAGCCTCTCTATCTCGCGAGAGAATCAAGACATTTCGATCCTGTTGGAACTGGGGTAAACCCGTTGACTCGTTTGTTGGGGGAATACCTAGATAGCGATCGCATTCTGCTTTTGCAGCTAGATCTTGTCCTTGGGAAGCTAGCCATCGAGAAGCCAGGGTTAGTAGTTTGTCTCCTGAAGTCCCAGGCTCAAATTGTTCGGGGGTATTTCCCCAAGCCTGAAACAAAGCATAAGCCAACAGTCCATTTTGGACAACTCTTTTACCCAGAGGCTTGCTCAAGACGCGATCGCACCATTCACGATTTAGATACCAGTCATCGCTGATATCGTGGTCGTCACAGATTGTATAGACGGGAATATTAGCCAAACCTCTCCTAACCTGGTTTAAATCTCCCCTTAAACTCTCGATCTCGTCTATTTCTTCTTGCCAATGACGAGAATGTTTGCTGTCTTTAAACAGATTATCGCCCTTGGGAAAGCGATCGCTCATCAAGACTGGCGACCAAGCTAACAAATAAATAGCAGCATATTCACCAAAGCTAAACAAATGGCTTTTGGCTTTTTCTTGTTTTCCGTGTAACATTGCCGTCAAACCAGCTTCGCCTTCGGCAATTGCGGTTCGTTTACCAGGTAACAATTGGTCGGCTGACATTGTATCTACCATCATCGGCAACTCTTCCGACCAACGCAACAGTAGCTTATTTATTCCTTGTCCTAGCCAGAGAAGGGGATCGGCAACATCGTCACCATATATTTGATCGCCTGTCAGAAATAGCTGATGGGGTCTTTCTCTCGGTAAATTTGCCGATGCCAAGAGCATCCGATCTATAAAAGGTAAAGCATCTCTACCTCCACCGTGGGGTTTGCGACAAGAACCATGGACGATTTTGAGATCGTTTAAATCTGCTGGTGGTAAAGCGAAAGTCGGTAGCTGATGGGGAAAGTAACTGATGCTGTGGCGATCGCTATCGAGCCTATCGATGATACTCTCGCCATCGCTGTAGAGATTATATGCATAAATTTTATCTGGTTGCAGCAATTCAGTTTGGGCTTTGGCGGTGACTGCAACTATATGTAGATTTTGACCTAGCTTAATCGTGTCTCTTCTGCCTTGGAGTATAGTTTTACCGATCTTTTTTCCTTTATTTGTTGTTTCGTAGATCTTTAACTGGAGCGATCGCGATTCTTTTAATGCTAACCAAACTGTAACGCTATCTGCTTTTGTCTGACGTAAAATTGGCCCTGCTAGAATTAACGGCAGGTTTTCAAGATTTGGTAAATATTCAAGAGCCGATGGAAATTGATTCAAGGTTCAAACAGCAAAAATTGCGCTAGAAATAACCGTTTTGATTTTGCTAATCATCCTATCAGACCAGACAAATTTCTCCAATAAAAAAGGCTTGGTAATACCAAACCTTTACACTCGATCTAAACAAATTTTAAAGTTAGTCGATCGCTTTTTTAAGATCGTCTTTAAGGTTTTCTACACTGTGTTCTACTTGAGCTTCAGCTTGTTTTTCTTTACCTTCGGCTTTGTCTTGAGGGTTTCCTGTAACTTCGCCTACTGCTTCTTGTATTTTACCCTCAACATTTTTAGCAGTTGCTTTTAATCTATCTTCAGTACTCATTATTAAATTAACTATTCTCTTAGTTTTAAAATCACTTCTAAAATATCCTTAACTTATCAATTAATTCATCTACCAAAAGATTGATTTTTTGAAACAGATTTTAAGTGGCAGGGAGTCAGGGTAATCGCATCAAAAAATTAAACTAGAAGATACCAGAATGAGAGAGAAGTTGTAGTAAAAAATTATTATCTAAACTGGCTCGATAACGTTTCATTTTCAAACTACCTTTAGAAGTATCTTGTCGAAGTAAATTCAGGGCAAGTCGTCTCAAGAGCGTCATATTCTGAAACGAGCGAACTTATCGCCGACAGGATCAACGCTCATTCAATTTTATGAATTCAACTAGCAATTATAGTTATTCGCTAAGTAGATTACAATATTCAAATACTTTAAAATGTTTGGTCAATAAGCGATCGCTATTATTTTAGTTTATTTACCGCCTTATTCCCCCGATTTAAATCCAATTGAATTTATGTGGAAAGATTTAAAAAAGAGGCTGAGTGAACATTACCAAGAAAATGTCGAGAATTTAAAAATAATTGGACAAGCAATAAGCCTAGAGCTTTTGGAATCACGCCAAATAAATTATACCGCCAAATGGTAAGAAAAGTTTTTGTAATTTTGTCAGCGAATAACTGTACTTTAATTAAATCCCATCCTAATTACTCAAACCTTTGTAACTACGGAGCTATTGCTGCTTAATTTTGTCCGAACTATTGATTTTATTACTTATTTAATCAATCAAAGTGTAACCTTGTTTTGAACAACGCCGAAAACTCTGAATCCTCGACTGCTCCCAATGCTTTGAGTGTTGCTTTCTGGTCTACTGTTAAACCTGTCACTTCCGTGATGTTCATTCCTTCATAAAACCGTTCTACTTTCCAAGTTGACTGACAAATCCCTGTTTCTAGATTCCATAACTTAATCTTCCCATCCCAACTGCCACTGACTAAGATGTCACCTTGAGGTCCAAAAGCAACGGACATGACCCAACCTGTATGTTCTTCGAGAGTAAGAAGACAAATTCCCGTGTTGACATCCCAAAGCTTGATGGTGTAGTCACTACTGGTACTAGCTAAGGTGCGACCGTCGGGAGAAAAGGCAACAGAGAAAATCCAACCGGAGTGTCCCTCAAGTAGATGAAGACATTTTCCCGTGGGAATATCCCACAGTCTCACGGTGCGATCGCGGCTACCACTGGCTAGGATACTACCATCAGGGTCGATCGCAACTGCCCAAGCCCAGTCTGTATGTCCGTTGAAGGTTTGGCAACATTTCTCCGTCACCACATCCCATAACCTGACTGCTGTATCGAAAGTGCCGACTGCTAACTTGATTCCATCAGGACTAAACGCCAAAGAATAAACGAAATGATGAGCAGGCAAGCTTTTAAGCACCTGAGCTGTCTTGACATCCCACAGCAGAAGATTTCGATCGCTGCCCCCACTAGCTAAAATCCTGCCGTCGGGACTAAATTGTACGGTGGACACCTGTGCTGTATGTCCTCTTAAAGTCTCGATCGCTTGACCTGAACTAACGTCCCACAGCTTCACTGTTTGGTCATAACTGCCACTGGCAATCAGACGACCATCTGGACTAAAAGCAACGGAGTAAACTACATCTCGATGTCCCCTGAGTGTGAGACAATCTCCTGTACTAACTGCCCAAAATCTCACGGCTCGATCTTCAGAGCCACTGACTACTTGAGTCCCATCGGGACTAAAAGCCACAGAGGAAATCCAGTTAACTCTTCCTTGAAGCGTCCGAATGCAAGCACCTCGACTCAATGACCACAGTCGAACTGTTTGGTCGCTACTCCCACTTGCTAATAGGGTTTCTTGGGGGTTAGTTGCTAAGCTTGATATTGTGTTGGTATGACCTAACAAAGTTTTATCGCATTTACCCGTCTCCCAGTTCCAGAGACGAATTGTCTTGTCCTGACTGCTACTAGCAACCAGATGCTGCCCAGAAATAAATGTCAGTCCAGTAACTGCGTTAGTATGACCCTCTAAAGTGCGGATACATTTACCAGTATTAACATCCCACAGAAAAATAGTTGGATCTAAACCGCTACTAGCAAGAAGATTTCCTTCTCGATTGAAGGCTACTGCTCCAATCCAATAATAGGTATGACCTTCCAGAGTTTTAAAACAATCCCCTGTAGCCGTTGACCACAGCCTTATCGTTTGGTCATCACCGCCAGAAGCTAGGAGGCTACCATCTTGGGAGAGAGCGATCGACCACACCCCAGCAGTATGTTCCTGTAAAACTCGGACGCATTGCCCTGTATTGACCTCCCATTGTCGAATTGTTCGATCTGCACTACCACTGAACAGAAATTCTCCACCAGGGGCAAAAACCAGTGAACGCACGCAGCCAGTGTGACCTGTGAAGGTACGAATACATTCACCTGTGTTAGAATCCCAGAGTTTAATCGTTTGGTCATCACTGCCAGAAGCTAGCAGATGTCCTTGGGGATGAAAGGCAACTGACCAGACTTTATCTTGGTGTCCAGAACAAATCAACAGTTGATTGCCACTCGCTACATCCCAAAGGTAAACTTGATAATCGTAGTTCCCCGTTGCTAACACCCGACCATCTGGGCTAAATGCCAGTTCCACCATTACCGAGAAAGTGTTGGCAAATACTGATTTGGATAGATCGGAGTAGGAAAAATCGACCTGCGGTAAGGAAGTTTCTTGTAGGTATGCCTGCCACACTGCCAAGTTGGAAAAATCAAAGCCAGTTAAATCAATATTGAGATGGCACAGAAGGTTGAGTAAGTTGCCTGCTGCATATCCAGGTTGACAGGAACTTTCCTGACGTAAAGAGGCAAGAATTTCGGTTATTTGTCGAACAATTTTTTGATGAGTGCCGTAGATGGCGAGAAGTCGATCGACAATGGGTTGCAGAATCAGTCGTATTTGACTGTTTCTGAGATAATTTATGGCTTGTGCCTGAATTAGCGCGTGGCTAAAACCTAAATGCAGCGATTTAGTCTTTATTTCCTCTACCAGCTGCTCAATCAAATGTTCAGTGACGTACTCCATTACTACTGGTTGTTGGGTGTAGCTGCCAGATTGTTTCTCAATCAGACTTCGCCAGCGCAAGGATTCTAAAGCTTCTAATAACTTTGATTTGGAGACTACTGGAACAATGTCTGCTGCTAATTCCGATATATTAGTCCACTCCCGATTAATTGCCAACCAATACACGATCGCCTGTTCTAAAGGAGAGAGACGATCGAACTGTCGGTCAAGGAGTTTTTGAATGCCATTGAAAACGACGGTATCTTGCTCGAGAAATTCCCCAATCTCGCCATCGAACAATTCTTGAATCGAGGTAGCAACAATCTTGAGTGCTAGGGGATTACAGCTATAGCAAGCGCACAACTGTTGTTGCTGTTCCTCTGACCCTACTAGTCCACTGGCTCGAATCAGAGCCAATGAAGCTGCCTCTGAACCACTCAGGTAAAGCGATCGCACCGATAACTCAATCCCTTCAAAAGTAGCAAGTTCGGCTGGTTTTTCCCGTGAGGTGAGCAGCAGACAGCTCTGATGAGCAGTTTCTCCTACTAACCGGAGCAATTCCCCATATTGCTCATAACCAGGGCGATATTCTCCGGCTCGCTCCCCTGCCTGTAAGATCGCCTCTAGATTGTCCAAAATCACCAGACAGCGAGAGTCACGCAAGCACTGAAGCAATTTCGCGATCTTCGCTTCAGTTTCTTGTTGCTGGGAGAGAAAGGGGACTAACTCGCTCAGGAGGGTTTCCAGGGGTGGGGCGTTGCGCAAACTTCGCCAAATAACGTACTCAAACTGTTCCTGAATCTGTTGTGCCAGTTTGACAGCCAGAGCTGTTTTGCCAATGCCCCCCATGCCTAACACTCCCACCAGCCGACAGCGGTCTGCCACAATCCATTTTTCCAGGGTAGCTAGTTCCGATGTGCGCCCATAAAATACTGAGACATCTATGGCTTCCCCCCAATCTTGTTGGATAGGAGTGATTGGTTCTCGCTCGCCTTCCTTTAATTCTAAACCCGCAGTTGCTGAAGAACCTATTTCATCTGTTTTTAATTCTAAATTTTGAATGTTTAATTCTTCCCTTCCCCGTCTTTCTAAAACAGCACGAAAATTTTTCTTGGTGATTTTTTCGGCTAAACTTTCAGAAAGTATTTCCCAAAGAGTAGCACCAATTATTTTGACATGGGAATCAGAACAGTAGTTAGCTTCGGCTATGTCTTCATATTTTTGCCCTAACCACGCCCCTCGAAAAATCTCTGTTTGGAGTGTATTTAAGTGTTTACCTGTCTTAGCAAAGACTAAAGAATCGGTAACTGCTAATGCTGTTTCAACCTCCATGGATTTCCTAGTATTGGCTAGATCTTGCCTTTTTTAACCGTTGGGGAGTTTGAGGGGCTATAAGTCCCACGCTATACTCGTAGAGTTAGCGTCGGGATACATGGACACCTCAAGCCAAGCTAGAGGCTCGATGCCTCGTAGATTGGCAATTTACCATGAGTTATGAATATGGTATCATGTGACCATGATTTTTAATTATGCCTATCGAATTTACCCAGATGCTCAACAGCAAGACTCACTCAACGAGTGGCTTGATATCTGTCGTGCATCTTATAACTACGCGCTTAGAGAACTAAAAGATTGGATAGCTTCTCGTAAGTGCCAGATAGATAGGTGTAATTTAGAATCTGAATACATTATGAATGCTGACTATCCTTTCCCTGGATATCATCAACAGCAGAACAACTTACCAAAAGCCAAGAAAGAATTTCCTCGACTCAAGCAAGTACCCTCTCAAGTGCTTCAAACCAATATCAGAAGGTTGCATGATGCTTGGGACTTCTTTCAGAAACGTGGTTACGGGTTTCCTAGATTCAAGAAATTTGGACAGATGAAATCAATGTTATTTCCTCAGTTCAAAGCTAATCCGATTACTGGATGGCAAATAAAATTACCAAAACTAGGACTAATCCCAGTCAACTTACATAGACCTATCCCTGATGGTTTTGTGGTCAAACAGGTAAGAGTTCTCAAGAAAGCTAAAGGGTGGTTTGCTGTTGTATCTATTCAGTCGGATGTTGAAGTACCAGAACCAACACCGCACGGTCATTGTATCGGGGTTGATGTTGGGCTACTTTCCTATCTTTGTACCTCAGACAATTTTGTAGAGCGACCGAGTAAGTTTTTCAAACAGAGCTACCGTAGGCTGAAAGTGCTGCAAAAGCGACTGTCAAAGAGAACTAAACGTTCTGCTAACTATGAGAAAACCAGGAAGAAAGTAGAAGCGATGCACAATCACATCGCTTGGCAGCGAAAGGATTATCAATTCAAGCTGGCTCATAAACTCTGTGATATGGCAGATACAATCTTTCTAGAAGATTGTGACTTCCGAATTATGGCTAAAGGCTTCTTAGGCAAACATACTTTAGATGCTGCTTTTGGTCAGTTCAGGCAAATACTCAAGTATGTAGGTAAACGTAGGGGAGTATTTGTAGATGAGGTTGACCATAGAGGAACATCACAGACCTGCCCTAATTGTCGTAGTGCAGTCAAAAAAGAACTGTCTGAGAGGTATCATGTTTGCCATGAGTGTGGTTATGGAGTCACTGAACCAGTAGATAGAGATCTAGCCTCAGCCCAAGAGATATGTAATAGAGGCATAGAGAAACATAGTACCCAGGGACTCTGGGGGAAAGAAATAGGCTATCAAGTCGGGCTGTCGGGGGCATTATGCCTAGATAAGTGGCGCAGGGTAGCAATGCCTAACAGTGATGTTGGGAAGCCCGCGCTATACTCGTAGAGTTAGCGTCGGGAGGATGTCACG
>JASJEI010000464.1 GCA_030064795.1 Pleurocapsa sp. MO_226.B13 | reverse complement strand
CCGACCGCCCCTACGAATTTGGGGACTTTGACACGCTTACCCCTCACAATTGGGGCGGTCGGCGGGCAATAACCTCTGGCTAAAACTTATCCATTTGAATAAGGCTGACCAACTTTGACTAACTTTTTTGTAGCCCTATTACAAAAAAATCAGACCTAAAAAAACTAGAAAAAAGTTCAGGAAGAAACAGCTTGCAGCTCAACAGTTAATGGCGCGTCTAGCTCTGACTTTTCAGTCATGATGATTTGTCAAGGGGGTAACACAAATTTCTTCTTGGGAATTAGGGATTAGGGATATGGAAGTGGTCAATTGACCATTTTCGATCCGCTCTCTGCTAAGAAAGGCGAGCGCTAAATTTACGCATCCCCCAAGCCTGATTTTGTCGTTACTTGTTGTCATTAACTCAAGATTATTGAGAATAAATCTTGGGCTGAAACTCTTATTTAATCAGTCTTTCAGAGAAGCCGTGAAAAGTCAGCACCCCGTGAGCGGTACGTCTCCTTGCTCCTTCAACTAAAGGACTAACCAGAAAAAATCTCGGTAAAGGAGAAATCGGGAGCAGCTAAAACAAATATCGTTGTGGGCAACCCAGAAGTACGCTGTTGTAATTTTTGGTAGTACTCGGCAAAGTTATCGATTTTATCTGGTTGAGGGATGCCCATAAAAACTAAGTCAGAATGTGCAGAACAACGATGAATAATTGTATCTAATGATTCACCATAAGAAAGTATCACCTCGGGAATGGCTTTGATTCGCAATTTGGCCATTAAATTCTCCAGGTTGGTTTGTGCTACTTGTGCGCCAGCTTCATTTGGTACGATTAGTTTGAGGTAAATTTCGGCTCGGCGCCATTCATCGCTAATACGGAGTAAATAAGCCAGAATTAGCATTAAGCCACCATTAGCCTGTAAACCACCACTCCACCAGATATCGATGCGACGATAGCGACCAAAGTTAAGTTCGGGGTTGTGGCGTAGCATAACTACGTGGCGTTGAGTTTGATAGAGATGGTGAATCATCTGACAGTAGCGGACGCGACTCTCTTCTTGCTCGCTAAAACCGAGTAAAATCGTATCGGGCATCACTGCCCCCAAACCATAAGCACTAGCAAGCATCTCTAAACCTGTATAGGGGTCTTCGGCAGTAATTACCCGTGCTAAACCGCGAATTCCCTGTGGTTCGAGATAGTTGCGGATTCTTTCTTCAATCCCAGCGTATTCAGAAGCATGACGAGAACCAAAAGGTAATACACTAGCAAAGGTAAGTAAACCGTGATTGTGGGTCAAAGCAGCCGATAGTTTTACTAGGGGCAAACGACGACTAGGAATGCCTGAAAATACTAGCAGATGGGGTCGCCAATTTTTACTGTCCGACTTGACATTAATTCGGAGTAAGCTAAAGCGAATCATGGTCATTAGGACACCGCGACGGACATCACCCCAAGCGGTTTCTAGTTCTCGTTCTTTGAGCCAGATAAAAACACCAAAGACAATGATGGCGGCTAAGACAGTAGCCACACCATCAATTAAGAACATTACTACTAAACAGCCGCTCGCACCTAAAAAAGATAACGACCAATGAACCTGGAAAGTGGGACGAAAGGAAGGATTTTGCAAAAAGCTCTCTAATCCTGCCGCTAGGTTCAAAACAAAGTAAGTAGTCAAAAAGAACATCGATAGAATTGGCGCAATCAGGTTTAATTGTCCAAAAAACACTGCCACCAGAGCGATAATTAGGGTAAATATTGTGCCGATGCGTGGCTCATCATCCGCCCCATTACCCTTACCCAAAAAACTCAACCAGGGTGGTAAAACCTTATCTCTAGCCAATGCCTGTAAAACTCTAGGTGCGCCCAGGATACTACCCAAAGCACTAGATAGAGTTGCTCCCCAAACCCCTAACAGAATTGCCCCACCCCAAAAGGACATACTCTGCATAACCAGCAAATCTGCAATCAAAGTAGCTGCATCGGCGCGGTAAGCAAACATTATGGGCATCACCATATAAATTAAATATCCCGTTCCCACTGCTGCTAAAGTACCAACGGGAATCGAACGGGTGGGACTGCGTAAATCCCCAGACATTCCTACCCCTGCCATAATGCCCGTTACGGCGGGGAAAAAGACCGCAAATACCCTCCAAAAATCTTCGGTTTTGGCTGGTGTATTACTCATACCCAAGGTGGTTTCAGTAATGGGATGACCGAAGATAAAAGAAACTAGAGATAGGGCGATCACCGCCATAATAAAAAACTGGGCGCGAATGGCGCAACTTGCTGATTTGAGTGCCACTGCTGCCACTAGCACTGTGGTAACTAGAGCCAGGATCTTCTCGTCTAAAATGGGGAAAGTGGGGAAAGTCTGAACCACACTCTCGGCAAAACCAATGATATAGAGAGCAATCGATAGGGTTTGGGCGATAAATAAGGGAATACCTACCGCACCGCCGACTTCAATTCCCAAAGAACGGCTAATCATGTAATATGCCCCACCACCTTTGACTACACGATCGGTAGCGATCGCCGAGATCGATAAACCAGTGAGGAAGGTAATTGAGGTGGACAGGGTAACAATTAACATGGTGCCAAGTAAGCCCACATTGCCCACTACCCAACCAAAACGGAGGTACATAATTACTCCCAGAATGGTCAAAATAGATGGGGTATAGACCCCACCAAATGTTCCTAATTTTCCTTCTTGGGCATTGGGGGCGGGAACGGCATTATTATCAGCAGTAAAGGTTTTAGTCATGATGAGGTAGTTTTAATTAATTAGATGGACGATTGGGGGAATTATTGAGCCAGCGTATTAGGGCAGCTTCCAAATCGGGGGAGATTCCTAGCGGGAAATTCCCCCGCAGGTGTAAATCTCTTTGGGGGAAAGGAATTTCAAGGTGGCGAGCGCGCAAAACCTTCTCGAGTCGAAAATACAGTTCGCTTTTGAGCGGTGATTCACGACTCGGTTCGGCAATCCAGACGAGTAGTTCAAAGTCTAGAGAACTATCTCCAAAACCCGTAAAAAACACTTGGGGCAGAGGATAATCTAAAACTTCTGGATGTTCTTCTGCCACCTGTAAGAGAACTCCTTTGACGGCTTCGGGATCGCAACCATAGGCTACCCCAACGGGTAAAACAAAGCGGGAAATTGGACTATCGTGACTCCAGTTAATCACCTCATCTGCTAACAAGCGGGAGTTAGGAACGACAATAGAAACGCGGTCTAAGGTTTTGAGGACAATACTGCGAGCCTGTATCCGTTCGACTGTACCTTTATGTCCGTTAACTTCAATAAAATCGCCTACTTGTACCGAACGCTCGAATAACAGCACCACACCACTGGCAAAGTTTTTGGCAATGTCTTGCAACCCCAAACCAATACCGACACCCAAGGCACTACCTAAGATGGCTAGGGAACTGAGGTTTAAGCCCCACACTTGCAGCAGAATAATCGTGCCCAAGGAAATTAAGCTGTACTTGACGATGACAAAAATAACTTCTTGCGAACCCCGACTGATCCGCGTCTGTTGCAGAATTCTGGTTCGTAATAGACTGGTAAAAGTTTGAGTAGCTGAGAACAGTCCCCAAAACAAACCTGCTAAGATTAGCAGATCGATTAGGGAATAAGAGCGATCGCCCAGGGTAAACAAAGAAGTCTTCAAGCTACCCCACAAAAGAGCGATCGTCTTATTGCGCCACAGACGGGACTGAGGAAACAAACCACTCAACCAGTAAGCGGTGACTAGCCATAAAATCACTCTGGCTATGATTAGTTTGGCTTTAAATAGTAACCCCTCATTGGGAGACTCCAAATGGGCGGGATTAGTGCCTGGAAGCAGCTTGGCGATCGCTTTGGGCCAAGAATAATGTTCGAGCCAACCCAGCACTCGCTCGGTGGCCAAAACTAACACCAGCACGAACGCCGCTAAAATTGACTTTTGCCAAATATGTTGAGGGGTTCTAGCTAATTGTGCCTGTTTGAGCGTTTTTTCTAGCCTTGTTGCCCAAATACTAGCTTGATTATCTACAGTATTGCCCTTAGTGACATCATTAGGAGTAACTGTCAGTAAATAGCGTTCGTTAAGATAAATAACTGGTAATCGATTGTGTTGTTTAATTTCAATTTCAGGAGGCTTGGATGAGTCGAGCGCGATTTGAAGTTCGGAATTAATTATCTGGGCGCGTTGTTCGGCAGTTAATTCATTTGTATCACTTACCTGAAAAATTTCTCGAGCATCAATGGCTATTGCTGCCTTAGTTTTAGCTACAGTGGAATCACCCGAAAATATCGGCAATTTTTCTCTAGAAAAACTATTGTTTTGGGCCCAAACGGGTGTCACTAAAAGAAAGAACCAGGACAAAATCACTAAAACTATTCTTTTCCAAGAAAATTTAAAGCTTTGTCGTTGGCAGAAATTCCCAGTCAATCGATTTTTATAAGACATAGCTAAATAATTAGGGATTTGTGGGCTTATTTATTGAGCTACATGATTAGCAAAAGATATTTATTATTAGTTGTCGAAGGTTAATGATTATTTTCGTTCCAAGATTCAGGTAAATAATTAATTGGTACAGCTAAAGGAATTTCGATCTTCTCTTGTCGATAACGCTGATGCAATCTTTTAATGAATTCATGTCTTATTAATAAGCTGTCATAAAACTCTTGAATTCGGAGATATACTAGAAAATTAATTCTAAAATAATCAAATTGGTAATAACGAATAAAAGGATTGAATTCAGGAACTCCACCTGTAATCTTGGTAATAGTTTCTCGGGCAACTTCTAAAGTGACTCGTTCTACTCGCTCCAGGTCACTATCATAAGCCTGGCTGCCTGACACATTTATTTGAGGACAGCTAAATTTTAGAACACTTCAATTCCGAAATCTTGGTAAACGAAATAGCATCGTAATATTTCCTTTTAGCTTTTTTAGAAGCAAAACAAGGTACTGGAGTTTAGACTAAATCAATCAATTGCTAAACTAAACCGTTTAGTAATTAACTACCCAATAATGGTGAAGAATGTTGAGTCGATAGAAAAACTGAAGGCGCGAAAATAGCCAAATAAAGATAAAATCAGGCATTAAATGACAAATAGTTCCAAAATGCCTGATTGTAAATTAAAATTATTTCGTGACCAAGTTTATCATTGTTTAGGTAATGCTAAAGACGCAGTGTTTGAATTAACTGATGCTGCCATATTAAGTCGTCATCCCAGCTCTCTTGCCGAACTATCCCTTTCACCAGTATTTCGGCGACAATGGCACAGTACCTATGAATCCTTAGAAGATTGCAATCCATCACGAGATCAATTGATGAAGGCTTACGCCCAGCAAATAACCTCAAATCAAAGACCAATATTGGTGGGAGATCGTGCGTGCTTGGTTGCGACCAGATGCGAAGACTCTTCAAGAAAGAACTTATGAACATCAGCCCAGTCGAATATCAGTTAATAGACCCATTGGAGTTGGCTTGGGATATAGTACTATGGCTTATATCCCCGAAAAACAAGGAAGTTGGGTATTGCCATTACTGCATGAAAGAATTAGCAGCAGTGAAACTGCGATCGGTAAATTAAGCCAACAGTTGACAAAAGTTTGTTCTCAATTAGACCCCAGACCTATTTTGGTAGTCGATAGTCAGTATGGATGTGCATCCTTTGTCCAACAAACCGCAGCGATTCCCTGTGATCAATTAATGCGCCTTAGTTCTAATCGTTGTTTCTATGGCGAACCCAAGACTTATGATGGTCGTGGTCGTCCCAGAAAACATGGTCACAAGTTGAAACTTAATGACCCAAAAACCTGGCTCAGTGAAGATGAAATGGCGGAGTTAGAAGACCCCAAATTAGGACTCATTAAGATTCAAGCTTGGTATAAATTCCATTTTCGGCAAGCTGCTGATCGAAAACTATCTTTGATTCGGGTCGAACAATTAGACTCTCCTAAGAGTAAACCACTGTGGCTGGCTTGGCATGGGGAACAGATGCCCACGTTAATTGAAGTGGTTAGATTATATTTACGTCGCTTTAGCATTGAACACTGGTATCGTTTCGCCAAACAACGACTACACTGGACTTTGCCCAACTTAGGCACTAAAGAGCAGTGTGACCGATGGAGTGATTTAATGCCCATGATGACATGGGAGTTATGGCTGGCTCGTGGAATCATTGTGGATCATCCTTTGCCCTGGCAGAAGCCACAGGTAAATTTAACTCCTGGAAGAGTTGCTCAAAGTTTTGGGACAGTTATTGCCATGATTGGCACACCAGCATCTGCTCCCAAACCTCGTGGAAAATCACCTGGTTGGCAGAAGGGCAAAATTCGGACTAAAAAAAGACGATATCCTATCGTTAAAAAAGGAAAAGGTAGGTTTGAAAGTCAAAAAAAAGCACAACAAGAGAGTAAAACAGCTTAAATTATTGCCACTTTTTTGATGGTAATGATTGATTGTTAAAATCCATCTACTTACTAAGTTGACTATATATTCAATCTATTTAGTCTAAACTCCAGTCGTTGCAGCAACCTTCTATTTCCGCCTAGATCGAGGTTATTTTTTCTCAGGATTTTCAGTCATATTTGATTGATAAGTACGTTAATATATGAGCGCAGTTAAAAAACACTAATATATGGGTTTAGTTATTGCTGTAGCCAATCAAAAAGGCGGCACGGGAAAATCCTCTTGTGCGGTACATCTCCTGCATTGGTGTAGTCAAAAAGGAGACACTTTACTCATCGATGCGGATTCGCAAGAGAGCAGTACCCGTTGGATACAAGGTGGAAATTACAATAGCCAAATAGAGCGAGATCCAGAAGAGTTGTTTGAATTAGCTCAAGATCAAGCAGATAAATATCAATACTTGATAATTGATTGTCCTGGTAGTTTGGGAGAAGTTACTAAAGCTGCTATATATTGTTCCGATCTGGTTCTAGTACCAGTACAGCCTGGAGTCTTGGATGTGGATAGTGCCAATAAAACATTTCGTCAGATCAAACATGCCCAAAAAATTAGAAAAGATGGTTCACCAAAAGGGTTAGCATTTATTAGCAGAGCTACTAAGGGAACACGCGCTCTAATTGAAGCTCAAGAATATTTACAACAACATTCTCACATTACTCTTGCTAATACAGTTATTTACCAACGGCAATTGATTCAAGACGCTCCTGCTAGTCGTTCGACCGCATTTACCCTACAGGGAACGAAAGCTAGAGAAGTTGCCAATTTTTATAGTTCCTTATTTGAAGAAGCTTTATCGATCCATGCCTAAACAACGTCCTCAATTTAAAGATTTTTTAGATTCAGAACCAGATAGTGATAATGAGTTATCGCTCCCTATAGATGAAATCGTCTTACCTACTTCACAAGTCAGGCAATACTTCGATCCAGAAAAGTTAGAGCAATTAGCAGAATCCATCAAGCAGCATGGAGTATTAGAACCTTTATTAATTACACCCCAGAAAGAATTAATTGCTGGAGAGAGAAGGTTAAAAGCCTCGAAACTAGTTGGCTTGACTCGACTGCCAGTCAAGATTTTAAAGGTTTCAGATTCTGAAGCTAAAACTTTGGCTCTAGTTGAAAATCTTCAAAGAGAAGACCTGAATCCAGTAGAAGAAACGGAAGGAATTTTAGAGCTTCTGCAATTAAAATTAAAGCGAGAAAGAGATGATCTTATTTCTCTACTTTACAAGATGAACAAAGGAGATGATAACGTTATCATCTCCGATGCTGAAGTGGTCGAAAACACCTTCAAAAGCCTGGGAAAACTCAAGTGGGAGTCGTTTGTAATTAATCGCTTAAGACTCCTCAACTTGCCCGAATCAATCTTATCAGCTATTAGACAAGGAAAAATAGAGTATACCAAAGGAATTGCCATAGCACGGATTAAAGATTCGGAATTTAGAGATGAGCTGCTAACTGAAGCGATAGCCGATAATTTGTCTCTTAATGAGATTAAGCAGAAGATTGCTCGCTCTAAGAACAATAGCTCTACTGACTACTCGGATTTATCTACAGATGAATTAATTCAAGATTTACGCCAAACTTATCAAAAATTCTCTCGAAACAAGAAAATCTGGTCGGAGCCAAAAAATCGTCAAAAAATTGAAGCTTTGCTCAAACAGCTAAAAAATTTGATAGATAATTAGTTGTTGGCAACGTAGACACAATAGATACGAACGAAATTCCCCGTTTAGTGAATTTCGTCTAATTAATTACGTAGATGTAGAGCTAATAGTAGCCAACGTACTTCGTCGTCCCCCATGCGATCGCCTTATTATCCTCTTCGAGTGTCTGTTCATTGAAGCTTTGACAGGCCTAAGCAATGCCTCTACTAATGTAAGCATGGATATGTTAGGGAACAAGTGCGATCGCAATTCTGTTCCAAGAGTTTTCCCAAGGCGATCGCCTTGGGAAAGTTTTGTTTTCTAAGAGCGATCGCATTAGGAAAACTCAACTCTTATTCTCATCTCTTCTTTCTTGTAAAATAAAATAGCATCATTCAAATTAGTCACAATGAAAGGAATTCAGTATCTAGTTGATGATAAAGGCAAAAAAACCGCTGTTGTTATTGATTTACAACAGTGGGGAGAACTTTGGGAAGATTTTCAGGATATTTTAGTGTCTCGTTCTAGAGTAGATGAACCAGAAGTGTCTTGG
>JASJEI010000463.1 GCA_030064795.1 Pleurocapsa sp. MO_226.B13 | reverse complement strand
GCGATCGCCTTCTTTGTCAAAAAAAAATCTTGATGGATTTTACACAGTAAGTTCGGTAGAACCGTAAATTCCCGCGACTATTATTTTTAAGAAATAAAGTCCAAGTTAACGCGGGAAAATATTAACCTTGTCTTATGCAGCGGTAGCTAAATTATTGCTATTATCAATAACTTCTATGTTATTTTTCCAATCTGGATTTAATCTGGTTTTATTAAGAATATTGGTTTGATGGGTTTTCCATTCTCGATCTAGTTTTTTATTGACTTTATTTTGACCTTCTTTGGTATCAAAATTAATTTCTTGCTCTTTATTATTTTTGATTTGAGTTCGCAACTTTTTGAAAAAGTCATTCGCGATCATATTTACTTCACAAATAGCCTCTCCAAATTCTTCTGTAACTCCATCAATCTCAGATGCGATAAATCCCTTACTTACTTCTTTCAAAGCTTTAGTTCTTTGTTTTTGACGGTTCGCTTTAGTTATTTCTCTTTCTATAACTGAGTTGTAGTGAGTGATTTTTTCTGAGTTTTCAGGAGTTAATGCTGCTTCTAATTCTTTGGCTTTTTCATCAATTAGTGCTTGTTTTTCTGCTTTTAATTTTTTGATTTGCGCTTTAGTAGGTTTTATTTCTTCTTCAAGATCCTCAATATTGTTATCTATCGGAGTCAATGAATCGGCAAGATCCTTAGCTAGATTGTATGTTTTGTGATCGTCAAATTTAACAATAAAATTAGTTAATTTTTCTCGGTTGTTTTTTAAAGCTTTTCGAGAGCTGTGAGCGTCATCTGAAGGTTCGAAATGGCAATCTTTATCGCAATCTACCAATAATATATTTATTAACTTTAAAGGTAGCTTGCTCAAAGTATCTTTGACGCTTTTTTGATCTAATTTTGTCATCTTATATCTGTCTGTATTTTTGTAACTTACAAGACTACTATAATTTATCGAGCTCAAACAATTGTCGAAATGTGTCACTGGCTAAATAACGATCAGCTTTCAAAATACTAGTACTAGCTAAATCGCTTATTTGACAAAGGTTTGGTAAAGATTGAACTAGTTGAAAATAGTCGTAAAATTTCGCTTTTTTCTAGTTGTTTGTGCATTTAATAAAGCTAGAAATTTTGGAAACCTTTTTTTCTCGGCTCCAAAGTGACTATTTAAATTAGATTACAGATAATCCGCTCTTTCTAAATAGGTCTATTCATTTCCAGAAGATCATTTTTAATAGCAGGGAAAACATTGGTAGCTGCTCTTGAGGTCCCTCAAATCAATCAATCAATCAATCAATCAATCAATCAGAACTCTCATCGTAACCACCGTTAAAATCGTCAAAACATAGTTCTTCATCTGCTAATTCTGCTGCTTCTTGTAGCACTTCAGCAGCTTGAGTGATTAGGGTGCGAATCTTCGACAGGCGGTTTCTTCTCTCTATTCCCAATCTTGCTTGGATATTTTTCTCATTGTCACTTTTGCCCAGGTGGATGACTTTGCACTTTTTGCTCGTGTCTGTTTCAGATGTAAACTGCGCGGTTTTTGACAGTAGCTTATGATATCTGTAAATCTTCTGCTGTTTTCTCATTTCCTCTACAGAAGTTCCTGGGGGAAATTTGCCAGAGGGAGGATGTTTGACAGTATAGGTATGCACTTCAACTCCAGATGGAGCAATATAACCTCGGTCAAGGTTACTTTTTTGGTTGAAGTTACGTAATTGTGTGCTTATTCGCTGTAATGATTTTGTGATTCGCTTTCGCTGTTCGTAGATACCAAAACTTCCAATTAATTGATGATTGGCAAATTTTTTCAGGTCGGATACAGATCTTTCATGTTTAATGACATGACTATAGAATGATATATCTCGGTATAGGCGTTTGATTTTTTGTTGATTTTGAGGTTTGAGTTGTCGTTCTTGTTCGATCTTCTCTATAAGCTCTAAATTTTGTTTAATAAAGCGTTTTAAGTTGCGGTCTTTATTGCCACTGCCACTCGTACTTTTCTTTATATCTCTACAGTCCTTCAAATACTCACAATGTTCGGCAATGGTATTCAATCGCGAAGTCATTTTGCTGCACGTAAAACCATAGGGGCATTTTTCGCGTTTGGGAGAATGCGATGTATTTGTCATGGTGTGAGTACTTCAAATAAGTCGCGCACCATTATAGCTAAAGGATTGTGTGGTGTTTGATGGAACTAATTTCTTCTGGTGCGGCAAGATATGTGGCACTTGATGGCAGAACAAAGGATTTTTCTTTCCATCAATATTCGACGAATAATTTGGCGCTCAAGCTTTTAGCCCAAGTAATATATCTTCCTGCTTCCAGGACACCGAAGGTATTAACCCTAATATTCTCTTCTTCCGTCCACACAACCCTGGAATTGCGGTTTCTTCAACGATATAAATCTCATGATTACAGATGCATTTATAGTACAAAATGACTTCCTTCTCAAACCGCGATTTCTTCATGAGGCCCGAGCCTGGGTTGTTTTCGTTCATATAAATTTTATAGGCACTATAAAGAGATTGGGCACTAATCGCTGCGGGAGGATTATCCTCGCGATATTGTTTGGGTAGCTGATTATACTCTTTGACCGTCAATTCCCGGTCGCGATTTATCGGGCAAACTGGTGTTACGTAGGTTTTGAGAAACTCAATCAAGGTATTCGATTCTTCGGCGTTATCTTGGGCAAAATGCTTGAAGGCATTGATTTCATTTGCATTAGATACAATCTCGCGCGCTTGATCTGGGTCAAAATCGAATTTTTCTAATAGGTAATTCGTAATTTGAGCAAGTTCCCCTGACAATTTGTCCGCAAGGTACAAATCTACATGTTTTGGATGATGCTTGACTTCCAGAACTAATGTTCGCCGCGAAAGGCCCCCATCAGAAACATTCAGTACCGCGTAGTTACTAGCTATAACCATCATGGCATTGGATTTGTAACTAAAATTCCCTTTAGAAAAAATCACGCGACCAGATATCGTATCATGGGACGAGATCTTCAAAATATTTGCGTATGATTGGCTACGCGGGCCGATGTGAGAGCGTTCTTCAGGAAAAAGCAAAGATGTTTTATTACTTAAAGTACTTAATGTAGTTCCATCGTTTAGCCTGCATAAATCCAAAGTCGCCGAGCGATATTCGCCGGTCAGTTTCTCTAGTAAATTAATATATGTACCTTTCCCACAACCGCCGACCGTCGAATGCAGGAGTAATATGCTGCGTTGAAGATGGCCACGACCCGTCAGATGTAATAAAGTGCGCGCGTGAAGGACTTCCGCTACTTCTGAGTCTTGGTTGGATATATGATTAATGAGATCGATGTAATTCGGGCAATTTGTGCCAGCAGTCTCATCATAATCCCGATCCAATTTGGACTCGAGTAATAGATCTTTAGTTAATGGTAGTAATTTACGAGTTTCGAGGTCTAATAACCCGTTACTAAAGGGAATAACATTACTTTGCCAGTTTGTCTTCCAGGTATTTTGATTAAAGTACTTCCTATTTGCTATCTTGATTTTCGTCGCAATCTTTTCTAGAAGTTTCTTCGTTGGCAGTACAAACGAATCGAAGTCATTGAGTAATATTTCGTTGTATTTTTCGGAGATAAGTTGGTGAAATCCTTCATCTGAGGTTTTAGACCATAATCCCGTTTGTTCATCAAAGACATACCAAATCAGTTCTTGAGCATCGCGAAACACACCTTGTTCGGTCAATTCAATAGCTACGCGCGAATCTGGTTCCGTGGCATTTTCAATATTATTTAATTCATCGGATGATGGTCTTTCATCAATTAGATCTAAAGGCCTAAACGGCGCTTGAAATTGGGAAGGATGACCCACGTTGGAACTAGAACTAGATGCCGATGCCCCTTGATGATTAATTAGCGCTTGCATCTGCTGCATCATCTGTTGCATCATGAGCATTTGCATATTTTGGAAGTTCTGAGGATCTAGGTTTTGATTGGGCATAGGTGGCGCAGTGCTGCCTTGGGAGTTGATGGTTTGTGAATGATGGACTCGGTTCGATTTATTGAATTGGTCAATACTTTCTATAGTTTCAAAGTCATTAATAGAGGGTTTGGTTGGATGGTGTTCGTGTTTTCCATTCGAGCTTCTATTAGTCATCATATTGCACCCCCTAGTTCGATAAAATATTCGCCATGCTTACTTATCTTACAAGGATGATTGGCGGTCGAAGTGTATATGCAGCAAGGAATGTAGGTTCGAGATAGAGAAACACTTGAAGAAATTCGGCAAGTTTTTACTGAAGTAAATGATGGTTTCTAGTTCTTTCATCGGCGAAGTTTCCATCAAATAATTAATTAAATGGAGGGAGAAAAGTTTTTTGTTCTAGTATCAAATGACGCATATTTTGATGCACTAGGAGAAATCAGTTCCCTCATCTACCTACATCTATTGATAGAGAAAATTCCTCCCCGGGTCTTTCATCAAATGACGCATACTTTGATGCGCGGACAGAAATCAGTTCCATCATCTACCTATATCTATTGATAGAGAAAATTCCTCCCCGGGTCTTTCATCAAATGACGCATATTTTGATGCACTAGGAGAAATCAGTTCCATCACCTACCTACATCTATTGATGGAGAGAAAAATCTTTCCTTCTTTCATTACCTGCCGCATATCCTGATGCACTCGAAGTTAGTACCTCCATCAAAAACAAACAAACACATACACAAACATCCGTCCCTGGATATTAACCTGGGACATCAGAAAAGAAGCTAGGACTTTCTCCCAGGGAAATTAGCTGTGTGGAGGACGAAATCCGATCTCGCAAAGGACAAGACCCATAGAAATAACCTCTAATTGGGACTTGATTGGACTTTGGACAAAATAGAAGAGAATTCGCAAGCTTGTTTTGCGAACAAAGTCTAAGGGGAAGGGACAAGTTGAATGAGAAAATCGATCGCAGTTTCCCAAAACTAATTTCAATAGACTCATAAACCATGTCCCAAAACAACTATAATCAATCACAACAAGAGTTCAAGCAATTTCGAGACAAGTTGTATCAAAGCTTTAACTACAGACGAGATACAGTAATGGATTTAGTCGATGCGATCGCTGCTAATACCACCGCGAGAACACCAGTTGAATTGAGTCTTTCTTCTCTGTTCCGAAGAGAATATAGTGCCTTGTATAAAGGGATTCAAGAAATGAGTCGAACAAATCAAACTGATTCGACAGAAGCCATCAAGAGCCAAAATGCTCAAATCGAAGCCCGCATCCAAGCCATTTCTGAACTAATTCCAACTCCTCAACCAAAGCAATTTTACTTGTGGGCAATTGATGTGACACCTCTGCCACGACCCTACGCCAAAACCTTAGAAGAGAGAAGCATAATTTATCAACCCAATACTATTAAAGGCAACAAACCGATTAATATCGGGCATTCTTATTCCATCCTGACAGCTCTCCCTGAAAGACAAGAGACAGGGGATATTCCGTGGGCAATTCCTTTAACAGTGGAGCGAGTCAAAAGTTCAGAAACAGGCAAGCAAGTTGCTTCAAGACAAATCAAGCAAATTTTGACTACTGACAATTTACCTTGGTCGAATCATTTATCAGTAGTAGTAGTAGACAGTGATTACTCAGCTAAAACTTTTCTGGCAGAGCAAGAACAACATACTAATCTAGTAGTGGTAACAAGAGTCAGAAGTAATCGGGTATTCTATACTTACCCTGAATCCAAAACCAAACCGTCGGTGGGTCATCCTCAGTGGTATGGAGATAAATTCGACCTGAAAGATGAAACTACTTGGCATAAGCCAAATGAAATAGTTCAAACCAACTTCACTACCAAGAAAGGTCGATTACTAAACCTGAGAATTCGGAGGTGGTCAAATATGTTGATGCGAGGTTCTCATAATTGTCCAATGCATCGTCAGCCATTTAGCTTAATGCAAATTCAAGTTACCACTACCGAAGGAATGAGAATCTGGAAACCAATGTGGTTAATTGTTATTGGTCAACGTCGGGATGAATTGAGTAGTACCGAAGCATATCAGGCTTATCGACAACGATATGACATCGAACACTTACTTCGTTTTGGTAAACAGAGATTATTGCTTAATGCCAGTGCTACTCCTGAAGTGGAACATGAAGAGAATTGGGTCGAACTGAGTTTTTTGGCTTATGTTCAACTGTGGGCCGCCAGAAAATTAGCTTGGACTTTACCTCGACCTTGGGAACGTTATCTACCTCAAAAAACTGAAGGTTTTCTAACTCCTTCTCAAGTTCAAAGAGATATGAATCGAATAATTACGGAGATTGGCACACCAGCTAATTCTCCCAAACCCCGAGGTTTTTCTGGAGGACGAAGGGAGGGCATGATTCAAACAAAAAGAACTCGTCATGAGGTAATTAAAAAAACGAAAAAAGAGAAAAAGCCAGAACCATCACCACCGATTGCGGTCTAATCGGCTCAGATTGGAAACTAATTATTGAGACCAAATTCGCGAACGCCAATCGCGAACAATTTTGCTATTTGTCCAAAGTCCAAGACTTGAAAGGAGTAAAAATATGCCTACCTGAGACCACTTTTCAGGTTATATTGAGCCATAATTGAGCTATAAAGGAAGTTTTTTGCCCAGGTAAACCCCGAAAGTATTGAAAACCCGTAGAAAAAAAAATGTGTAGAAATTACCAAAAATATCGGATTTTTTGACAATTTACTCCTAAAAATTGACCGTAATCTATACAGGACAAGACTTACATGAAAAGGGGACTCTTGCCAAGAAGGTTGAAAGTATTGGAATTCCGTTGGTAATATAGTGTATTGAGCACAGGTCTAGCCCCAAACCATTGATAGAACTAGGGGTAGCTCCTACCATCATTGTATTCGGGATGGAAAAGAACTCAGATACCGTCATTGATATTTGATACATAATATCCTTCATTGATGATGGGTTCGCCCTGGGCCTTTATCCTTCATGGTTGACAATAGGACCCTCTAGTTCTATCAATGGTTGGACTAAAGGTCTATCCTCGATCTAGTATATTACTCAACGAGTTTCCGATGCTTTCAACCTCTTTGGCAGGAGCTACCTTTTCTTGAAACTATTTCCCTGTATAGATTACGACTAATTTTTACCAGCAAATTGTCCAAAAAGTCCCCCTATTTTTGGGAATTTTTTCTTTTTTTGATGTTTTTATGGGAACGAATTTCCAATGCTTGTAGGAATCGAGTACCGTGAAAACAGCCTGTTATGGGCTTATGAACTCCCTTTACAGCTCAATATAACCTGAAAAGTGGTCCTAGGTAGGCATATTTTTACCCCCTTCAAGTCCCAATTAGAGGTTATTTTTCAGTTTTATTGTCCCTACTCGACCTAATCTGTCCCGAGCGGGAGGTTATTTTATGACTAAATATCTCCGGTTTAATACTCTGGGTCCTATGTCAGTTTCTCTATCAATATGGATTGGGTATTTGATGGAACCTCACACCTGCGAAGTGCGGCCAAGTATGCGGCTTTTGATGGATGAACTAGGGAATTTATTGCTATCGATGGCATAGATACATTTTGTAGTTTAACTATAGCATGAATGCGGTATAATTATATAGTACAGACATAAGACGTAAACTATGGAACATAACCTGCCATCAAATCTCTACGAATATACTCCCGCAACGGTTCACCAGGCATTAATAATGTTGGCGGCTGTTGACCCAGAGAATCGTTTTACCTTCAAGGAAATCCAATCGATCGTAAAAAAACATGCTCCACACCTCGATGCCAGAAATAAAATTATCAAACAGGCATTAACCGATTTAAAATTTACGCGCCGGCGCCTCAAGAACGAACAAGATAAACGTACATACTACTGGATTAAACCCATTGATTCCTTGAGGATATTCACCAGGCAAATGAAAGGATTAGAGCCGCAGGATAGGGAATATGGCGATTGTTCCGAACTTGGATCTCAAATGGGAGATTCCTTCCAATTTATGCGAGATATAGGCTGGAATAAACCAATCGATTACCGACCGTTTGTACTCGATTTTCAAATATCTCTCTTGAGGGAATTTCCTGAGTACGAAAGAACGTACTTACTTCAAACCATGAGGGAACTGCAAGGGAAGTACGATCACGTCCATAGATTATATGAACCAGAAATATTCACCGAATTTGTGATGGAAATGAAAGTGGAAAACCGCAGCAGAAATCTGGAGATATTCGGTCTTTGGAATCTGCGGGACGCGGGGTTACCGATTGATAGAGAAGTTAAATCCTATCGAAACGCCCATAAATATGATGTAAAGGCATATCCTCATGTCTATGCGTTAGTATCAGCCTTATCTAACTTGGTTTTTAACTGTGCTAAAGAGGAGGGGAAGCTTGTACCTATACCGTTCAGCTATTTAAAAGATGTCTTGCAACAATGGCAGTTCCATAAGCTCGATAATGAAATTCTTGGCGCGATTCTGCGGGCTATGGGCTATAGTAGCCAACGTATAAACATAAACGGCGAACGCAAGTCATATTGGCTATGCGAGCCGCAGGATTTTATAACCCACTATCCGATAGAAATAATGAGAAGTTTATATGATGCAAAGCTATTGGATAAAGCACAAAAGTCCATTGAATACCACGGGGATATTCAGAAGTTGGTACCAGGGGTATAAGTTCGAGGAGAAACCACTCGGCGGGA
>JASJEI010000462.1 GCA_030064795.1 Pleurocapsa sp. MO_226.B13 | reverse complement strand
GGTCTTACTGAACCGATAAACCTCGGCATATACGGATAACTTAGATATAAAGACCCCCTAATTTTTAATTTCTCTTTCGTCTTCAAAAACGATAATTCTCGGCACAGACAGATAACTTAATAACAAGACTGTCTATAATTGTCCAGGATTTCTCTCGGGTCATGGGCGAACGGAGATACGACGCTATTGGACAATGCCAGTGACAGAGTTGTTTTTTGACGAAGAGCAATGGGTTGGACTTCAAAGTATTGGTCTAGTAGAATCTGTCAGAAAAATCGGCACCGAAACAAGTACTTCTAAACGTTACTATCTCAATAGTTTTAGCTGTAATGCTCAAATGTTAGCCCATGCTGTGGGCAGTCATTGGGGAGTGGAAAACAATGTTCATTGGGTCTTAGATGTGGCATTTAAAGAGGATGATTGTCCAGTTCGCTCCCAGAATGCCCCTGAAAACCTAGCTCAATTAAGAAAGATGTCCCTAAATCTTCTTGACCAAGAAAAGTCGGTGAAAATCGGTGTAGCGAATAAAAGACTCAAGGCGGCTTGGGATAATAATTATCTGGCTAAGGTTTTGGGTATTTAACAAGCTGCACAACCACTCTTAATAAACTCTAATATGTTTGTTCTGCCAGTTGGAGAATAAGGCATAACTTTGAGCTGCCAAAATTTGCTTTATATACCTTTGTTTCTCTTAAATAAAGGTTTTTTTTGGCTTGTTTCAACTTATCTGATAAGTTGATTTTAATAAATTCATTCTAACTGCTTTTTTCTTCTAATTTAGATGCGTTTGCCCTGGAATTTTGCCAAGTCGTGTAGATGTTTTTTTAGGTACAACATCAAGGATTACTAAACACTTAATACTACGATTATGTTTTATTAATACCAAATTGAGTTGGAAAATTAAGACAAAAAAAAGGGAACAGAGAATATCTTCCCCTAGTTCCCCAATTCTTTAATTGACTAATTTCGCGATCTTAACGAGACATTGCTGGCAATGCTGGCTGAGGTTGAGACTTGGTTTCTTCGATTAACAAGTTCCTAATCAACCTAGCTGCCATTTTTTGAGCTAGTCCTTCGGCGACTTTTTGTCCCATCTGTTGAGTTTCGGGTTTGGCGACTATTTTCGTCACCACAGAGATCAAGCGAGTAAGATCGAATCCTGGGGTTTGTTGCAAAATTCCGACGATGTTTCTTAGGTGAGTCATGGTGTAAGAGTCTTCCCTAAATTCGGTGGGAGTTTCCCTTACTGCTAACCCTACCTGCTGACGGAAAGTGGTAGAAAGATTAAATAAAGTTCTGCGTCCAAAATTGTCGATGACGTTGACTAGTTCCTGAGCAATTTTTTCTCGAATAAATGTACCGCGATCGCTGTATAAATAATCTAGAGCCTGATCGACTACGCCATCAAAATCATAATCTCTTGAATCTGTAGCGTTTCTCAGGAGGTTTTCTAAACGATGCCAACGGAAGCCTTCTTCCTTAAATAACAAGTCTTTAAGAGATGCCCGTAATTCAGGTGCAGGATCGGTTAGTAGACGTTTGGCAATATAGGGATAAGCCTTGCTCAAGACTTTAAAATTTGGCTCAATTCCGATCGCAATCCCCTCTAGAGTTACCATCGAACGGATGATCAAGGCATAGTATGCGGGTACGGTAAAGGGAAACTCATACATCATTGCCGACATCTGATCGGTGATGCTTTTGAAGTTTAATTCTGCTACACTCGCTCCTAAAGCATTACCAAAAACATTAGCTAAAGCAGGAATAATCGGTTCTAAATTGGTATCTGGAGTCAAGAAATCTAATTTTATGTAGTCTTCTGCTAAGGATTCAAAATCACGATTGACCAAGTGGACTACTGCTTCGATCAAACCATATCTTTGGTAGGGTTTAATTCGACTCATCATGCCAAAATCGAGATAAGCCAATCTACCATCTGCCATCGCCAACAAGTTACCAGGATGAGGATCGGCATGAAAGAAACCATGTTCTAACAATTGTCTGAGGGAACATTCTACTCCCACCTCTACTAACTGAGTGGCATTAATTCCCAAGGCTTGAACGGCATCAATATCAGTTAGCTTTGTCCCCTCGATCCACTCCATGGTCAGGACGCGCTTACCAGTATATTCCCAATAGATTTTGGGGATATAAATTTCTTCCATATAGCCGTAAAGTTGTTTAAATTTATCGGCGTTGCGTCCTTCCTGGTTGTAGTTGGTTTCTTCAAAAATACGTTCGGCTAACTCATCAATGATTGCCCGCAGATTGGAACGTACTTGCTTGATATTATCCTGTACCCAACCAGCTAACATTCTCATGATGTAGATATCTAGAGTGATGCGACGATTTAAGTCAGGACGCTGTACCTTAACGGCTACTTCTTCTCCAGTTTTTAATCTACCCTTGTATACTTGCCCTAAAGAAGCTGCTGCAATTGGCTGAGGAGAAAGTTCGGCATAGATTTCTTCTGGTCGTTTGCCCAATTCTTCTTTAATAAAGCGAAATGCCACTTCGTTAGGAAAAGAGGGAATTTTATCTTGTAGAGTAGTTAACTCCTCTAAATAGGTAGGAGGAACGACATCAGGTCTAGTAGAGAGAGCCTGACCAATCTTAATATAAGCAGGGCCGAGTTTGGTCAAGATTCTAATTAACTGACGCGCTCTTTTCTGCTGTTTGATAACCGAGTTTCCCGTAAAATTGTCCCACCATACTCCTAGAGCAAAACTGGTAAAGGGAAATAAAATACTAATTAATCTTCCTATTACGGCAAAAGGACGATTGCGATATTTGGCATTGTTGGTTTCTGGGTTGTAACGCCAGTCGGCATTCGGTTCGTCGTATGCCAAATCCGTATCTTCGTAAGTATCGATTGTCTGGGATTCAACCGTAATGGTATTTAGTTTAGATGATAATGTCTGTTGTGGCATGAATTTATGACTGACGCTGACAACTTTTGTAAATTATTGTAACAAGAGATAGAGGTAAATAACTCTATCTTAAGATTAGAGTCTCAGTAATTGTTTGAAAAATTTGATGTTATGGTGCGATCGTTTTTAGTGGTCAGTTCGGAGTTCGGAGTTGGTAGTTCGGAGTCTTCATGAAGTCAGAATTATGAATTAGGAATTATGAACTAAATAAACTTCTGTACTTCTGAGGCTAAGAAAAGAATTTACTTCAGGCTGTTGACAAGGGGAGGACGCGATGCCACCACCTGCGGGTGGTATTAAAGCCGTCCGTGCTGTGTTTTAAAGTCGAGGCACGGCGGGGTTTTCCCAACCTGTGCAATCGACTTGTTGAATTTACAGCAAATTTCAGATGAATAGACTCAATTTGCTACTCACTACTCACTAATCGATCGCAGCGATACTATTTGACCGGGAATTAGGCGATGTGTGCCATTGATGACAATGGTATCTCCTGGCTGTATTGTGCCTCTGACTAATACTCGATCTTCTCTGGTTTCCAATAGTTCTAGATATCTGCGTTCGACTTGAAGATTTTCACTGTCGCCTTCTACGACTGCAAAACAAGACCATAAACCCTTATCCCCCTTGACTAAAGCATCGATCGGCAACCAGTAACCATCGGTGGAGGAGTCTTGGTTGATAATCAGACGGGCAATTTGTCCTGGTGCTACTTGACGGCTAGCAGTGGCAGGTAGTTTTAAGACTATGGTACGAGTTCTAGTGGCAGGATTTACTTCAGGCAAAATGGATTTAACCGTACCCTGATATTCTGCACCAGCAATTTGGATTTGTTGTTTGCTACCAATTTGTATCTGGCTTGCCACGCCAGGGGATACACCTATTTTTACTTCTGGCTGAATATCTTCTACCAAGCGTAAAACAGATTGTCCTGTTTCTACTACCGTTCCTTCATCGAGATTACGGCTAGCTACTATTCCTTCAAAGGGAGATTTTAAAGTACTTTTAGCAATGGTAATCTCTAAGTTATCGATCTGAGCCACTAAACCATCTACAACTGCCTGCTGGGCTGCAATTTGTTCGGCTCTAGTACCATTTTGTAACTCTTCTAAATTGCTCTTGGCATTGGCTAATCTTTCATTTAAGGCTCTGGTATTAAAAGCAACTTCGTCTAGTTGTTCTCTGGCGATCGCACCTTCTTGATAGAGATATTCTCGACGAGAACTTTTGAGTCGTTCTAATTCTAGTTGCTGTTGGAGATCTCTAACACTTGCTTGTGCTGAGGCGATCTGTTCGCTTCTTGTTCCATTACGCAATTCTGCTAAAACCGCTTGAGCCTGTGCTTTTTGTGCCAACAAAGCCCGTTTTTCCGCTTCTAGGTTAGTCGTGTCTAATTTAGCTAAAGGCATTCCAGAATTAAGGCGATCGCCTTCTTCTACATAAACTGCAATTAGCTTCCCACCCCGTTCAAAACCTACCTCGCTGTTACGAGATGCCTCTACCTCTCCCGTGTAGGTTTGGACGGTTTGATAGAATTGGGCAGCTTCTACATCGATAGTTTCTACAGGTAATATATTTCCCTGAGTCCGAGCGACTACTGGTTGTGCCAGACTAGGCTCTACTTGCCGAGTTTTTTGACCCAAGATAATACCGAACCCCAAAATAGCAGTGGAAACTAATACTAATTGCCACCTAGATAATCTTATCTGTGCTGATGGCTGTTTACGATCTGATTGCTGTTTATCCATAATTGTTGGACATTTGCTAGATATCTATTTGAAATAAATTAGTAATTTGATATACAATTTGTTTATATACAACTTATTGAGTATTAATCTAACATATATCCAATTTGTTGAGTATTGAAGTTTTTAATTAAAAAATTTTCCTGCTTCCTTAAATAAAAATGGCTCTATCACATACAATTTTGGCAACCTTAAACAACGAAGTTCATAGTGGATACGATCTGTGGAAAAAATTTTCGGAAGGTACTACCCACTATTGGAAAGCCAGCCAGCAACAAGTTTACAGAGAATTAACCAAACTAGAAACATTAGGAGCGATCGCCGTAGAGATCGTTCCTCAAGATGGTCGTCCCGACAAAAAACTGTATCGTATAACTAAAGAAGGCAAAGAAATGCTGACGGAGTGGATCGCTCAACCCTCCGAACCTACAGCGATTAGAGAAGAAGTGCTAGTAAAAACCTTAGCAGCACATTTAGTCTCCCCAGAAATAATCATTGCCGAGTTAAAACGCCGTCATCAAATACACAGCGATAACCTTGCAGCGTGCAGAGAAAAAGAACGAGAACGCTTTGCTAATGGTACAGAATTATCGATAGAAGAAAAATGTATGTACCTTACCCTGCGTCGAGGAATAGGGTACGAAACCGAGTGGGTAGCCTGGTGTGAAGAAGCGATCGCCATGTTTGAGTCAACAATCTGAATTCGCAGTTCGGAGTTCGCAGTTCGGAGTTCGCAGTTAGTTGTCCCCTATCCTTTGTTCCTTGTTCCTCGTTCCTTTTATTTCCCCCTCAATTGTTCCCTCATACCTTTAGCATCCAAGGCTTCTCCGAGGCGTTTGAGGGCGTGAACGTAGGCTGCGGTGCGGACATCGATCGCGAGTTCTTTGGTAATTTTCCAAGTTTTCTCAGCTTCTGAGCGCATTTTTTCCTGTAGACGCAGATTGACTTCATCAAGCGTCCAATACCATCCACTACGATTTTGTACCCATTCAAAATAGCTAACGGTGACACCTCCTGCATTAACTAAAATATCGGGGAACACATAGATTCCTTTCTCCGCCAAGATATTATCGGCATCGGAGGTTATCGGGCCATTGGCTACCTCAAAGATATACTTGGCTTTAACATCCTCTGCATTTTTCTCAGTGATTTGATTTTCTAAAGCTGCGGGAACTAAAACATCTACATCCAAAGCGAGTAATTCTTGATTGGAAATAACCTGATGTTCTACGATACTGCATACGCTATCTTTGCAATAGACGGCTTTCATTTCACGGTTGCGATTTTTGTGTTCTCTAACGCTGGCTATATCTAAACCTTGAGGGGCATAAATTCCTCCTTTGGAATCGCTAACCGCAACTACTTTGTATCTTGCCTCGGCGAGTAAACCTGCCAAAGTCGCACCCGCATTACCAAAACCCTGAACGGCGACAGTAGTATCGGGGGGATTGAGCTTAAATTTGTGTAACATAGTTTGGATGACGGTAAATGCACCCATGGCGGTGGCTGTATCTCTGCCTTTGCTACCACCTAAAGATAATGGCTTTCCTGTTACTACCCCCCGACACAATCGACGCTGAATAATACTGTACTGATCCATCATCCAGCCCATAATCGTGGCGTTGGTATAGACATCGGGGGCGAGAATATCAGTATCTACACCAATAGCATCGGCGATCGCATCTACATAACCGCGACTCAATCTTTCTAATTCTACTTTGGATAATTCTTTGGGATTGACTGTAATTCCGCCCTTTGCACCACCAAAGGGTAAATCGAGTAAGGCACATTTAAACGTCATCCAAAAAGCTAGAGACTGTACTTCATCAAGACTGACGTGGGGATGATAGCGAACGCCACCTTTTCCCGCCCCCCTAGTGTCTTCGTAACGTACCCGATAACCAGAAAATACTTTTAAACTACCATCGTCCATTCTGACGGGAATCGAAACACTGAGGCTAGTCTTCGGATGCTGTAAACGCGCGATCGCATCTTCAGAAATGGTTACGTGTTTTAAGGCTTTTTCTAATCTTTTGCTGGCATCGGATAGTAAAGAGGCGGTATCGTCTTGATTTTGCATTGTTATCTCTCATAGTTAAGCGATCGGTACTCTTTCAACTTATGTTTTAGCGGTAGCTTATATGAAAGATATTGCTTATTTTTTAATTTTTGTTCATAATATTTTACTTTTGATTTCCTTCGAGCAAAATCGAAAACCAATAAATTTATTGTCAACTAAACTTTTTTTATTAATTTGTTACTTTTTTATCTCTAACTAAAGCTTGATTTTATTCGCTATACCTAGAAAAAATTTTCTTAACATTTACAGGGTAAAAAACTCGTTAAAAAAGCATTTTATTACTTTACCAAATTTTTTATTTTCATTTTATACTGTTTAGTTAATGCCAATTAATTATATGTTTGCTAGCACTAAAAAGCATAAATTCAAGATTAATTAGAGGTAAAAATATTAGATATGGCTGAATATATTGGTACTCCAGAAAGTGAAGATTTTAGAATTATTTTTCCCTTAAGTCCAGAAGCAGATTTCATGGATGGTCGCGGAGGGGATGATATTATCGATGGTTATTTGGGTAATGATATTCTTCTGGGCTTTGAAGGTAACGACACTATTAATGGTGGAGAAAATGAGGATTATGTGGCGGGAGAAGATGGTGACGATTTTCTGCTAGGCTACGATGGTTTTGATACTTTGTTGGGGGGACATGGCAATGACCAGTTACTTGGTGAACTGCACAATGATATTCTCTATGGCGGAGAAGATGGTAGTGACACCCTAGATGGTGGAGATAATGACGATCGGTTGTTTGGCGAAACAGACAACGATTTTTTGTTTGGCGGTCTAGATAATGACACCTTGGATGGAGGAGAAGGAGAAGACGAACTATTTGGAGAAGCGGGAGATGATGTTCTACTCGGTAGTACAGGTAGAGATACTTTATCTGGTGGCGATGGCAACGATATCTTAGAGGGAGAAGCAGGAGACGATATTCTCAATGGGGGATTGGGTGCAGATAACTTTGTCTTTGCTACTATTTTAGGTACGGGGATCGACACCATCGAAGACTTCTTTTTTGATGAAGGAGACAAAATTGAAGTACTGGCTGAAGGTTTTGACATTGATACAGATGAAATCGATCGCTTTAGCTTCGATCCTGGTTCGAGAGAAGTTTCCTTTGATGGAGAACCTTTTGCTATTATTGCCAACGACGTTAATTTTGTTGTTGAGCAAGACCTTGATATTGTCTAATTTTGTTAGTTATTAGTTATTAGTCTTGTTCCCCTTTCCTTTTGACCTTTCACCTGATTTCCCACTTGCCGATTTTATTCTAAAGGAAGTCAGAATTAGGAATGATGAATTATGAACTAAATAAAGTTTTGTACTTCATCGTTCATCGTTCATCGTTCATCATTAAAAAATAACCTCATGTTAGAAGCAATGTATGCTGGTTTTTTAGTTGGCTCAATCAACTTAGCTTCTTTGGAAGCAACAACAATAGTGCCAAACGTTGTCGAGAAAAACATCTTGGTCGATCGCGAACTTGTGGCAAAAGGTAGACATCATGAATCAGATTATAGAAGAGAAGCAGACCGAGCTAGAGAAAGACATCTCGATTACAGAGATCGAGAAGATCGCCTCCAGAGGATAGAAGAATGTAATGAGAAATATAGAGGCAGAATTTATCGAGAAGAGCAGAGAATAGAAGAATGCTATGGCGAGTACAGAGGCAGAATTTATCGAGATGCCGAACAACGCAGAAGAGAACTTAGATATCAAGAAGACGACGATCTTCGAGAGCGACAACGAAGAGATTATAGAGATTATAGACGCGATCGCTCAATCAGATATTACCCCAGATTTAGACACGATCGGGATTAGACTTTAAGTAGTTGTGAAAATTATTTATAGCCTTTCTCAAATAGGTGAGGTACAAAATTTTCCGAACTCCGAACTCTGAACTCCGAACTTATCCTAAGCAGGGTGTATCTCATTAATACGAGAAATGCTATAG
>JASJEI010000461.1 GCA_030064795.1 Pleurocapsa sp. MO_226.B13 | reverse complement strand
CTCCAGAACTGGATTTCCTCCCAAGGCTTATTTTCAATAATTTTGGCTTAATGACAATCGATAACGGGAAAATAAGCCTTGGGGAATCGGTGGTTTAGCGATCGCTTTATTGAAAAAAAGATCCCGTGAAAAGTCAGCCAGTAGACAACCAGGAGATTCTAGAAAAACGTCACAAGGTCGGGTAATTTTGTTGTTCGTACTCATCGATTGTCTGGTTGATTGGAACAATGCAATTATCTGCCAATTACATTCTAAAGTTCCTCTGCTTTCTCTGCTTTCTCTGCTTCCTCTGCTTGTTGCATTGCCATCCAGACTCGTTCGGGAATCATTGGTAATTGTCTTAATCTTACTCCCGTAGCATTTGCCACAGCATTAGCGATCGCTGGTGCGGTGCAGTTTGTACCTATTTCACCGATCCCCTTAGCACCAAAAGGGCCATAAGGATCGGCTTTTTCGATTAAAAATATTTCCAAAGGTGGCACATCGGAAGCAGCAGGAATGCGATAGGTACGCAAGTATGGGTTGAGTATTTTACCCTGTTCGTCAAAGCGTAGTTCTTCGGCAAGGGCGTATCCTAAACCCATTACCAAACCTCCTGTAGCCTGTCCGCGACAGATACGAGGATTAATCGCCTTGCCGATATCGATCGCCTCGGCACATCTTAAGACAGTTATTCTGCCTGTTTCGGTATCTACTTCTACTTCTGCACCCAGAAAGGCAAAGGTAAGAGAAGCGCGATCGCTGGTATGTTCTAATTGTATCTCTAATGATTCCCCTCTTTCTGTGGCTGCTTTTGCCAGTTGTGGCAGAGTTAGTTTGCTAGAAGAACTAGAAACCCGATCTTCAGTTAATTCTAGTTCGCTAGAATCTACCTCCATCTCTCCTGCTGCAATTTGTAGGAGGTGCGATCGCAATTTTTGGGCTGCTAAATTTACCGCTTGTCCCGAAATAAATGCCGTAGCGGAGGCATAAGAACCTGCATCAAAGGGAGTTTTTTGGGTATCGGCGGTAATAATGGTTATTTTCTCTACCGTTGTTCCTAAAACCTGGGCTGCTATCTGTCGTAGGGATGTATCCGAACCCGTACCTACATCAACCGAACCCGTTCGCAGTTCGTATAGTCCATCGGGCATCAAAGATATTTTCACAGTGGCGAGATGAATCTTAGCTAAACCACTGGCTTGCATCGTCGCAGCAAAACCCACACCGCGTTTGATGTGTCCTTCGGTTGCGGGCTGTTGGTTTGGATCGTAATCTAACGCCTGGGTAACTTTTTCAATACATTCATCGAGGGCGTAACTACCGATAATATGGAAATGTTCTTCTCTACCAATGAGAATTTCGTCTTCAGCAGTAATTAAGTTTTGCCGACGCAACTTTATCGGATCGATATTTAATTTCCTCGCAATTTCGTCCAGTTGGGATTCCATGGCAAATGTACCTTGAGTCGCCCCATAACCCCGAAACGCCCCTGCGGGCATGGTATTGGTATAAACTACCGTTCCTGTATAGGCTTGGTTGGCACAGCGATATAAACCCAGAGGGAAACAACCCGTTAAGAAAACAACTGTTTCTCCATGATTGCCATACGCCCCCGTATTAGAAATTGCTTTCATTTCCTGTGCGGTCAACGTACCATCTTTTTTCACCCCTGTTTTGAGATGAATATTCATTGCGTGACGGCTATTAGTGGCAGTAAATTCTTCTTCTCTGGTGAACCGCCACTGGACTGGCTTACCTGTTTTTAAAGTTGCCAAGACACATAAGTCTTCGCTTAATATTTCCTGTTTGTTACCAAATCCACCCCCTAGCTGTGGTTTATAAACCCGAATCTTTTCTTTGGGTAGATCGAACAGTTCCGATAGCAATCTTCGACAGTGAAATGGTACTTGAGTACTGGAACGGACTGTTAAAATATCATTCTTATCAAACCAGCTAATACTGACGTGTGGTTCTAAATGAACGTGCTGTACTGCGGGTAAGATATAAGTATTTTCGACAATTAAATCGGCTTCGGCAAATCCCGCTTCTAAGTCACCTTTGGCTAAAGCTACTTCCCCTGCAATATTATGGGCTGCATCGTGTATCTGACTCGATTCTGGTTCGTCGTGAATTACTACCTTTCCCTGCATTGCTTCTTCAGGGTTAATTACATGAGGTAAAATTTCATAATCGACCTCAATTAACTCACAAGCCTTAGCTGCGATCGCTTCCGTCTCGGCGACAACTGCTGCAACGCGATCGCCAATAAACCTAACTTTATTATCTAATATGTAATGGTCTAAAGGATCGGGTACTGGTGCGCCATGTCCTGCGGTACTATAAGCCCGTCGAGGAACATCTTTATGGGTAAAAACAGCTTCAACCCCCGCTAAGGCTTCTGCTTTTGCCGGATTAATACTGCGAATTCTGGCATGAGGATAGTGCGATCGCAATACTTTAAGATGTAATAAGCCTGACGGCGACCAGTCGGCGGTGTATACTGGTTTTCCCGTAACAATATCGGGGCCATCCTGTTTGGGAACGTCTTTGCCTACCTGTCCATCTTTAGCAGTTATGGGTTCAACTGAACTATCTTTACCGCAGTGGAGAATACTCTCGATAATTGCCTCGTAACCAGTACAGCGACAGAGATTACCTTCTAATTCTGCCTTTAATTCTGCTTCTGATTCATACTCTAACTTGCTTGCGGTCATAATCATTCCAGGGGTACAGTAACCACACTGAAAACCCTGTTTATCTAGAAAGGCTTGCTGCATGGGGGATAGCTTGCCATTCTCTAATCCCTCAATGGTAGTTATCTGATGTCCATCCGCCCGCATCGCAGGATAAATACAGCTATGAATGGGCTTATCATCCAACCATACCGTACAACTACCGCAGTCTCCCGACTCGCAGACGCGATGCACTCCCGCATATCCTAAATCGCGGAGTAAACTCAATAAACTCGTACCTGGATCGCATTTGGTGTTGTGGTTTTGGTTGTTAACCTGAAAATTTAATGAATCTGGCATAATTTTTGGTCAGTCAAAAAAATATCAAACCCTGTAGGGACGTTTCATGAAACGTCCCTACAGAAAAATTTGCCCAGGGATTAATATCGGCGTTTTCCGTTAATTCCTGCGGTGATTTCGGCAATTCCACGCTGCATTAATACCTGGGTAATATGACGGCGATAAACCGCGCTACCACGTTCGTCGTCAATATATGTGTGTATCCGCGGTTCGCGATGCGGAGCGAGTCCTTTAGGGCGAACCGCGGATGCGATTTGTTCGGGGGTTGGTACGGTGTCAAATTCTATCAAACGGGGTGCTTTGACGCTTCCCCCAATGCCAAACCTTACCTGTTGGGTTTTAGGATGATATGCCGTTACCACGATCGCGATCGCATATCCTGCGGTACATACCGCCATGCGTTTAAAATTAGTTTGCCACTGGGCTAAATTTCCAGTGGGGATTTTAATTCTCCGTAATACTTCCCCAGGTTTTAAAATCGTCTGTTGGGGTGCAATTTGAAAATCAACGGCATTTACAGAATAAGCTTCCCCATTCGGTCGTAAAATCTCGTAGCTGGCATTTAACGCAACCATCGCAGGAGCAAATGTACTAGCACTCAATGCCAAACAAATATTGCCTCCTACCGTCGCAGCATGGGACAATTTGAATGACGCTAGTTCTCTAACTGCATCTTTTAGTGCTTCTGTCGCCGTCCAAGCATCGGGAAAAGAGAAGTCTAATAAATCGTTTTGAATGCAGGTTGCACCAATGAATAAGCCCTCTGGGACAACTTCTATTTCCGACCAGTTAAGCCGTTGCATATCAACTAGTGCCTTAACTTGGGGTTGGGCTGAATTAAAAATCCAAGTCCCGCCAGCCAACCAGTTCCAGTCAGGTTGCCAATCTGGTAGTTCCTGTAACGATCGCGGTCGCAGATACGTTTCGACGCTGTACAAATCCATAACAAGCGACTCAAATTTTAAATATTTATTTATTGTGAGACGAAAATAATTTGTATACAGTATACGATGTTTCAGAATTAAAATTCTATTGAAGATACTTTAGATTAAATAATTATTAAAAATGAGGTATCTATCATGAGTCGGAAAACATCATCAAATCCGACTAAATCAAAACCCGATTCGGACTCATCATCAAACTCAGGCGGTATAGCTGGTTTTTTTGAATTTGAACGCTTAGGAACGAATCTCCGTACCGAAGTCTTGGCGGGAGTCACTACTTTTGTCACGATGGCGTATATCTTAGCGGTCAATCCCGATATTCTTTCTAATGCGATCTTTTTACAAGAGTCGGGAGATTTGTTTGGCGAGTTGGTGTTTGCTACAGCAATTTCCTCGGCGATCGCTACTCTAATCATGGGACTATATGCCAAATATCCCTTTGCCCTGGCCCCTGGTATGGGCATTAATGCTTATTTCGCCTTTTCTGTAGTACTAGGTTTGGGAATTGACTGGCGGGTGGCTTTAGCTGCGGTATTTATAGAGGGACTAATCTTTATTGCCATGTCCCTGACTAAGATGCGGAGTCGGATTGTAGCTGCTATTCCCGACTGTCTCAAACACGCTACTGCTGCGGGAATTGGTTTATTTATTGCTTATATTGCCCTGACCAGCAATTCAGGGATTATTGTTACTAGCGAATCGACCACAACCACCCTGGGGAGTTTAGGCGATCCTAACACCTTAATGGCGATCGCGGGAATTTTAATTACTGCTGCGTTTGTTGCCCGACGAATTAAAGGTGCATTATTAATTGGTATTTTAGCTACTGCTTTACTGGGCTGGATTTTAGGTATTGCCCCTTGGCCGCAAGGCATTATTGGTTTGCCTGTTTTTCCAGTTAATATTGCAGGACAGGCTTTTGCAGGATTAGCAACTGTCCTCCAAAATAATATTTGGAATTTACTAGCAATCTTATTTGTCTTTCTCTTTGTTGATACCTTTGATACAGTGGGAACACTTACAGGAGTTGGTGTTAAGGCAGGTTTTGTTAATGAAAAAGGGGAATTACCTGGTGCTAGTAAAGCATTCATGGCAGATGCAATTGGTACAACGGCAGGAGCGGCTTTAGGCACATCCACAGTAACCACCTACATCGAGTCGGCTGCGGGAGTTTCCGAAGGGGGCAGAAGCGGTTTTACAGCAATAGTTGCAGCAATTTTATTTGCCCTCTCAATCTTCTTTACCCCATTGCTTTCAGCCATTCCTCCTTTTGCCACTGCACCAGTGTTGTTAATTGTGGGAGTTTTGATGGCAGGTAGTATTACCGACATTAACTGGGACGATCCAGCAGAATCTATACCTTCTTTTTTAACTATTTTATTTATACCTCTAAGTTATTCCATCGCTGAAGGATTAGCAGTAGGTTTTATTAGTTATCCTATACTCAAAGCTATTCAAGGAAAGGCACATGAAATCAATCTTACAGTCTGGATTTTAGCAGCAGTATTTTTACTTAGATTTGTCTTTTTAGCACTAGAAATAGGTGCTTAATTTAATCGAGTGGGAAGGGAGTAACTATTGGTATAGATGTGGATTTGGCGGAAATCTTGTTATTCTAATTTTTGTCTTCGTCCTCCTCGTCCTAGTCCCAATCCCAATCCCAATCCTCGTCTTCGTCTTCCTTCCAATCGGAGAAAAAGCGATAGAGAGCAGGACTAGAATAAAGTTCTAGTTCACAAGGAAAATCGGAAACAGAATAGCCTAAAATCTCTAGTAATTTTTCTATTGGATATTGTTCTGCTTCCTCAGATCCGATCGCTCTACCGTATTTTTCTCGATTGCTGCTTATGCGGGGAACGTCTTTCAGTTTGTTATCTTTAATGGCGGTCGTGACAAATTTATTATACGGTTGGTGAAAAGTAATGGTGGGATCGATTGTAGATTGAAACTCTACCAACCAAAGTCCTGTCGGAGATAAGTTTATTTCGTGCCATTTGCCAAAGTAGCGATGACTTGTTTGATGGTATCTGAAATTATAATGATTTTCTATGCCAATTGCTTCGTAGTTAATCGGGTATTCAGTTAGTAAATCGTAAATCTTTTGGGGATTTGTAAGTTTTCCTTCTACTACCTGCTGAAAAATAGGCAGTATGTCTTGACTGATAATTCTTTCTAAAACCAATCTGTTAAGTTCTTCGTCAAGATTGTGACAAACAAAATCTTCGTCTATTTCCCAGGTAGGGGGTAGATCGATAATAGTTCTAGCCCAATCAAGGGCTTTTTCTATTTCTGGTATACTGCCTGGTACGTAGGTATCGAAACTAACTGAATAAGTTTTATCGGGGTATTGTACTGGTTCGGGTTGCTTGAGTTTTTTGGCAAAGGGATTTGGAGGTTCCGCTTCGGGATAATTAAAACCTTGTTTTTCCAATCTTTCAAGCCAGTCCTTTTTGAGTGATTTGCCACTATTAGAACGGGCAATCTTGACCTTATTTTTCTTAGCCCACTGTTTTGCTGCTGACTGCTTTTTTTGTTGATAGGCAATACAATCTCGATTATAGCGATCGATAATTGGCTGTCGTCTGCCAAACTCTCGGTCATATTCTTCCTTGGCAATTTTGTAGGCTTCTATTTCTGGTTGCAATTGTGCGATCCAACTTTGATAGATATCCAGTGGATATTCAACAAAATAATCTAAATTGGATGTTAAATCGTAAAATAACTGTTGATTTTTATTTTCTTCTTCAGTTAAATAATGGTAAGGATCTTCTAAAAAGTTTAGCCATTCTAGGTTTTCTCCTTCTTTAGCTATCTCTTCTCTCATTAACCGAATAACCTCGGACTCTCGCTCGATAACCCCAGTAATTTTTAATTTTTCAGATTTTAACCATTGATGTATTTTCCCATCTTTCAAATCGTACAAAGCATCGCGATCTTCGTAATAAAAGTTGTCTGATTTAGCCCAACGATTGACAAAAACAAGTGCTTCGACTGGTAATAGTTCTTCTACTTTTTTATTCGTAATAAATCCACGCCAGAACATTTTGTAATTTAAATAAGTATTGTTATAAATAGTCTAGTTTATATTAAAATTATTATAGCAAAAATAGGGTTGAAAATATCGAAAATTTGATGAGCAAAACGAAAGAAAAACAAAGATTTGTTACTCTAAAAAAATTAGGCGAAGAATATTGGATCGTGGAGGCTGAAGGAAACCAATACCAAACCAATATTATCGAGCGAGTAAAGTTTCTACCACAAGGAATACAAGGATATGTAAAAATAGGAAAACAAGTAGGAAAAAAATTAGATCTGCCATTTTTAAAACGAAACCAAACACCTTTAAAACAAGCAAGCAAAGAACGAAGCAGAGGAAATAAGCTAGAACAAAAACAAAAACGGATAAAGACTAACTGGCTTGAATGGTCTGCTAATTACTCAGAGGAACAGCAAGCAATAATTGAGGGAATATCTACCGCAGAAAAGCTAATGAGAGACTTAGCTAAAGATGTAAATAAAAATTTAGAATATCACTACAATTTTACTTCTTTAGAAACTGATAAAAATCTGAGTAGGTTTACTCAATTATGCGAACTAAAAGCATTATGGCTAAAAAGAAATATTAAAAGTATTACTAAGCTAGAAAAAGCACAATACCAGCCTAAATTTTATTATTTGGAAGAAGATTTTAATTTTGACTTTAAATATAAATATTACGTAGATTTTAAGAAGAAAAAATACGTATTATTTTCAGACCGTAAACTTAAGTCAGTAGACTCTTCTGGATCTTTTACTTATCCTAAATCTATAGACAAAACTAAGTTATCACCAGCACCGAAAATATCTCTAGACAAATTTGTACCTGCAATTGAATACGGTGCAAGAAGTTTCTGGCAAAAATATTGGTCGAAAGAAAAAAATAAGCTGATATTTAACGATTAGTGGTGTAGTGATGAAACGTTATCAAGCTGGCTTGGATAATAATTTTCTACTTCAGATTTTATCTAATTCAGGACTTTTTAAACTCTAATTTTTTGACGCGATTGCCCTGTGTATACTAGCAGTTTAAATTATCTCAAACATGGAAAATATATATCCTGAAAGAGCTAAAGCCTGGATTTTTACTTTGGTTTTAGGGATAGCGGTTTGTATGGGATTAATTATTTATACTTTAATTACCCTGAATCCTGCTTTTAGTTTTATAGATAGTTCTCTATTTAAACCTGAATTGGCTTGGTTGGGATGTATTGGATTTATTTTATCTTTTATAACTTACTTATTATTTTGGATTAGTAGCAGCATTTTAAGATATTTGCCAAATGAAAAGCAGTGGCTGAATCCTACAGCGATCGCAGGTTTATTTTCATTATTATTGACATATATACTGCTATTTTTTAGTTATGACCTGGAAAATCGCTGGATGCACTATGTAGGCTATATAGGATTAATAACAGGCGCGAATACGATTTTTACTAAGGAAGTAGTGGATTATAAAGTCGAGCGAGAATTAGCTAAACTATGGCACATACTAGGTACTATAATCTTGTTTTCAGGAATGGGATTTCTTATTTATTCGATCGATAATTAATGAGTTTTTAATTATAAAAAACTAAATAAATACTATTTCTTGGTCAGTTTATAGCCGTTTTCAGTTGAATATAGCCTTTCTCAAATAGGTGAGGTACAAAATTTTCCGAACTCCGAACTCCGAACTCTGAACTCCGAACTTATCCTAAGCAGGGTGTATCTCATTAATACGAGAAATGCTA
>JASJEI010000460.1 GCA_030064795.1 Pleurocapsa sp. MO_226.B13 | reverse complement strand
GCACTACAACAAAAAGCACTAGATTTACTTGGTGTTTCCCTGATTTGTACCCAGTAAACAACTAACTCAATAGGGCTGTATATTTCACCATGCATAGGTTTTGCTGTTTTGTCAATCTGAAAGTTCCGATATAGAGATTGATTCTCAGTTTATTATTGCTTTTCCTCAAGGAAATAACGATATTACTGCCAATGCTTTCGACGGTACTGGCGGAAATATAACCATTGCTTCAGAAGGTATTTTCGGCATTCGAGAAAGATCGCCGAGTCCTTCAACTAATGATATTACTGCTAGTTCTCAAGCTGGTGAAGTAGATGGGACGATTAATATCTCTACTCCCGATATTAATCCAGTTCAAGGTGCAACAGAATTACCCGTTAACGTAGTTGAACCAGAAGAAACTACGGCTCAAGCCTGTCAAACTGATAGACTAGCGGGTATCAGTAGTGGTCTAACGATTGAAGGTAAAGGTGGTATTCCTCCCGAACCAGGACTACCTTTAGATTCTCGTAATATTATTGTCAGCGGTCCAACCAATCCTAAATCAACCATTCCCGCACCAATTGAAACTGCTCAAGGTAAGATACAGCCAGCTAGAGGAGTAAAGATAACAGAGAATGGCGAGGTAATTTTAACGGCGTATCGTACTGATAATTCGGGCGATCGCCTTCCTGAAACTAGAAAATGTCAATAATTGCTAAGTGCGATTTAATCAGGTGGAGCTACTTATAGCAACCGAACTATAGAATAGGACACATTTAAAACCTCTTTGCGCCTCTGCCCCCAAGGCGACGGGGATAAACGCCTTTGCCCTGATTCGAGGATAAACGAGATATAAATATTAGTTGTCTCAACCTTTGCGGTCTTCTGCTATAACTATAATAAAGTCCACAGATAAAGGCAGATGGATGAATCTGCTTGACTAGATTATTGAATTGGTAGATGTTCAGTTAGTCTTGCAAAAGGCTGTAAATGTTTTAACTCTTGACTGAAAAACTATAGTAACAAGAGACTTCGTAGTAGCGCGTCTAGGTTAAAATGTTGGGTTCAATTTTGAACTTGGAATCAATTATTCCCCCAAGCTTGGGGGATAGGGGGCTTGAATCAATTCGCTCTACCCAACAAATTAATCTAGACGCGACAGTAGGTTGGGTTAAACAAGCGCGTGCAAACCAACAAAAGCTTATGGATGTTGGGTTTCGTACCTTAACCCAACCTACTAGCACTTTTTATACCAACTCTCCATAACAATGCACTCTTCTAAAAATTAACTTCTTTGCGCTTTTGCGCGGACATACGTCGCCAAACTTACGGCTCCCCTACGCGATTTTGAGGAAGCCTCGATCGGGCGTGTCCTTGTCTTTGCGTGAGATCTAAACTCATGCATATTAAGTGCAACTTCAAGGAGGAATGGTATGACTAGCATAGCTGTTTTTTAAACTTAAGATCAAGCTATTAGTTTTCCAGACACTTTCTTTAACTGTTCTTGATTTTTGTTCTCAGCGTTTTTACTTAGATATCCTCTCAAAATCAAGTATTGATTAAGTCGAATAGTATTTTTTATGAAAATTAGGTATTTCTGAAATCAGAGTAATTACATAAGTATTTCTATTGGTTATAAATGTTCTAGAAGACAAAAAAATATTAATAACCATTATGAAAAAAACTGCTTTATTTATTTATTTAACCTCACTAATCTATTCTGTTCCTGCTATTGCTCAAGGTCTAGTAATGACCGATGAAGAATTAGCTAGAGTGGTTTGCAACCATGCAGAACAAACAGCAGAAACCAAAACGGCGATCGCCAAAGCTTATAGCGAAGTCAAAAATATTATTGATGAATATCAAAAAAATACCCTTAAAAGTTTGGCTACTGGTGAACTAAATCTACAAACTTATTGTGCAGAAGTTCAAAACTAATCTCTAAAAAAACATAAATAAATTATTAATATTAAGCCCATGAAATTCAAAAACTCCTCCTTATTTTTAGGTGCGATCGCTTTAGCTATTGGGTCAACTTTACCCGCTAAAGCTAGCTTTAATTTCTCTGACTTAAACTTTTATCGCTACAACAATCCAGCCACAGTCTTTCATACCACTGACTATACTAACGATGATGGTAGTAGTGCGGGACGAGGTGTTGATGCCTTTCAACAATTTGTTCGCCAAGAAGCAAGTGCGATCGACTTAGAAGAACTTAATGCACGCAAACTTGATGCTACTAAACTCAATATAAAATACAATATTGAAGATCTAAAAGTTTACTTCATTCACGAAGGAGCTGGATATCGCAATCAGCTAAAGTTAAAATCCACGGGAACAACTAATAGAGAAGGTTTAATATTCATTGATGCTTCCATGGGTGATGATACAGAACAATTGCGATCGGGAGATTATGTCAGCTTTGGCGAAGTGGAAGCAGGTTCTACTTTAGACTTTGCTCTTTTGGCTAATGCCTATCAAAATACAGATTTTTATACCTATTATGCAGGTGTAGATCGTAATCCCGATAATCTTCAGCACGTCATGGCTTATGCCTATCAAGGTTATTTAGTTTTAGCCTGGGAAGATTTATACGAAGGGGGAGACAAAGACTATAACGATATCGTTTTTGCTATTTATATAGGCGAAGACAACCTACCCGAAATTCCTGATGCACCTACTTCTAATTTAGCTCCTGCTGCTGAAGACGATCGCGCCACAACTCCTTATGAAACAGAAATCCTAGTGGACGTTATTGCCAACGATAGCGATCCTGACGGAGAAACCTTCTCATTAACTGAAGTAGATAGTTTCTTAAGCGATGGTACGGTAACTATTCAAGGAAACAAAGTACTTTATACTCCTGCTAGTGGTTTTACAGGCAACGATACTTTTAATTACACAATCAGCGATTCTAGTAACGCCACAGACACAGCTACAGTGACAGTTACCGTAGGAGAAGCCCCTGAAGTCACACTATATGCTGACTAAATTCTTTACTCATAGAAAAAAGAAATAAGCTGGAAGTTAAATTAGACTTCTGGCTCGATAATCACTCCGTCGAAAGGTGATTTATTTCCTTTGACATTGATAAATCTGTTTTCAGGAGTTGTAGTCGATGGGTTCATTACTGAACCTCACCTCTACTTCAGAACCAGACATGAGAGTTTCCAACTCATCTAGCTCCTGGTGTGAGTCCCAATGTTAGGGTGTCCTTTACCGTTACCAGTTTTCGGACTCGGATTGTTTAACGTTGTTCTCATCCTTATTCATCCCACGCTTGACCGACGAAGTCAGCGTATTAGGCATATTAAGATGATACTAAATCGTATCCTACTCAGTGACCGTCCTACGTGGGCATATCCTTGGTTTCCCCTCCCCCTGTCTTTTCAGGGTAAGGCATTAGCTTTTTAGGACATCCTACTCCAATATATCTTGTGGTTGGCTACCTACCTCTTTTGGATTGTATTAGTTCTGTTTTGTCGCTCACAGAAGTTTTAGATGCTACCATTATCTGATAAAGGCAGGTTATCCAACTTCTCGACTCCCCCTTGGTGTTTTGTTAAAAGAAGATACGTAAAATCTAGGTTTACTTCCTTTAACTAGGTACAGTTGGGTCAGACTTTTAATCTCTATCAGGAGATATATTGGGTTTCCCTGTTCCCATTATCTATTTCACGTTACACTTAGGTTTTCACATTATGCCGTGTCGGACACCCTTACACATTCATGTAAAACTTGAATGCAGTCCATATGACAATCCTTTCATGGCGAACGTTTTAACCTTTATCAGCCTACACTGTACGTTTAAAGTCTGAAGTGTTTTACTGGCTAATTTGGGAGCATAGTTGGATCACCTATGCTTTTTCAGCCGCTTTACGTCCATACCTGTTTACGACAAGGTGAGTGAATTGACTGTACGTTAACCATATGTAACTCCCCTAGCAGATACCTAAAGACGACTTTCGGAATTGCTGCATTTCTACCCATGCACCGAGAGATGTTAATTGCCAGTTAACATAACCTGGGTAGATGGATTCATACCTTGGGTTTGGTAGAGAAGAATTTAACCTCTATAGAATTATGAGTTATGAGTTATGTACCTCACAAGGTTTGACGGTAATGTAACATTACCTTTGACCTTAACAGGTCGCACTTTTACGTACATGAGTATCATACCACAACCAAAACCCATGCATGCTATATAAAGAGTTCATGAATTGCTATTTAACTGTTCAATCTCAACCTCTACGCTGCCCAGTTCGTGACGCGAAGCTAATCCTTTAGGGCTTTCATCCCATACCTGAAAAGGTATGGGAATTCCCGCTCACACTTTTAAAGTTCATCTATTTTTAGCTAAAGCTAGCTCCTCAGTATGCATACGTTTACCGATCAAAAATGCATTAGCGATACTAAAAAAAATCGCTGTTAAATAAGCTCCGTGAAACAGAGGTAAACCAGCGATTTCAAGTATGACCCCCAGCCAATTAGGATGTCGCAGGTAACGATAAATGCCTTTTCTAACTGGGGGAATGCCAGGAAGGGTAATAATCGGTAAAGTCCAGCGATATCCCAAAGCTTGCATTGATAGATAGCGTAAAATCTGACCAGTTACTGTTGCTAGTATTCCTATAGCAGCTAAAAGCGGTATGAAGGGGCGATCGAGGCACCAAACTTCAAGTAACATTGCTACCCACCAGCTTATTTGCAGCACTTTGACCATACCCAGAAGATTATCGCTATGTTTTTTTCCTCCCTGAGCTAAGATATATGCTTCATTATGCCGACTGAGGCGAAGTTCCCACAGTCGTTGTAGAATAACGGCAGCAATAATACTGCAAAACAAGAATTGCGTTAGCATTGTTTGAAGTTCCGAGCTAGAGTTTATTGAGAGTAAATGAGTAAAAGTCTAGAGAAAAATAGACGTTTTACCTGCCAATTATTTTTGGCGATCGCCATTAACTCAGAGCGAGTATAGCTACGCATAATCGAACGGAGACCATCTACCCAAATAAAGGACTTAGGAAAAAATGGTTTTAACAGAAGACCAAGTGTGGCAAAACCGAAGTATAGAAGACCAGAACGCTCGATATCATTAAAAATAACCATCTTGGTTGCCAAATGTTCGACTTGCGCCACGATTTCCTTGAGTTCGCTAGTATTTAAATGATGAATAAAGTGGTTTGAGATGACGAGATCGAAGGAACGATTTTGAGCTATTAGCTCTTGAGTAGAAATGTTGCGAAACTCAATATTGTGTGGATTACTCAAGCTATTGACATAATTAATAGCTCTAATATCTGTATCAATAGCAGTGATTTTTAATGACAAATTGTCTTTTGCTGCCCATTCAGCTATTGCTAGGGTGATATCGCCTCCACCACAACCAATATCGAGTAAAGACCAAGTTCTATTTTCTTTTTTTAGCAGAGGTCTGATATAAAACTCGTATATATTTCGCCAGTGTGAGACAAGCAGATTGAGAGTTTTAAATTGAGTATAGGTATTGTAAAGGATTGCTTGGTTGCAATCGGGTGCATCGGCTAATTCTTGTAGTTGAGTCGCTCTTTCTTTTAGAAAACAAAGCATGATAGCATCGCAAAACAGTTAGTTTTTAGAGTTAAATAGACCTCAGTAGCATTCAGTGATGATTGAAAATGTTTACCATTGCAGCAAAATTGCTTCTTGAGAAAATCCAGGTCCCATAGCTATTAATAAGCCATAAGAACCTGGAGGTGGTTGTTGTTGTGATAGAGTTTGCTCCAGAATGTAGAGGACTGTGGGTGAGGAAATATTACCAATTTTTGCTAGGGCATCTCGACTGGGCTGAAGTGCTATATCAGGAAGTGCGAACTCATCTTCAATGGCTTGAATAATTTTTGGTCCACCTGGATGCACGATCCAGCGAGCAATTTTGTCGGTGGAGAGATCGTGTTTGACTAGAAGCGGATCGAGTGCTTGCCGTAGTCCAACTTTCACATAGTCGGATACTTCTGGTCTGAGGATATTTCTCGTACCCGTATCGACTAAATCCATACCCATTAGATGAACGGTATTGGGCAGCATAACCGAGCAACTATCAACAATTCGAGGCTGTCCCGAGCGGGCTAGAGGGTGGTCGTCACCGACCATCAATGTTGCACCCGAACCATCGCCAAATAAGGCAGCAGTTACAATCGCCATGATGATATTGGTATATTGAGAGGGATCTTCTGGTAATTGCTTAATTAAGGTATATAGATCCCGTTGTAGCGAACCTTGCCACAAACAGGAAGAAAGCTCGATCGCAAATACTATCGAAGCTTCTGTCGGTCGGCACTTGAGATATTCTGCTGCTCTTGCCAAGCTAAAAGCTCCACCCATACAGCCCACTCCAGACAAGGGCATTCTTTTAATGTTAGGAGAAAAGGGAATTTGATTCATCAACCGAATATCTAGGGATGGAACTGCTGGAGTTAGGGTAACGGAGGTGAGTTGCGATATTTGATGAGGTTCTAAATCTACCTTATCTAATAATCTGTTGATTGTTCCCTTGAGAAGATCGACACTAGTTTCAATTGCTGCATTAGCGATCGTGCCAAATCCTGGTGGTTCGTAAAAGGAATCTAGAGGAAAGGCAAAGTAACGACCATCAATCGCCACATTAGTGAAAAAACGTTCGATAATACTAAGATCGAAATCCAACTCCATAGCTAAGAAGTACTTTTGCAGTGCTGTAGATAGCACTTGTTGTGGATAATAGTGGGCAGGAAATCCAGTAGATGTAGCAACAATATAAGCCATAATGATTTATGATTTGTTGATTATTTAGTTAAGAATCAAAAGTTTTTGCATTTGCTCTGCCAGATCTGGCAACAGTTCGCGGTTGTTGGCGTGCAAAAAGAAATGGTCGCCAGAAAACATTTGCAGGTTAAATTCACCATTGGTTTGCTCGCGCCAGACAGCAAGTTCCTCTAAGCTGACTTTGTTGTCTAATAAACCCCCAAAAGCCGTAATAGGAAAGTCAAAAGGTTCTTCATTAAGATAAAAATAAGTTTCTAATAGCTCAAAATCAGCGCGTAAGGTGGGAAGAAATAGCTGCATTAACTCTGGGCTGGCTAGTACCTTTTCTGGAATTCCCTTGAGACGCTCTAGTTTTTTGATAAACTTATCTTCTGGAAGACGATGGAGGGGTGGATCGAGGTCTGGCAGTTGAGGGGCGCGACAGGCGGAAACTAGCAAGCGAGAAGGTTGTCGCCAATTTCGTCGCCGAAGTTCTCGTGCTAGTTCAAAACTCACCATTGCTCCCATGCTATGCCCGAAAAAAGTATAAGGCTTATCTAGATAGGGTTGGAGCATCGGGGCAAGAGTCTCGATTACCAACTTCATTCTGGTTAAAGGAGCTTCTTTACGTCTATTTTCCCTACCAGGTAACTGAATCGAGCAAACTTCTATTTCTGGCGGTAAATACTCAGTCCAGGTACGAAAACAGGAAGCTCCCGCTCCAGCATAAGGAAAGCAAAACAAACGTACTTGAGCTTGAGGTTTTGCTTGAGGACAAGCGATCCACAGGTTATTGTTAGATTCACTTTCAGCGTGTAAATTGACAGTACCATTAACTGGGGATGATGATTTTTGTTGCTTTTGGAGCAGAACTAGAACCTGTTCTAGAAACTGTTTGATACTGAGTTCGGCGAGAAATTCTACTGGTACTTTGATGCCTAGGTTGTCTTCAAGCTGTCTTCTTAATTCAGTTGCCATCAAGGAGTCGAGTCCTAAATCAGAAAGACGCTGTTGCCAATCTAGTTGAGAAGCATTTAGTCCCATTACTCGTTTTAAAAGTTGCTCGAAATAACTTTCTAATAGTTTTTGCTGTTGTTTGGGGTTCGCTCTTAAAAGTTCGTCGCGCTTTTTAGCAACTTCCAGCAGGGAGGTTTTTTCTTGGGATTTAAAAGATCCATTCGACTCGGTTATGGAAGATGATTTGCGCTCGTTGCGATCGCTCTCTTCAAACCAATAACGCTGACGCTGAAAAGGATAAGTGGGTAGTGGGATGCGTCTTCGGGGATAATCGCGGTCGAAACCCGACCAGTCCACTGAGACCCCACTGACATAGAGTTGCGCCAAACTCGCTAACAGCTGTTGCCAATCGGCGCGTTTTGGGCGTAGACTGGGCAACCATTGAAGCTCGTTACTACTACTACTATTAGTAGCTGTCAAACAATGACGACCCATCGAAAGTAAGGTTGGTTTGGCTCCAATTTCTAAAAATGCTCGACAACCCAAACTTGCCAGAGTTTCTATACTAGTGGCAAAATTAACGGGCATGAGAATATGACGACACCAATAATTTGGCGTGGCGATTTCTGACTTGGCTTCCTCTCCCGTTAGATTGGAGATGAGCTTGATTTTGGGGGGCGAATAGCTAATTTGACTGGCTACCGCCTCAAATTCGGCCAACATCGGCTTCATCAAGGGAGAATGGAAAGCGTGAGAAACCTGTAGTTGTTTGCTCTTGATGCCACGAGTGGTTAAATCGGCCACGATCGCACTCAAGTCATCGCGATGACCAGAAACCACGACATTATGGGGACCGTTGATCGCAGCGATTGCCACCCGCTGGCGGTAGGGTTGAATTGCCTCGGTGACTGTATTGGTGTCGGTCATTAAGGCATACATTGCTCCATCCTGGGGTAGAGCCTGCATCAGACGCGCCCTAATCGCAACCAGCTTCAGGGCAGATTCGAGACTAAACACCCCAGCAATAGTGGCAGCAACATATTCACCCAAACTGTGACCCATCAC
>JASJEI010000083.1 GCA_030064795.1 Pleurocapsa sp. MO_226.B13 | reverse complement strand
GGATCTCACAAGGGTAGGTTTTTTACAAAGGGAGGAGTAAAAGCTCAGAAATAAGGTAAGAGTATAAAGAGAAGTCAATAGAAGCTTTCAAGAGATGAAATTAAATCAACATCTCAAAGATTGGAAACAAATAGTAAGCGGAAGATTTCCTCATCTAAGCTTACCTCAAGTGTCTGGACTGGCAACCTGGAGCTTTGGGATGGTCATGACACAATCAAGCAGTGTGACCAGAGTTTCTCATCTAATTGCCAAAATCAATCAAGAGCAAGACAATACAGTACGTCAGAGACTAAAAGAATGGTACAAAGAAGGAAAAGCGAAAAGCAAAAAAGGGAATAAACGAGTATCTCTAGAAGTCAAAGATTGTTTTGCTTCATTACTACAATGGATTGTTGATTTACTTCCTCAAAACACGAAAGAGTTACCAATGGCATTAGATGCTACTAGTATTGGTCAGAATTTCACGGTGCTATCGATTAATGTTTTATATCGAGGTAGTGGCATTCCTGTGGCGTGGAAAGTTGTCAAAGCCACTGAGAAAGGCAGTTGGAAACCATACTGGTTGGAACTATTTCAATCTCTCAAAAATATTGTACCAACAGATTGGAAGGTAATTGTTAGTGCCGACAGAGGATTATATGCTGATTGGCTATATCAAAAGATTTTGGAGTTAGGCTGGCATCCATTTTTAAGAATTAATCATCAAGGTCACTACCGACTACAAAATTCATCTTCATGGCAGCCAAAGAGCCACCGTTGTCACTCAAAAGAGAGAGAGTTGGTCGGGACAAATTACTTGCTTTAAAAGCAATCCAATTGATTGTACTCTTCTAGCTCGATGGGATGATGGTTATGCTGACCCTTGGTTAATTCTCACCGACTTCAAATCAACTGATGTTGATATTGGTTGGTACGGATTTCGCTCTTGGATTGAAAGTTCTTATCGAGATGTCAAAAGTGATGGCTGGCAATGGCAGAAAACTCCCTTGCGACAACCAGACCGAGCGGAACGGCATTGGTTGGCAATGGCTGTGGCTCTGTTGTGGATGGTTACTCTTGGTGGAGAGCAGGAAAGTTTTCATGATGAGGAATTAATTTCTGATCTGTCCAAAACACCTCAACTTACAGCTACTCGTCAAATCTCTTGTTTTCTTAATGGTTTGTTAACTATAGTAGCGCAACTGCGATTGGGGTCAATCTCTGACCTTCGGTCGCTTATTTCCTATATCCTTCAATCATTTCAGCGATTGGGCTTTTTCTGATTCCTCTTAATTGTAAAAAACCTACCCTTGTGAGGATAGGGGGATAGGGAGATTATTAGACAAATACTCACCGATTTCAACATCATTTATCGATTAATAATTGTTGTCAGTCAACGAATTTAGGGCTATTTCAGTTGATTAAACCCGAAAAACGAGTGAGTTTTACCAACTAAAATGGGGCTTTTTTTGGGCAAATTGTTGTTTATTTCCCCATTTCCCTCCTTCACCACTCTCCTATCATCCAAAATCGTCAACTTATCTCAGTTGGAAACAGCCCTCCGAACTGTAGGGGCGATTCCTTAAAGGATTAGCTGAGTCTAACGACTTGCTTGCGCAACCGCGTCGCCGTTAGCCCCCTACAACTAACAACTAACAACTCACATCAAACCGATAGCGCGATCGTGCGAGGAAATCCACTTAAATAACTAATATATATGTACTAAAATCACTTTAATCTCAAAGCTAGTTAATTCTAGACAAAGAAGATTTTAAAATTAATAGTTGAGGTAAAACAATCGTAAATTTAGATCCGTGATTTAATTTACTTGATAGTTCAATTCTACCGCTATGTGCTTGGACAATTGCATTGACAATAGATAAACCCAAACCCGTGCTTTTTCCTGCATAACCGTTGTTGCCTGTTTGAAAACGTTCAAATATGCGTTGTCGATCTGCTGGAGCAATACCCGTTCCTGTATCTCTTACCCACAAGCTGACTTTATTCCCCTCGACGCTAGAACCAATGGCAATTGTGTCTTCTGGTAGGGTATGTTTGGTGGCATTTTGTGCCAAATTAACGACGGCTTGCGCCAGTCGCTGACGATCTGCTAGTATTATTCCTTGAGCTACTGTTTCCAATTGCCATTGGCGATCGCCCATCCCCCTGACTTTTTGATAAATTTCTTCAGTTAAAGTACTAATTTCTAGGGGTTCTAAATTCAAAAAATCTGGTCGTTCGGATTTTGCTAACAGCATCAAATCATTTAGCAAACGATTCATCCGTTCTAATTCATCTAAGACAATTTCTTTGGTTTCTTGTTGTTCTTCGGGGGTATCCCCCATTAATTCTAAATGTCCTTGGACTATGGTGATGGGTGTTTTGAGTTCGTGTCCGACATCGTTAAGAAATTGCCGTTGAGTGATAAAGGCTGACTGTAGGCGATCGAGCATTTCGTTGAATGTGGTGCCGAGTTGCGCCACCTCGTCATTTCCTTTGACTTGGATGCGACGGTCTAAATTGTTTTCCCTAATTGCTTGTGCGGTTTCGGTTAATAAACGTAAAGGACTCAAAATTCTCCCCGCAAAAACCCAAGCCAAAATAGAAGTGATTGCCACCACCACGCTAGTTACCCGAATAATAATTAAAATTGCTTCTGTAACTTCCTGACGTGGGTTATTCATCGCGATCGCCACCACAAATATGCCTTTAATTCTCCCCTCGATTTTGACGGGTTCGGCTAAATAGACAATTTCACCTTCAGAAGTATTAATTGTTCCCTGTACGGGTAAAGTAATTTTTTGCCAGTATTTTACTATTGACGAATCGCGATCGATTGCTGGAGGTAATTCTGGAGGTACTGAGTTGTAAAACCGATCTGGAAATAGGGCAATTGTATACTCATCACTAACAGGAATATTGCGTCTTAAAAATGTGTTAAAAATTGCGGTAATGTTGTCTCCAAAAGGCTGAGCCGTTTCAGGATCTTTGCCGTTTACCAAAATCCGCAACTCTTGTATTTCTTGATGAAGAGCTTGCTCTACCCTAGCATCTAAACGAAGTAATAAAACTCGGCGAATTGCTAGTACTGCACCAAAAAAAGATAACAAGATGAGCGAACAGTAAACTAACATGATGCGAATCTGAAATCTATAGGATCTATCTTCGCGATTTTGTTTCATTTTTAATCCCAATTGAATTTTCTCGAATATTTAAAGAAATAGAATCAATGACGCTAACTTTTGCCTTGATTTATTGTTGTCAGTAAATAGACCTAAAAAAAACTAAAGAACGCCATTTTTCTCAATTTGGTCAGCTTCTTGCCTTTAAATATTTGAGTCTATCATTTATTCTATTATTCCTGGGTTCAAATTGATTGGTTAGACTTTAAACTATTCTAAATTAATTTCTTTGTGTGTATTGGAAACAACAGAATTACTTCCACTTACAGAAAATAAGAGGCGACGGCGATTATTCAGGGCTTGTTCATAATCGGGATTGGCTTATAGGGCTTTACTATAGGATCTGAGAGCTTTTTTGATTTGTTTGATTTGTTTTAGGGCTTCTAGTGCAGCACCGTGATTATTCCAGGCAAAATGATAATCGGGCTTTAGGGCAATCGCTCGTTCTTCGCAGGCGATTGCTTGCTGATAATTTTTTAGCTGGAGGTGGATGTTTCCTAAATTATACCAAGCTTGATGCTGTTTGGATTGCAGCTTGAGGATTTTTTCGTAGACGGCGATCGCCCGCTCGTATTGTTTTAATCTGTTTAAGAGGCTACCTTGCGCGTACCATGCCCGCTCTTATTCTGGTTCTAGGTAAACCGCCTGTTGATAAGCGGAAACTGCGCTATCGTAGTTTCCCGTTTTTTCCAGTACCAGCCCCATCTGATAGTAAGCGAGATGAAAATCCGACTCGATTGCAATCGCTCGTTCGTATTGTCCGAGATGTTTGTAAGCATTACCCTAATTGTACCAACTGGTATGTTCGTTGCCATTAATGGCGATTGCCTGCTGGTAGGCAAAAACCGCTTGAGAATATTGTTTGAGATGACCTAGGGCAATACCGCGACGATACCAGGCTGGTTCTAAATCTGGCTGTAGAGCTAAAGCGCGATCGAAACAAGCTATAGATTCGCGGTATTTTTGTTGTTGTTGCAAGGCTAGACCACGATTAACCCAGATCTGATAGTGAGTTAGTTGTGAGTTTAACTCTGAACGATCGCAAGAAATATTTTCTTCGTATTTCTTGATGCTGTCTACTAATTCCCCCGCTCGATTGTAGGCGTAATCGTTCTCTGAGGCTTTGGTCGCTACTTGCCGAGAACCAATCGAAATACTTGCACTAACTTTTAGTACGTCAGTTATTAAAATGCTAGTAGTTATTCCTGCTACAGCTAACCAGTGGGGATGCTTCATGGGATTTTTATCAACTTCTTTACTTTTTTTATCTAATCTCAAGCTAGAACAGAACGCAGCGATCGAGAGGGGTTAAAAGCTCCAATCTAAAACTAAGTATGCTAACAGAAGACAAATCCAGGTCGCTTTGCCCAAATTTTTACTATTCTTTATTCTAATCTTACTGCTAGTTGTAGCAATCCTGTTTTGTTTTTTATTTAATGAAAATTCTGTATTGACTGTCGCAATTTGCAGACAGATGGTGTCCAGTTACATCTCGCGATCGCCATTAAAGTCCTTTTGTTGAGGCGATCAAGACCGTGTAGTATCCTAGTCTTACCATACCCAGAATACTCGGTCGAAGCAACAACTTAAATATAATATTTAGAAATTTTCTAAGATCTCCTCATAAAACAGGATAATCAATATATGCAGTCGGACAATTCAAGAACCCCGCCCTGCGTTCCGCGAGGACGGGGAGTGCTAGATTCAGCTAGCCATAACCCATGAATGGTGTAACTAAAAATTATTCAGGCAACAAAGCCCATTTAATTTGCGGATGGCGAGCCTCAATTAAGTCAAGGGTGCGACCGATCTTTTCGGGAAGAATAACCACTAAACCACCTCTGGTAGCCTCATTCAGCGCGATATCAATCGCTATTATTTCCGTAAGGATCGATTCGTAGCGACAATCAAACTGTTCTCAGTCGATGCTCTCACAAATTAAATTGGGGCGTTGCTGAATCGAGGTATGATTCCTTGAATTTTCGTGGGTTCAGCAGATAAAGATTGAAGGCTAAATGGAAACTCATAATTCGGTCGAACAATTTCGACGATCTAAAAGGTTTTAAAATCATAATTAGGGCTTGCTGAAAAAGTCGGAATAAAACATTAGTTCTTTTGGCGATTTATTCAACAAGCCAGATAATATATTTAATTATTATCAATAATTAATTAAACTATAATTTCTATTAATCAAATGTTTTTTCTTTAAAGGATTCTACTTGTTTGATAAAATAATTTGATTCATTAAAGTTGTCCCAGCTTAAATGGTCGAAAAACACATAGCTTTCAACGCAGCTAGCTGATATTTTTGCGACAAACTCTACTGATGAACCCGCTTTCCCTCTTACTATGGGTCGGATGTGCGGTTGTTTAATATTTACAATTCTATCGTCAATCCTCATCGTTTTATTTTCGTACATCCGTGTCGGTTGACGATAGACTTCTGAAATCACTAACAAGTTTTTATATTCTTTTTTGCTCAAACATGAAAGATAAAAATTATAAAGTTATACCAACAGTAATCTGATAATTCGGATCGTAGGTTATTAGAGTTATTAAGAGCGATCGCACTTAGAACTTTTAGACAAAGCGATTGCTCTCAAAGATCCGTATCTTATGAGTGAATTAATATTTTATTTACGAATTAGTTCTTAAAAATTCATTTTAAAAAAGTTGATAACTTAAAGAAAAATGCAATCCATTTTCTTGTATTGAATCTCCTTCATTATCTACTGATATCAATGGAACACCATAATTAAGATTGAGATTTAATTGAGACGCAACAGATAAATTCAATCCTAATCCAAAACTAGCAAGGGTAGTAGGATCTGGATCTGGTTCTTCATTATTCCAACCAGTGCCAAAATCAAAGAAAGGAATTAATTGCAAAGTGTTGGGATTAGCAGTTATGGGAATACGAAATTCAAGAGAACCTAAAAAACCACTGTCGGTTATTAATTGATTTTCTTGATAACCCCGAAGGGTATTTACTCCTCCAAGACTAAACTGCTCTAGAGATAATAAAGGCTCGGAAGTGAATTGTCCGCCTAGTCTGGCAACCAAGAGATTGCGAGATGATAGCTGCTGTACCCATTGGAATTGTCCTTGCCAAGTAAAAAACTTAGCATCGGGTTCGATGTCACTTATAGTTGCGTCGAAGGCATCAATACCGATATTAAACTGCGATCGCGCTGCCCATACACTTTTGGCATTACGATTTACCCAATCTTGAGAAAATCTAAGTACTGTAGCGTTAGATTCCCCATTTTGTCCGCTAAGGGGAAAGGCAAAGGGTTCATTTTGTAAAGAGGTACGACGACGACGCAGATCTAAACTCAAACCGAGGTTTAATTCTTTATTGGGCGATCGCAGTAATGGTTGACTTAAATTAAAAGATACAGTCTCGGTTTGGCTTTCAATATCCAAATCGCGAAATTCTTCTTCCGTAATCTTGCTATCGCTTCGATCGTAACGAAATCCTAAAGTCGTATTGTTACCATTGATGGGGAAGGAATAACCAAAATTATATAAATCTAAGCCTTCGGTAAAATCATATTGGGCATTAAGGCGATCGCCAAAGCCAAAAAGATTAATTTGGTTTAGGTTAACACTCCCCTGTATTTCTCCAATACTGGGAGGACGATAGTTATTTATGCCCAAAGTAAGAGTAAAGGGATCTGCTTCTTCAACTTCGATGAGTAAGATATTACTTCCTGCCTGTTTACCTGCTGTTAGTTCGGCACTAAGCGTAGCAATTACAGGGTCTAAAATTAATAGTTGCAAGGCGGTTTCTAGATTGGCGCGATTTAGAGGGGTAGTAGCAGCTAGATTTAAACGAGAACGAACATAACCGTTCGTGAGGTGATTCAAACCACTGATTTGAATATCTTCCAGTTCTCCTTCTACGACTTGAATTTGAACTATACCTTTACTTAAGTCTTGATTATTGACTAAAAATGCCCCAGAGGTAACATAACCATTTTGAATATAGAGATCGGTAATTCGCGATCGCAAACAAACTAAATCTGTAAAAGTAGCAGTGCGATATTTGACTTCGGAATCTTTAATTAATTCCTCAATTTCCGCTTCTAAAACCGTATTTCCTTCTACTAGAATATCTCTCACAAAAAAGCGATCGCGGTAACTATGATAAGGTTCACCTCGTTCTACCGATAATTGGCAACTACCGAGATTAGAAGTTTGAGGAAATTGTAATTCTGGTTGTTCGGGTGTTGATGGAGACTCTTGGGGTAAAGAGTTGGGCTGTCTGGGAAGAGTGCGGTCTATATTGGGCGGAGTTTTGATTTCTGGAGAGGAAGTTTGTGCTAAAAGAGGTAGGGGAAAAAGTATCAAAGATGTCAAAATAAAGCTCGACCAAATTAACCTGTAGTGATGGGAAGATACTTGCACCATTTAACTTGAAACCAATTAACAAGATTAAAATTTATCAGTTAATTCCTACTAGCTCGCCCAAGCTACGCGATCGCCTTCGGAGAAATATTATTGTACGAACCACAAGTAAACACAAGTTTTGGTTAGATAAAGTCAGCAAAAAGATAAAAATCTTTATACATCAGCCGAGATATCATCTAAGTTACTCATAAAATCAAAACCTTCGCTAAAATTGTCGATTATGGTGTCTGATAATATAGCTATAACTTCGTTATCTTCAATTGCACCTAAATAAATCGCCGTACCTTCTGGTAAATCATCTGGTGTATTAGCCAAACTATAATCGGTAGTCTCTCCCGCTAGCTGAATCAGATCTTCTTCAGGATTAAAATCGGTAATTAAGGCATAATCCTCAATGCCTGCTTTGTCGTAATAGACGGCTTCTGAATTACCAAATAGCAGTGAATCCGATTCAAATAATTCCCCTAGAATAAATCGATCTGCTCCTCCTCCTCCTGTCAAGGTATCAAATTCTTCGTTGTTCAATTTTCGTATAACAGCCAATTTTACTGTCAATGGAGGACAAACAAATGTTCCCTGCAAAATATCGTTTCCTTCACCGCCGATTAAATTGTCATTGGCTATATCTCCTTTTAAAGTATCGTTTCCTTCACCGCCAAGGATTTTATTGTTAAAAGGACATAGAGCAGTTCTAGCCGATAACAACTCGTCTTCTTCGTTTCCTTTAATTACTCGCTGTTCGCCGATATCGTCCATCTCGATAATCATCAATTTGTCCTCATACTTTCCACTCATACATTCTGTTTGCTGCCAATAAAATTTAGACAATTCTCGTCCATTGAGGAGCATTGACAGTCAGCTGTGGCTGAATAAATCCAGAGCGAAAACCAATTGTGCCATCTGGATTAATCTGTGTCCTACTGCTGCTACTGTTTGTGGTTACGATCGAAAATTGACCGTTGCCAAGATTAATAGGAGCTTGATAATTTTCGTAGACAACTCCGTTATAGTAAATATCTGTTAAAGCACTGACTGTAGCATCTCTTCTAAAACCGATAACTGCGCCACTATTATGCTCGAAAGCAACCCAACTAGTAGGTAAAGGAATTGTGTCAGTTGTTTGCTCTACTAGGACATCTTCCCCATTAATATCTAAAATTGTACTGTCATCCTCAGATTGGAGTAAATCTAAATCAAAATTGTAGCCTTTAACCAGATTGGCAAAAATCGCGCCTTCATCTCCCAAAGTATCGGTGTCGTTAAGAATACTATCGAGATAGTGTCCCCACTCCTCTAAAATTACTGTCGAGACATTTTCGGGATTTTCTTGGTTTGCTTCGATGAAGTCTTGCGAAAGATAAATAGTACCATTTGCAGGAGCAAAAGCAGCGTTGGTTTCCAGATTATCAATTTGAACTATTTCTAAACTAGTATTAGCTTCGCCGTTAATTAGACTTTCAATTGCTTCGGTGGCTTCATCGGCTAAAATATCCTCTCCGTAAGCAGTTTTTAGTTTATCGAGAAACTCAGGATCGTCTTGAAAGGTAACTAAATCGTCAATAGCAATGGATACAGCCTCTGCTAACAAACCATTATCGGCAACGGTAGTAGTTTCCCAATTAGCTGCATCGGGATTAACTACGCCCGATATTTCCTCTCTTATGTACTCATTGAAAGAATCAACGCTAGCTGAAAAATCTGTCAAAGGATCGCTACCAACGTAACTATAAACATCGAGATCGAAAACACCATATTCTTCTAATAATTCGGAAACGGCAACTGGTTCTAATTCTTCGCTTACAGAAGCTAATCCGCTACCACTGCCTGTATAACTGTCTGGTAAATTAGTGAATTCTTCTAAGGAGTTAGCAAAAAAGGTGTCATTAAATGACAAATCAGTACCAGCGATTAAATTTTCCCAATTCAAGTCTTCCATGTTTACCTCCGCAATCGAGAATCAAAAGTCGTTCTTTTCTGTTCTCTTACAGAATAAAATGCCTTCAAATAGCAATCATTCACCCTTTATGCCAATCTGTGAGTTAAATTGTGCTAATTGAATTGCATAAAAGTGCATGACAACTCAAAACAACTTGCCACGGGTAAGACGCAGTACTCTCTGAGTTTCAAATAAATTTGGTGCAAAAAAAATCGTCCGCCAACACTTGAATGATTTCAGGTTGACGCACAATTATACTTTGTCTTAGAGGAAAAAAATATGTAAATAACAAAACAGCTTAGAAGTTATCTAAAAGAATCCACTAAGATAATCTCTAGTATTAGTTATGTTATACACTTGAATTTCATAGAAGTTAGGATGAGTGGGATAGGCATTGATATTGCCAATACTGGTTACTGTTTCATATCCCCGATCGGGATATAGAATGTTATTCCATCCCCAGATCGGGCTGGGATCGAATGTACCTAGGGGATAGTTGCCTCCATTAACTGATGCAGCAGCTTCATCGCTAACATTATTGAGAAAATTAAGTTGTTTGAATTGCATAAAAATGCTCCTAAAATTTACTTATTTAATAAATAAAACTTGTTTAAATTGGAATCAATACACTTTTAGGCAATCTTAATTGCTCGTTTTTACCAGCAGCATTTCCAGACTGGGAATCGTACTTGTCCGATACCAGTGTTTTTTTCAAGAGTTTAACTTTTATTCTGTTAAGTGCGAGAACAAAAACTTATTTAATGTTTTCGTTTTAAACATCTAACTCATGGAGTAAATTATGGAAATCAAAAATATATCTTTATTTACCGAAGTTGGCGATCGAGAAGCCGATACAGTTAATGGTGGTTTCTATGCCAACTTTTGGGGTCCAAATAATACATATTTTGGTCCTGGTAGTGGTTGGGGTGCATCTTATCGCAGTTCTAACTATCGATATAATCCTGGATATAGCTCTGGATCTAGTTCTGGAACAGGCTCTATCTATGACTCTATTTACACTTACTACTCATAACATTGAAAGTGTTTTCAATTGTTCGATCGCGCTTTAATTAAAATACGAAAACTGTAAATGTTTTTAGATCGCTTCAATTTATATTGAGGCGATTTTTAAATTCAGGCTTTAGCTATTAACTTGATTTTAGGCTCAAAGGTTGAAACTTCGGTGTGTTTATCTCAACCAAGATACTGTCTTGAGTATTTCTACTTAGTCAAAAACTGGGATGCTCTCTATCTAGTACTAGACCAACCAAGTTTTGACACCCAAATGCTCCCCTAATCCCCTATCTCCCTAAATCCCCA
>JASJEI010000467.1 GCA_030064795.1 Pleurocapsa sp. MO_226.B13 | reverse complement strand
TGTATGGCACGCCATTGACCACAAAACAGGAACTATCTTGGCTTTTGCGCTAGGGAGAAGACAAGACCGAGTATTTCTCGTTCCTTAAAAAATTGTTAAAACCATTTGGAATCACCCAATATTATACAGATAACTGGCGTTGGTGAATGCGTAATGCTAAAAGCTTTAAAATGAGATGTTAAAGTCACCTGTTGAGCAATGAACTGTCCTCAATGTAAATCTTCTCGTAATAAGAAAAATGGCTTCCGTCGTGGAAAACAATCTTACAGATGTAAAGATTGTGGCTGCCAATTTGTTGAAAATCCGAAACTCAGAGCATATTCCAACGAAGTTAAACAACTTTGTTTAAAAATGTATCTCAACGGCATGGGCTTCAGAGCGATCGCCAGAGTTACAGACATCGACCATGGGACGATTATCAACTGGGTAAAAGAAAAAGGAGAAAAGTTACCCGACGAGCCTCAAGACGAGGAAATTCCTGAAATTACAGAGATAGATGAACTACAAACCTTTGTGGGCTGCAAAAAGAATAAATTCTGGATTTGGACAGTAGTTAATCATTGGAATCAGGGAATTTTGTTATGGGCAGTTGGCGATCGCTCTCACCGAACTTTTGAACAACTTTGGCAAATTATTAAGTGCTGGCAGAGTTTCTGGTATGTCACTGATGGTTGGAAAGTTTATCCTATGTATATTCAACCTGAAGACCACTTAGTAAGCAAGACTTACATGACCAGAGTTGAGGGAGAAAATACTCGCCTTAGACATTATTTAGCTAGATTAGGGCGTAAGACCCTCTGCTACTCTAAGTCTGTAGATATGCTCAAGTATTCCATCCGCTTGTTGCTATTTTATCTAAAGTTCAAAACCATACCTGCTTCTGTCTAAAGCATTACGCAATCACCAACGCCATCTGGAGAAGCTCGAGACTTCTTTTTCTCGGCTAGGAGTCGAGCTGTGGACACATGAGGATGAGCGGGGTCGTAAGGCGGTTTGGGCTTTTTCTTTTTGGGTTTTCTCTTAGTTGAAGTAAAAGCTTCTAGCTTCACCTGAGCTGCCCACTCTTGTAGCAGAGACGATAACTGCTTCAGGCTGGTTTGTCCAAAGTCTTGCCACTCTTCTGGTGGCAATGCTATCATCATGCCTCGATAAGTGCCTTCGAGTTCATCAGCCAGATAGTAATAGGATAGTTTTTCCCCGCAGTCGCTACCATGAACACTACCCAGGACTCCCTTGAGAGTTGAAAACAAATTGTAAGCGACCAAGGCCATACAGAAAGAAAATAAAGCGGCTCTCGGATAGCCCAAAGTTTTAATCTCACAGTGAAACGTCTCCGTAGCCACCTGAAATAAAGTTTCCACCCGCCAACGAGAACGATACAATTGTGCCACCAAGAGCGAGGGGGTCTCGGTTGGGGGTAAATTGGTCAAAAGAGCAATTTCTGTTTCCCCATCCCGTGTCGGTTGTTCCAATTGCACCACAACTCGGCGACAGCATAAGGAACTTCCTTCATAATCAACAACTCCCGTCTGCTCAAACACCACTCCCCCTTCAGTTCTTCCTGACTCAATCAATTCGCTGGTCTCTTGCCAAGGAAGGTTTTGATGTTGGCGAATCAGGAAAGCCGCTTGCTTGTTCTCAATCCCAAACAGCAACCCGGTGGTGCAGAAATTTCGGTCGCCAATCCATAAGTCCCCAGGTTCAACGCTTTCTAAGACCTCCGGTAATAAGGAACGCTCTTGGGCATGACCATCCTCACAGGGGAAGATATCGAGCGCTAATCCCAGCGCGGGGTCAAGCACGACTAACGATTTCCCAGGCAAAGTACCAGAGCGGGTATTTCTCAAGACTTCCAGTCGATGCTCTGTGGCTCCCAGACCATTGCCATCCAGAATTTTGACTCGATATCCTGGCAACAGCTCTGGCCCTTCTCCTCCTAATTGATGAATAATGGTAGCCAGGTCAAGAGCAGTGGATTTAACTAAAGCTTTACTGACATTTGGTTCTAGGCGATTCAGCTTGTCGTAGACGGCAGTTTTGGACACGCCAATTTCAGCGGACATCGCCTTATAGACTGACCCAATGCTTTGACGGATACTGCATACGACTTGGGTCATCATCATGACCAAGGTAGAGAAGAGCAGTTCCCGGGTATAACCAGTTTGCGCCGTCTGCTCAAATAACTCATCGAGTTTCTCGGGAGCCAGAATCACTTCCATCATGGCTCTGACCATGACAGTGACTGGACTCTTTTCCACAAAGCGTTCAAAAATGGGACTGTACCACATCGGGTCGACTCCTGTTATCACTCTGAAGTTGATGATAACTCTCTCTTAGAAGCGTGATCGAGATTAAGATTCCAGCAAGAGTTAGCGAACAATGTCCGCTAACTCTTGCCCACTTGCTTGACCAGAGTTGCCATTCTCTGGCTGGACTCTTCTCGACAAAGCGTTCAAAAATTTGGACGCTCGCCACATAGAGGAATAGAGGAATGGTTGACCTCCAAGATTGATGATACTAACTCTCAATAAAAGAGGAGACAGAAGCTCAGATTTTTTGACTCTTTTCCCCGTGATTGAACCCTCAAAATGGCACTTTTTTTCGTCTTGACTCTATCTTTTTGAGGTTAAAGTTAGAAACTCAGACAATTGTACAACCCACTTTTAAATTCTCATTGTCCATCAAACTACTCTGAGCATGGCTTTCGGCTTTTATTAACTTAACCTTGACTGGGCTGGCTTTGATGACTTATCCCCCGACTTACAAGAGAAAGTAAACATTGCTCATGAGGTGGCTAACCCAAAGTTCACACCAGCAGCGATCGCGACTCAACTTCTAGCCCAACACCGCCAGCAAAAAGCCCAGGCTCAAGGGTAAGTTACAGAGATGATGACACCTTCAATAAGGTGGTAAATGCGATCGCTGCTGGTAATTCGGTAATCGTTCTCGGTGAAGCTGGTACGGGTAAAAATGATTTTGCTCTGGCAGTCCATGAGGAATTATCGGGCGAGTTCAGGAGCGCGATCGCCACTTATAAAGGTTCGATTAAGAAATTCTTCATTGCGATCGCCATGCAGCTTGGTTGTCCTACAGAAAATGACGAAGGTAAAGCCATGACTGTTGATGCTCTCAAGGAAGAGATTTTAGTTAACAGTGGTGAGGATACCCTGCTCGTCTTCCCCGAAGCTAAACGGTTAACTACCAGTATCAGATATTGGTTAGAAGACATGATTTCTGCTGGTGTAAGAATCGTTTGCTTTGCCGTCGCTAATCCTGGCAAAGATATCTTCCTCGATATGTTGGAGATTGAATTGGACTTGCCAAGCGATCGCCATATTAGAGAAGTGATGGAAGCAGAAGCTCGAAGAGTGGGACTCCAGATAAGTAAATCTCGTCTGGCTGAACTTCAACCACTGGCAGGACGTAACCCGATGTTAGCTAGGAAGATTATTAGAAATGAGAAGTTAGGAATCAAGCAGGATAAACCAGAACATACGAACTATGTGGTCATCATGCCCATAATCATCGCCGCACTGATGGCTTTTGGGATTGTGCGCTTTATCGGCATGGGAACGGGTAACAAAGGATTGTACATAACTGGTGGTGTCTGCTTGGTTGCAGGTATGGCACTGAAACAGTTAGGTAGTGTTAAAGGTGCGAGGAAAAGGTTAGGGCAGTGAGGAGTTAGGATGGCAAATGAAGAGCATCTGGCTGTGCTTAGGCAAGGGGTAAGTGCATGGAATCAGTGGAGGAAGAAAAATCCTGAAATAAGAATAGACCTCAGGGAGGCAGACCTCAGGGGGGTAAGTCTCCGTTTGGCAGACCTCAGGGAGGCAGACCTCAGGGGGGTAAGTCTCCGTTTGGCAGACCTCAGGGAGGCAGACCTTAATGGGGCAAATCTCCGTTGGACAGACTGTAGTGATGCAGACCTCAGTGGGGCAAACTTGAAAGAAGCCCAAATTACTCAGGAGACGGTTATTGATGAGAAATGGCGTTTAGTTTGGGAAATTATCAATCAAGGAGCAGCGAACCGAAATCTCAGAAGAGCAGACCTCAGTAGAGCATATCTCAGTAGAGCAGACTTCAGTCAGGCGAATCTCACCGGGGCGAATCTCACCGAGGCAGACCTCTTCTCAGCTAACCTCGAAGGGGCAGACTTCAGAGGGGCAAACCTCTTCTCAGCTAACCTCGAAGGGGCAGACTTCAGAGGGGCAAACCTCGGCAGAACTCAAGCACTGGGAACCAACTTTAACGGTGCAACATTTACTGGAGCCTGTTTAGAAAACTGGAATATCAACAGTGAAACCAACCTGGATAATGTGATTTGCGACTATGTTTATTTGAAAGAAAATCAACAAGAACGTCGTCCCGCTAGTGGGAACTTTGCTCCAGGAGAATTTACCACGTTATTCCAAAAGGCTTTAGAGACTGTTGACCTGATTTTCTCTGATGGTATTGATTGGCAAGCTTTTCTCATCTCATTTCAAAACCTACAGGTTGAATGTGGTAGCAGTGAATTAGCTATTCAAGCAATAGAAAGAAAATCTGGTGGTGCTTTTGTGGTTCGTGTTGAAGTTCCAGCCGATGCTAATAAAGCAGAAGTTGAACAATATCTAAAGCGAGAATATGAAATTCAACTTAAAGCTATAGAAGATAACTATCGATTGGAACTTAATGCTAAAGATAGGGAAATAGAAATTTATAAACAAAATAGTGCCAATATTATGAAAATGGCAGAATTAGTAGCTAAAGTTAGTAATCCTACTATTGTTAATGTTGAGGCAAAGGCTGTGGCAGAAAGTCAATCTAAAGGAGATACCTATAACCAGAGTGGCAATATTGGTATTGGCCACATGAGCGGTGGTGAGATTCAAAAAGGGGCAAAGGTTGCTGGAGTGATTAATGAAGCAGAGCAACAAAACCTAGCCCAAGCAGCAGCAGAGATCCAGCAACTCCTAGAGCAACTGTCCCAGACCTATCCGACTAACACCACAGCCGAGAAGATGATGGTGGCGGTAGAAGCTATCAAGCGCATAGAGAATGACCCGACTTGGAAGCAGCGAGTCATTAATGCCGCCAAAGAAGGTGGTCTAGCTGCTTTGGAAAAAGCTCTTGATAACCCTGTAGGAGTTTTGATTACCGGAGCCATTAAAGGTTGGCTAGAAGCCAAAGCTGAGTAAAATCAGGGAATGTATATTACTGAATGAAACGGGAGAGTTGAAAGTGTCAGAGTCTCAGTGGCTAAAGAAAGGTGCAACCTTAAGCCACAAAAATGCCTGTAAAGAATTTGGTCTTACGGAAGATGAAGTAATTGAGGCAATGAAAGTGGGCAAATTGCAATACCGACAAAACTATGCTCATGGTAATCCATATTTCAGACTACTTCGCATTGAAGTCAAATCATTAGCCCAAGAACTACACGGAACTAAAGGTGTAGAAGAACAAGAGGTCAAACATAAGTTGCAAAAAATTAACAAAGAAATAAATAGCCTGAAGAGAAAACTTGCATCTTTAGAAAAACAGAAAATTGAATTGATTGAAATTCAAAAACAGGCAAAAGCCTAACTTTGTTAATCACTGATGACTGATTATGATGGCAATTACCCACGCAGAGATCGCGGTCAGAGAGATTTTGAGATATGAGGAGTTACAATTTTTTCCACTTGTCACTATGACGATGCTATCGCACTTTAATCATGCCAATCTGCTCGGTTTAGCCGATAAACGAAGCAGTCATCATTACCGAACCATCTCTGTTCCACAAATTGGAAGCCAAGACGTTCATAGAAGCGGTGGGCGCGGGTATTACTGGCAAGTGGATCGACGAGTACCACCGTTACAAGTGGGTCGGCGAAACATCGGCTAAGGGCAAGCTGCATCATTTTTGTTCCATAGCCTTTGCCCAAATCGGTCTCTTCCCCAATCCAGATGTCAATGGCGCGAAGATTCGCCGTGACATTACCCCAATAATTACTATCGTCAAGTGCTGGAGCGGTTATCTCGATGAATCCGATGGGACGACCATTAATTTCAGCAATGAATTGTTCTCGACCCTCAGACTTATGCTTAAGTTCTACGAACCAATCCCATTGATCATTAGGGTTTGAGGCAATTATATGAGGTTGAGAATCCCAATGTTGTAATAAATTTAGATCGGCAATTGTGGCAGGGCGTAGATTCATGACAATTTCAATAGTGTTCTATTGATTCGGCTCTCGATTGTTATATCGCGCTTTGAGTCAGATAACTGACAGGAAAGCAATAAAGATTTAAGACTGGTAATTGACCACATATGATCGATTACCGCCTATGATGGCAATTACCCACTGTGCGCTCGCAGTAATACAAAAATATCAAAGACTCTACTTGTTCAAAAAATAGAAATAATCAAACACAATAATTACTAATCCTGCTACTCCAACAACTATCAGAAAGAAGTTGGCTATTCCTTTCCCTGTTTTCAGATCGAATGTAAGACCACCAGCCGAAAAAGAACCTCCAACCAGCCCAACCACGCTTAAAATAACGAATAATACGGCAATACTAGTTATTTCCATAGTGTTTTTTTGCCATTGATATATAGTTTTAAATCTATAACCAGTGAGTCAGATAACTGACAGGAAAGCAATAAAGATTTAAGACTGGTAATTGACTACCGATACCAATTACCGTCTATGATGGCAATCACCCACGCAGCGATCGCACTCTCTGGAACATCTTTAATCTTAGGAACAGCAGAACCTTTACCGTTGGGACTAGCCATCATCGGTTCGCAGCTTCCCGATCTAGATACTACTACTTCAACCATTGGTAAAATCTTTTTTCCGATCAGTAGTTGGATCGAAGATCGTTTTCCCCATAGAACAATTACTCATTCTCTGCTGGCTACTGCTGCCATTACTGCGGTAAGTCTGGGGGTTAACTACTTCTGGCTACATGGCAGTCTTAAAGCTGCGATCGCCCTGCCTCTGGGTCATCTCCTCTCCTGTTTCTCTGATACCTTTACCAAGCAAGGAGTACAGCTATTTTATCCCGAGCCTGTTTGGGCAATCTCTGTATCAAATCCTAGAAGAAGACTAAAGACTGGTGGTGCTGGTGAATTATGGGTGTTGGGAGGAGCGATCGCTTTACTCTGTTTGGGAATTTATTTAGCCAATGGTGGGGGCATAACTCAGAAAGTCTCTCAAAATCTAGGTTTGAGAGATGGCATTGTCAGAATCTATAACGAGAACGCCAGTACCAATAATGTCTATGCGGAGATAAAAGGTTACTGGACGAGCGATCGCACTAGTGCAGATGGTAAATATTTGATTATTGGTAATGAAGGTAATGAGTTTATCGTTACCGACGGCAAGGGTATCTATAAGACTGGAGAGCAGATAATTACAAGCAAAGTAAGTACTGAAGTCGGGGAAGCTGCTACTACTGAGATTAGAAATCTGACCTTTAATGATGAAGATGCTGTAGCACCACTGGAAGAACTCAAACAGGCTTATCACAATGCAGACATTTATATCTATTTGAATGGAGAACTAACAGTAGACTTCCCCGAAGATGTCAGGATACCGATTGAGCCAAATAGAGTGGCTACGGCGGTTTTGAGCGGAAGCAGAATTAAGTTTAGTTATTGTAGTTTGGGTAGGGCGATCGCTTTATTGAAGGAACAGTATGCAGTAGGTACGGTAGAAGTAAAGGTAGTACAGCCTAGAGTGAAGTAGGATATCTAGAAAATTTCTGGATCAATACCACTAAAGGACAATATCCCGAAAGTTTCTGGATAACATCCCTCATAGGGTGAATATACAGAAAAATTCTGGATAACATTCCACACAGGGAGATTATACAGAAAGTTTCCGTAGAATAAATAGTTGTGCAGAGCTTTAAGGAAATATGATCCAGTATTCAGTAAGTGAGAGATTAGAATACGAAGAGTATTATAATTTTCTAAAAAGGACGGATTTGGGAAGCCAATATCCCAAGGAAGACCTGGATAAGAGAATTAATAAACTGCTTCAGAATTGTTCTTTATCCATTACTGCGCGGAATGAGGAAAATTTACTAGTAGGAATTTGTTTTGGATTAACTGATTTCGCATATTTCTTGTTCGTAACAGATTTAGGAGTCGACCGAGATTACGTTGGAAAAGGAATCGGATCAAAGTTGATGAAATTACTCGTGGAAGAAGCCGGAGGAGATGATGCAATCACTGTTGTGACGGTTTCGAATGAAGAAGCTTATGACTTTTATCAAAAGATTGGCTTGAAGGGAAGTGACTGCCTTTTCTGGAAGTGTTGTAATGAGTGGACAGAACATGTCATTGATTAGGCACAACAAGTCGCTGGAGGTGACGCCACTCGCTGACGCTCGTGTCGCACCTCAGCTTTAACGTTATCCGGACAATTGAGGCTGCCGATTCAAGCAAAACACGTATTGCTGACTTACAACCGTGGAGTAGTCTGAGCGGCTTCATCGGCGAAGCAGTTTGAGCAGCCTCTACTTC
>JASJEI010000466.1 GCA_030064795.1 Pleurocapsa sp. MO_226.B13 | reverse complement strand
TGGTGCTTTTAGCACAGTGGAACCACTTCGACCCCATCCCGAACTCGACGGTGAAACGCTGTAGCGGCAAAGATACTCGGAGGGTCGCCTCCTGGAAAAATAGCTCAGTGCCAGGTTCGATCTTTAGTTGCTGTGAAAAATATGTATGGATAGGCATATATATTTATCTATCAGCCCGACTCTCACCCTTACGCAATTGTGCTAGGGGTGAGTTTTTGGTATGAAAAATGTAAAGACGATAATATAATAGTGCGCAAAAACTAAGGTTTTTGAGATTATAAATATAAGATTAAAGATAGACATATTTATAAAAGTGATTTATGTTGTTGGCATTAGTATGGTTATGCATCGATAATTATCTAAAAGACTGAATTATAAAAATACAAATTTAACAATTTTCTCTCAAGTTCTTTGTTTACCAGTTGAAATTATGCATACAGCTTCTGCAAAAATCTTAGTCGTAGATGATGATCCTGCAATTCGTAATTTAATATGTCGCTTTCTAAGCCAAAAGAACTATTCGTTAGAATCTGCTGAGAATGGACAAACTGCACTAAAAATTTTTGAACAGTTTAATCCAGATTTAGTCATACTAGATGTTAATCTTCCAGATGCTTTAGGCTATAATCTCTGTGAAGAAATGCAGAGTTATACAGATGTATTTATCTTAATGCTTACAAGTCGTTCTGATGCTGCGGACAAAAAAGAAGGTTTTTTGAAAGGGGCAGATGATTATTTGACAAAACCTTTCGATCTTCAGGAGTTAGAATATCGTGTAAAAGCGATTCTGAAACGGCAGCGAACAGTTACAACATCAGAAAAGCAACCCTTAGTATTTAGTAATCTGGTTATAGACCCTGTACGCAGAGAAGTAAAAATAAACGATCGACTAATTTTACTCACAGCTTTAGAGTTTGATTTGTTGCATTTTCTAGCAACTAGACCAGGAAGAGTATGGCGTCGAGACGAGCTTATTCAAAATGTCTGGGACTACGACTATGTAGGAGATCAAAGGGTTGTTGATGTTCACATTGGTCAAATCCGTAAAAAAATTGAAATAGACTCCTCTGAGCCTTCTTTTATTCAGACTGTAAGAGGTGTTGGATATAAATTTGAAGTTGATAGTATCTCGAATACTATTTAATATTTATTGAAGATTTCACCCAATATTATTAAGTTTTTAAGATCGTCTTTATTTAAATTAAAATACTCCAGATCGCTTTTTGAATTGCTTGCTGTTGTTCTGCATCGTAATTCCAACGTTCTAAAAATTTTTTGTAATCACCTTGACCAGTAGAAATGGTAGTTTGTAATTTTTCTAATTCTTCTTTAACTCGATCTAACTTGACTTGGTTGATTAAACGAATAGTTCGTCGATTTACTTGTTGTGAAACCTGTACGTTTTCAAGATTGTTACTACGACTATGAGTAATAGTCATAGCAGAAGACATAGCTAGATTCTTAACCAATAATTCACTAACTACTTCTGCCGAAGACTGTAAACCTCTAATAACTCCTGTAGAAGGATTATCGGCTAAAGACATATCACTAGTTAGATAAGCCACAAAAAATCCTCGTCCTCCCTCTTTATTTTCAACTATGGCTGAGACTTGTTGTTCTATCATGGTTTCATCTAACTGCCGATCGCTTATTTTATTCATCAAAGATTGAGTGGCTTGAATTGCCTGGGGAAATGATAGTGATTTATTTGGCATCTTCTGTGAATCTAAATAGTTTTCGAGTGCATAATAAGTATTATTCGGTTGGCTAGCTGAGATTGAGAAATTTTTCTAATGCCTCAATCATGTTAGGAGGCCAACGACGGATGTTTTCTAGCCAATTTAAATCTTGATAGCGATTGTCTAGACCAACCGCTGCAACCCAATTACTTTCAGCTTCCCCTTGCTTTCCTTCTTCCCATAAAGCTGCTGCTAATGCTGCTCGCATATCAGAATACATAGGATATTTACGCACTAAATTACGCATATTACGAATTGCCTCCGAGCGATCGCCCAGTTGATACATAATTAAAGAAGCGTTACCTCGCGCCAGGGGAAAAGTGGGTGCAAGATCGGCAGCCAGTTGATAATCAGCTAAAGCATCCTGCCATTTGTGTTGACCAGCCTTGGCATTGCCTCGATTATTTAAAGCAACTGGATCTTGAGGGCTGATCTCTAATACTCGATCGTAATCGGCGATCGCTTTGTCCCAAAGCCTTTTTCCTTCATAGGCAATACCGCGATTGAGGTAAGCATCGGGATACTCTGGTGCAATTTCAATTGAGCGATTAAAATCTGCGATTGCCTCTGTAAGCTTGTATTGACCAATACGGACATTACCGCGATTGCTCCAGACAGCTGGGTTGTCAGGAAATCGCTCGATTAACTTTGTCCAATAGATTTCAGCTTGAGCAAAATTTCCTTGGTTAGCTGCACGAAATGCCTTTTTGGCGATCTTCTCTCCCTGAGCAATTTGTTGCTCAGTAAAATTGACCTCGTTGAGCGGTGATGCTACAACAGATTTTAAACTACTACCAAATATCCACAAAGAAAAGATTAAAAATAGACTTATTAACCAGCGACTCATATATTTGCGTTATTTTAGGACTTTATACCTAAGATATAATATTGTCAGCATAATACAAAAAACATCATCCTCGATACAAAAGTTTTTGGCTCGGTAACTATTTATGCTGTTTGAGCATCAATGATTGCTTGTCTTGCCCATTGGTCGGCAAATAAAATATCTTCCAAACTAGGATAGGCAGTATTTTGAGTGGTAAAGCGATCGCATACAGTTTCAATTAAACGAGGAATGTCTAAAAAGCCAACTTTTTTAGCTAAGAATAAGGCAACAGCTTGTTCGTTAGCAGCGTTTAAAACTGCTGGCATCAAACCACCTGCTCTTCCAGCAGCATAAGCTAGCTGCATACAGGGATATTTTTGGTGATCTGGTTCGCGGAAAGTCAGATCTCCAGCTTTGACTAAATCTAACTGTTCCCAGTCAGTATAAATTCTCTCTGGCCAAGACAGAGCATAAAGTAGAGGTAAACGCATATCGGGCCAACCTAACTGTGCCAACATAGAAGTATCCTGAACTTCAATCAAGGAATGAATAATACTTTGAGGATGGATAACAATATCAATCTGGTCATAATCTAAATCAAATAGATAATGAGCTTCTATTACTTCTAAACCCTTATTCATTAGCGTTGCCGAATCAATGGTTATTTTTTGTCCCATCGACCAATTAGGATGTTTGAGCGCGTCTTCAACTGTTACAGAACTTAGTTTTTCTACGGGTAAATCGCGGAAAGAACCACCAGAAGCAGTGAGAATAATCCTTCTCAATCCCCCCTGGGGTACTCCCTGAAGGCACTGAAAAATCGCTGAATGTTCTGAATCTGCGGGAAGTAACTTAACTTGATGCTTTTTCACCAAAGGCAGGACTACAGGCGCACCAGCAATTAAAGTTTCTTTGTTAGCTAAAGCAATATCTTTACCAGCTTCAATGGCAGCAATAGTGGGTAGTAACCCAGCACAACCCACAATACCCGTTACCACACTTTCTGCATCACCATAGCGAGCTACTTCACAGATTCCTTCCTGTCCCACTAAAATTTTTGGCGGGCTGGTTAAAGAAGCGATCGCTTGTTCCAATTTAGCTAATTTTTTACCGTTTCCAAGAGCCACTATTTCAGGTTTAAAGGTACGTATTTGCTCTGCTAAGAGAGTAATATTGCTACCTGCTGCCAACCCCACTACACGAAACTTGTCTGGGTTATGAGCAACAATATCCAAAGTTTGTGTCCCAATAGAACCAGTTGAGCCCAAAATAGTAATTGCTTTCATGATCTTATTTAATTAGCGCGATCGATTTCCAATATCACTATATGTTCTCAGGTAGGCTCTAGTTAAGGTTTTTTTGTTTTCGTTTTTTAGAAGGGGATTTCATCCCAATCTTCATTTTCACTATTAGCAGGGACATTAGACTCAGAAGTTGCAGCAGTAGAAACGGCTGGCGCAGTTTCTACCTGAGAAGAACTGGTAAAATCTACTACATTATTGGGAGTACTGCTAACTGGCTGATAGCTTTGAGGACTGGAAGCCAAGTCGGAACTGCTAGCACTGGAAACACCAACAGGATAAATTCGAGAGGCAACTAATGTCGCTTTTTTCTCTTTATATCCCTCTGGCATTTCAATGACATTCATTGATAAACGTCCTTCAAGAATAATATTATCTCCGATGCTGTAGGTATTTTTCATTTCTTCAGCTAACTTACCCCATCCTTCTACTTTTAAGGTTCCTGGTGCTTCTCCTTCTCTAGTAGATTCAAATTCGACGAACATTGAAGATACACTAACTCCATCCTGAGTAGAACGTAGTTCGGGATCTCTAACTATTTTTGCCATTAAAATACAGCTATTCATGGATTTACTACTCCTGGTATCTAACTATTAACCAACTCAGGACAATTGTACTGTTTATTATCTGAACTTTCATCCCTTAGCAATTTTAGAGTTCAAATTCAATACTGCTGACGATCGACAAAATTTTGCACCTTAAGACGATATTCTGCTAGCTGGCGATCGACCCAACTGCGATCTGCACTATTGGCGTAAATATGAACTAAAGGTTCTCCCGCATCGGGTAAAATTAAAATCCAATTATCGTTTTGGGGATTAATTATTTTAACACCGTCAATTAACTCTAAATTCTCGGTGGCATGAGTTTCTACCAAATGACGCATCAAAGAGCCTTTGACTTTCCAGGGACAGCGAATCGAACAAAACTTATGACAGACAGTAGGTAGATCGAGACGAATATCTGCTAGTGATCGCTCTTGAATGGTCAGCATTTCGATCAACTTGGCAATGCTAAACATGGCATCGAAACCTGGATGAAGTTGAGGAAAAATAAATCCCATATCGCTATTTCCTCCCAGTACAACATTGGGATTATCTTGAGAAGCCTCCATCAAAGCCGTAGGATTGACTTTAGTCCGAATTACATTCCCATCATGGCGACGGGCAATTTCTTCCACAGCACTAGAAGCATTTACGGGAACAACTACCGTACTGCGGGGATTGGCAGTAAAAATAGTATTTACCATCAAAGCCGTTAAAGTTTCTCCGCGAATCGGCAAACCCGCTTCGTCTACCAGAATAAACTGCTCTCCGTTTGCCGATACCTGTACTCCAAAGTTAGCTTTAAGAGCTTCTACCACTTGACCGAGCTGATCTAGCAGCATCTCTTTTTCTGTTACGGAAATGGCAGTTTCTTTTAAGCTAGCATTCAATACTACTGCATCACAGCCAAATTTAGCCAAAAGTTGCGGTAGAATTGCCCCTGAAACACCATAGACGTAATCAATAACAATTTTTGAAGAACTATTACGTACCGCTGCGATGTTGATATATTTTTCAAAGGTACGACTATAGGTGTCTAAAATTCCACTGGGATAACTAACGCTGCCGATTTCCTGAATTGCCACTCGACGCAAATCCTCTTTAAAATAAGTCCCTTCAATTTTCTTTTCTATAGACTTAGAAACACTAATTCCTTGTTTATCAAAAAACTCGATTAATAGATAATCGGGACGATTGGGGTCTAAACGAATATGAATACCTCCCGATACATCGATCAGATTGGTCATCATGGTGCGGGAAATAGGAATAGCTGTAGCTTCCAAATTCTGAACGTGAATTCCCGCTGACATCAATCCAGCAATAATCGCTCTGCTAACCATCCGCGAGACACTACGCTGATCGCGAGAAACCAGAACTGCCGAACCAAGTTTCAAAGTTGAACCATAAGCAGATCCTAATTTGACCACAAATTCGGGTGTCAGATCGATATTAGCCAAGCCAGATACTCCTCGTTGCCCGAAAAGATTCCTTTGAGCAGTATTACCCCAAATTAAATTAATATTCAAAACTGCTCCAGATTCGATTCTTTTGCTGGGCCAGACCCTAACTCCTGGAGCAATTTGGGCTTCTTCTCCGACAATGGATAAAGTTCCTACTACCGAACCTTCCAAAGCTTGCGAGCGACGATCCATTCTCGTGCCACGAGAGATAGTACAGGCACGTAAATGAGCCTCATCACCGACAGTCGCTCCATTCCAAATAATCGGACGTTTGAGGTCGGCATCTGCGCCGATGGTAACATTATCGCCGATTACCGTTCCTGCTTCAATGCGGACCCTCGGACCAATACGACAGTTATCGCCAATCAAAGCTGGAGTCTCAATGGAGACACTGGGATCGATGTAGGTGTTATTGCCAATCCAAATTCCTGGTGAATGTTCGCGGTAGGGAAAATTCAGCTTCACCTTTTTTTCTAACCCATCATATTGGGCTTCGCGATAAGCTTCTAGATGACCGACATCACACCAATAGCCCTCTGCGATGTAGCCATACATAGGCTCTCCCTTAGCTAGAAGCAGGGGAAATAAATCTTTAGAAAAATCTGATTCTTCGTTTTCTGGTAAATATTCTAAAACCTCTGGTTCGAGGATATAGGTTCCTGTATTAACCGTATCTGAGAAAATTTCGCTGAGGGAGGGCTTTTCTAAAAAGCGATTAATCCTGCCATCTTTATCGGTAATAACTACTCCAAACTCAACTGGATTTGGTACGCGAGTCAAAATTAAAGTTGCTTTAGATTTTTTGGCTCGATGAAAGGCGATCGCGTCTTGAAGATCGAAATCGGTAATTGCATCGCCACTAATAGTAATAAAAGTATCATCTAGCCACTGTTGAATATTTTTAACACAGCCTGCCGTTCCCAAAGGTTGCTCTTCTTCTACCGCATAGGTCATTTGAACCCCAAAATCACTACCATCTTGAAAATAATCCCGCATCACATCGGGTAAATAATAGAGAGTAGCAATGATTTCGGTAATATTATTTCGTTTTAATAAATTAATGATATGTTCGGCTATAGGGCGATTTAGCACTGGCACCATCGGTTTGGGCAGATCGCAGGTTAGAGGGCGCAATCTCGTCCCCGAACCACCAGCCATTAGTACTGCTCGCATCATAAACTCCTTGGATTATTAATTATTATTGGTTGTTGTTTGATGTTCTTATATCTCAATCGCAATTTAATCTGCCGATCCGCTCTCTCGGCTATAAATACTTAAATTGAATCGATTTCGATCGATGTAACGAAATATTATTTACGTCCAATCTCATTTAGTGAGTATTGTAAAACACTAGCTAGATAAGTAAACTTGCAAAATCAAACTGTTGCAGTTGGAAAAAGAAAATTCGATAATGACAATTGTTAGAATAAGGACATTGTCAATTTATTACTCTAAATCTTTAGGTTCTTGAGATGCCGTTGATTGGTTTTATCTTGTTTGTTGTTTATGTCGGTGGAATTTGGAAGTTTCTATCTGGCTATCGTTATACTAATTTTAATTCTGCTTTGCCTAGACGCATTACCCTGGCTTTGTTGTGGCCAGCACTACTAGTGACAAATAAATCTTATCGTCGTAATTTTCAAAAGGCTTTAAAGGGACGATGAATGATAATTACTAGGCTTGCTGGTAGAAATAGCAAGATTAAATGAGAGTTAAGGTTTGGCTGATTGGAGGGACAAGCGAAAGTGTGGCGATCGCTTCTGAACTGGTCAAAAATAAAATCTCATTTGTAGTTACTGTTACTACTCAAGCTGCTCGAACTCTCTACGGTGAAGATACCCAAGTAGAAATAGGCTGTATGGATCGAGAAAGAATGCAGTCTTTTTGTCAGCGAGAAGAGATTAGAGCAGTAATAGATGCTTCTCATCCTTTTGCCGTGGAAGTATCGCGTCAAGCTATTGCAATTAGCAATAAATTGAATATTCCTTATTTACGCTACGAAAGGAATAGCGAGCGAGCAGCAAGTGAAACTCCAGCTAACTCATTGTTTAAAGAACTAGATAGTCTTGACACTTTGCTTACAGGTAAGTATCTAGAAGGACAGAGAGTGCTATTGACAATTGGCTGCAAAGCTTTACCTCGATTCAAAATCTGGCAAAATAAAGCCGTTTTATATGCCCGAATCTTACCAACAATCGAGTCTTTAGAAATAGCCTTAGCTGCGGGTTTTACTAGCGATCGCCTAATTACGATTCGTCCACCCCTTAGTATTGCCCTAGAAACAGCCCTCTGGCAACAGTGGGATATCTCGCTGGTAATTACTAAAGCATCGGGTAAAGCGGGAGGAGAAGATATCAAACGTCAAGTTGCAGCAGATTTGAATATTCCTTTAATTATTATTACTCGTCCTCAAATCGTCTATCCTCAGCAGACTTCAAATCTTCAAGACATCATCGCTTTTTGTCAAGAACACTAAATCCTGTTGAGATACATAATTTAAAATTGGAATATACTAATTAATTCTTAAGTAGACAGACATAAATAACCTGAAGTATGTAACAAAATGTAAATTCGCTTCAACTTAATATCAATCAAAGGATTAAATCTACTTGACAAAAGTAAACATAGTTGAGTTTAATTA
>JASJEI010000465.1 GCA_030064795.1 Pleurocapsa sp. MO_226.B13 | reverse complement strand
ATCATCGCGAATTAATTTAATAACTAATACTTATGTTTATTCGAGCTTTTTAGAAGATTAGTACTAATAAAAATTGTGCTTAGAAGTCATTTTTTTCTAGCGATCGCGCTACTTCAAAAACTTGTCCATCTACTGATAGTCGGTATTGGCTTTGGCGATGAAATTGACGATATTGTAGAAGATCCTGACAGTGGATTTGCCTTCCAAATCAAAGCTGGTGCTGGTTTACCACTATCGGAATCATTTGATGTTTTTGGTCAGATTAGGTACGTCAATGCTTTTGACATCTATCCAGAACAAGACGGCGATGATGGCAATCTTAGTACTGTCGGTTTAGAGGCTGGTTTGAATTTCAAGCTTTGAACGATATTTATTTCTGATTCAATGACACAGCTAATTTGAGGCATTATACGAAATCCGATTACGAAAATATTTGAAAAAATAGATGGATCGTAGAGACGTAATATATTACGTCTCTACAGGGTTTGACGATTTAACCGATAAGTATTCTATGTAAACAGGATTTGGTATCATCTGTGTTTATCTGTGTTCATCTGTGGACTCTTCCAATACAACATTTAAGGTGTGTCAGTCCAGTAGGTTGGGTTAGAGCGATCGCCTTGTAGGGTGTGCAAAACATAATTAAGATCTAATATTGTCTTTTCAGATAAAGATCTTTGCCCACCAAAACTAAAGTCATTATTTCCTGCAAAATAATATTATGATAAATATTTTTAATAATAATTATCCCATTAAAATTATTCTACCAATGCAAACCACTCTTTAATTCCAGCAGCGATCGCCTTTGCCAGCTTTCTTTGTTCTATACTATTGGTAATCCACTCAAACTCTTCAGGATTGATCATAAAACCTAACTCTAACAATATTGACGGTGCGCTATGAGGACGAGTTAAGGCTAAATTATTCCAAAAAATTCCAGCGTCAGGACGATTTAATCTTTTTACTAAATAGTTATGTAGAAATACAGCAGGGGAGTGTGCTTGAGTATGATACCAAAAGGTACTTATCCCCTGAGTCGCTTCCGCATCTCCACTATCAGGTAAGGCATTGTAGTGAATTGAAATAGCTATATCTGGTTTAATTTTATCGATCTTGGCTACTCTTTCTTCAAGAGACACATCAGCATCCTTCTCTCTGGTAAGATAAACTTTTGCTCCCAAATCAGTCAATTCTTGTTCGACTAATTTAGAAATTACCAGATTAATCTCCTTTTCAGGATAACCCGTCGGCCCTTTTGCACCTGATTCTTCACCACCGTGTCCTGGATCTAAGAGTATTTCTATATTTTTTAGAGGCTGCTGAAGATTAGTTCCAATTACCCTGTCTTCAATCAATTCATCATCGCCATACTCGATCGATTCAGCAACTGACGCTGAAGTCTGAGGAGAATGACGCAAAGCAAAAATCAAACTCGTCCCTTCATAATGCAAGTCATAACCCCATTGTTGTTCGTCATTCAGTTCAAAAGTATAGTCAATTTGGGTTGGCGATACCTGCTGCCAATCAAGACGCTCGATCGTCGGGTCGGCATCGAGACGGATCGTATCGGTTTGAGCAGTGGTATTGTGCAAGGATAAAGTAATGCTATTGTCTTTTTGTTTAATTTCTACTGGTACGGGTAATTGTAGGGGAAAAATAATTTCTGTAGCGGTTTCTGTCTGTCTGGAAGTAATACTGCGAATTATTGACTGGGGAGGAATATTTCCCAGTACGGGTTGAGTTTCTTCGGCTTTGATCCAGCCACCATAGTCTAATCTTAGCCACTCTCCTTCTTTGCCTGTGATTCTAGCTCTAGTTCCTTTTGGCAAGGGTGTTAAACGAGAATAATTGGTACTTGCTCCCGTCCTAGCTACTCCCTCATCAGCAATTACTTCCACTACCTGAATGTCTTTAGGAGAAAGAATGGTAATTTCTCCTCGGCCTTGTTGGCTAATTTTTTGATTATCTTGCTCTAATTCAAATCTCGGCCGACCATAATTGCGGGGAAGATCTAAGGTAGTACATCCTTCATAACTACCAATATTCGAGTTGGGCTGAGGTTGGTTTTCTGCCGTCAATACTGCCGAATTGGGAGGTAGATCGACCGATTCTAATTGAGGTAATAAGACAATTTTGCTTCTGCCGATATATGCTGACACCTCAGCATTTGGTGGAGCTACCGCACTAAAACAAATCGGTTCATTTGGCAACCGAGCAATGTCTAGATTAGGCATTAATGAATCAGTTGCAAAGGCTAGATCTTCGGGAACTTCAGGCCGATCGCTGGTGCGGGTAACTTTGATTTCTAATACTTCATCCTCATAACGGATTTGAAAAACATTCTCTCCCATCTCTAAAGGAAGGCTAGGAGCAAAATGCCCTGAAATACTGCGATTTTCTACCTTTTTGCCGTTAATAAAGACTGGTTCTTGGGGGGGGGCCGTACCAATAAAAAAGATTTTCTCGGCGACAGTTTCGTGTTCTGGGGGTGGATAGACAATTGATAGAGCCGACTCTGCTTTAACAGGTAAAGAGATTGCCATCATACCACCTATAAGCAGAATATCAGTTAATCCTGCCAGACCGAGAAATTGTTTCATTTGTTTACTTTATAGATCGATCTACTTCCATCCAGAGCGATCCATAATTTTAACCGCATCTGCGTTGTTTTTGCCGTAAGCAGAAACATTAACAGTATCTTCTTCAAACTCGCCAAAACTTTCTACCACGGGGTTTACTGGTGTTCCTTCCACTACGGGATATTCATTATTACCCAAGGCAAAAAATTCTTGCGCTTCAGGACTGGCTAAATATTCTAAAAAAGCGATCGCCTGTTCTCTGTTGGGAGCATTTTTCAGCATTCCCGCACCGCTGATATTGACGTGCGTACCGCGATCGTCTTGATTGGGAAACAATACCCCAATTTTATCGTATACTTCTGGCTGGTCTTCGTATCTAGCTAAATAATAAGTATTAGCGATGGTTAAATCTCCAATTCCCGCTGCCACTGCTTCAATGTTCCCCGTATCGTTACTTTGGGGAGGACGTGCCAAATTACCTACCAGTCCTTGAATCCATTCTGCTGTTGCCTCTTCTCCTTTTTCTTCAATCATTCCTGCTATTAAAGACTGGTTGTAGATATTACCAGAAGAACGCATCAAAACTTTACCCTCCCACTTAGGAGCGGTTAAATCTTCATAGGTAGCGATATCTTCTGGGTTGACCCGATCTTTGTTATACATAATTACCCTAGCTCGTTTACTATAGCCAAACCAAAGATTTTCTGGATGACGCAGATGAGCGGGAATCTTTTCAGTTAAGATCTCAGATTCTACTGCTGCAAAAATACCAGCTTGGTCTGCACGCCATAGTCTTCCTGCATCTACGGTAATCAAAATATCTGCGGGACTATTAGCACCTTCAGTTTTGATTCTTTCAATCAACTCATCTGCTTTTCCTTCAATTAAATTGACCTCGATTCCCGTTTGCTCGGTAAAGCCATCATAGAGTTGGTCGTCGGTATTGTAGTGACGGGAAGAATAGATATTTACTTGTCCGCCGATTTTTTCCCTATTTTCCGTATTAGTAATATTAGTCGCCTCTGGTTCGGAAGATTGACTGCAAGCTACTACCAAAGCTGTAGTAGCGATCGCGATAAAAAAGCGTCGAGAAAATTTATTTATCCGATTAACCATAAAATTCATAACAATTGCTTATCTGCAAAATAAAATACTTTTTAGAAATATCATCATACTCTTTTTGCTACTAATTCTCAATAAACTAGTTGGTAATTTTATTACAACTAGCGTATTTTCTTCGTCCTATGATTGAGAATTGCCACAAAAAACAGAGCGACATTATTAAAAATAATCAATTTCTGGATTAGAATAAATATTTTTTAAGTAAATTGTCTTAAATATGATATTGTTCTTGAGATATGCTGAATTTGGTGAAAAATATTTTCAATTATTTGACAAAAAATAGATGCGATGCTAGTAACGAGCGATCGCTTCTGCAGACTTCGTTAGATTGGCAATTATTTATGAAAACTGCTAACTTTTCTAGTGCTAGAGGTAACTTTACTTCGACAATCGGTGTTTTAATGCATTCTATTAGATAATAGGAAAGAAAAACTGTTTTTAGGCATATTGAAACCCTTGAAAATGCCTGTCAAATTGAAACGAATATATTTAGTAATATCATCAGTAGTTGGTACTACAATATTTAGCTTTTCAACTACTGTACGCGCTCAAACAAATATAGAAAAGATCGTTCAAAACAGCGATCGCATTTCTACCGAAACTATTACTCAAGTTAAACAATTGAGAGATATTTCTCCTCATGACTGGAGTTATGAAGCAATTCGCAACTTGGCAGAGAGATATGGCTGCATGAAAGGGTTTCCTGATGGAACTTTTCGGGGAGAGAACACTGTGACTCGTTATGAGTTTGCTGGGGGATTGAATGCTTGTTTGGAAACAATTGAGGGTTTCGTATATGAGAAATTCGGGAAATCGACAGAAGATTTAGACACAATTATCAGGGAAGATAATACGGAATCTAAATTAGCCACTTTTGCAGGCAGAGAAGAAGAAGCTGAAAGCAGAATAGCAATATTAGAATATAGTCAATTTTCCACTACCACCAAACTAACAGGGGAAGTTGTTTTCGGACTGGGAAGTATTCTAACTGGTTCAACTGATGATGGCGAGAAGGAAATAGATCGCGTACTCTTTTTGGGAAACCAAGTAACCTTAGAATTTGCCACCAGCTTTATAGGTGAAGACGAATTATCCATTGAATTAGAAGCTGCTAATTTACCAGATCTAGCGGACGTTACCGATACTTTTCAGGGAGAACTTGCTTTTAGCGGTTCAAACGATAACGATTTGGAATTAGATCTAATTGCCTATACTTTTCCTGTGGGAGATAACCTAGAAATAATCATTGGCGCGACGGGTTTAGCTGCGGATGATATTGCCGAAACGATTAATTTTCTTGAGGGAGATAATGGGGGAGATGGGGCAATTTCCAACTTTGGGGGGTTAAATCCGATCTATGAAACTGCCAAAGATGCGGGAATAGGAATTGTTTATGAGATAGGGGAAACTATCGAACTGAGTGCGGGATATCTGGCTGCTGCTGCTAACAATCCTACTGATGGCGGGATCTTTAATGCGCCTTATGGTGCAGTTGCTCAAGCAATTATCAGCCCCAGCGATCGCCTGGATTGGGCTTTTACTTATATCCATAGTCGCGATCTCAGCGATACTGATACGGGTAGCGACTTAGCTAACCTACAGTCTTTTACCGAAGATGAATTTGGCGAGGCAGTTTCTACAGTAAGCGATTCTTATGGTGTAGAGTTTTCCTCTGAGTTGAGCGATTTTATAGTTGTCGGCGGGTGGGGTGGATTATCAAAAGTTACTACTCTCTCTACTCTTTCAGGGGAAATAGATCCAGGAACGCAGGACGTTTGGAATTGGGCGGTTTCTTTAGCTTTCCCCGACTTGGCTAAAGAAGGAAATTTAGGCGGGATAGTAATTGGTGCTGAACCTTGGGTGACAAGTTCTAGTATCGATACTTTAGGAGAAGATGAAAATATGTCCCTGCACCTAGAAGCCTTTTATCAATATCGCCTCTCGGATAATCTAGCAATTACTCCTGGGATAATTTGGATTACCGCACCAGATAATAGCAATTTAGAAGATGATTTAATTATCGGCGCAATTCGCACTACTTTTGCTTTTTAATTTAATACTTTTAACTTAGCTTTAATCCTATCTTGTCAAGTTCTGGATCTTTCCTGTCTAAGCTTCAGGGGTACAAAAGATAACTGGCACGTCAGGATATGAAGCGACGCAAATTATTGTCATTAGCTACAATGAGCGGTTTGGGATTAGCCCTTGGTAGTCATCGTTATTTATCTTGGCAATTTCCTCTAACCTACAATAATTGTCCCACGATCTTTCCCCTAAATGCATCTCCTCAATTACGTTTTGCGGTTTTAGGAGATGTAGGAACAGCTAGTAAAACACAATATAGAGTAGCTAGAACCATAGGTTGTTACTCTCAAATTAATCCTTTTTCTTTGGTTCTCTTAGTAGGAGATAACATTTACGAACATGGAGAAATTGAGAAGATTGAGGCTACCTTTGAGTTACCCTATCAGAGCCTCTTAGAACAAAAAGTTAAATTTCAGGCTGTCTTGGGCAATCACGATATTGAAACTAATAACGGTGCAGATCAACTTGCCTATGAGCCTTTCAATATGCAGGGAAGATACTATAGTTTCGATCGGAAGAATGTACGATTTTTTGCCCTCGATACCAATCCTGAAGCACCCTGGCAAGAACAATTATCTTGGTTGAAAAGAGAATTAGCTTCAACTAGACAGCCTTGGAAAATTGTTTTCGGACACCATCAAATTTATTCTTCGGGCAAATATGGCATAAATACAGAATTGGTGGAACGGTTAACTCCGCTATTTTCCCAGTATGGAGTGCAGCTATATATTAACGGACACGAACATTATTATGAAAGGAGTAGATCGATTAAGGGAACGACTTATTTAACTAGCGGTGCTGGTGCTAAACTTCGTTCGGTAGGAAAATCTGATTGGACGGCATATTCAGTTTCCAGGTTAAGTTTTGCTGTAGTTGAAGTTTATACTAAACGTCTGGAAATACTTGGTATAGGTACAGATGGCAAAGTATTCGATCGCGGAGAGATTGCCTATATTTAACTTAGGGGGTTCGAGATATCTCGGTTAGAGTAGGATGAGAATTTTAATTGTGGAAGATGACGATCGCATTGCCAAACCTTTAGCGGAAGATTTGAGACACCAGCATCATGTAGTAGAAATTGCCACCGATGGTTTAGAGGGATGGGAATATACGCAAGCAATTGACTACGATTTGATTCTTTTGGATTTAATGCTACCCAAACTGGATGGCATTAGCCTTTGCAAGCAATTACGCCAGGCAAGATACAACGCTCTAATATTAATGCTTACTGCCAAGGATACCACCAGCGATAAAATTATCGGTTTAGATGCGGGAGCGGATGATTATTTAGTTAAACCCTTCGATATTGAGGAATTGGCTGCTAGAATTAGGGCTTTATGCCGTCGCAGTGCCGAAACCAAACCACCTGTTCTCACTTACGGCAAATTAAGTCTCGATCCTGCTAGCAATGAGGTTAGTTACGATCGCCAGATATTAACTCTAACTCCCAAGGAATATATGATTCTAGAGTTGTTCATGCGCCACCGCGATCGCGTTTTTAGTCGCAGTGAAATACTAGATAAACTCTGGGAAATGGATCGGGTTATCGTAGCAGGCGATCGTACTATTAGGACTCACATTACTAATTTACGTCACAAGCTTAAAGAAGCAGGAATGACAGAAGATTGTATTGAAACGGTTTATGGCATGGGTTATCGGTTGCGAAGTCACAATGAATAACTTTGTTATTAGTTCACCCAATTATCTAACTGTAAATTTGGTACGCGACTAAACTCTTTCAAGTTGTTGGTAATCAGAGTTACTTGCAAACTAAGGGCATGAGCAGCAATCAGAGTATCTAATGAACCAATTGGTGTTCCTTTTTTTTCTAAAGTTGCTCGCAAATCGCCGTACAAAATAGCAGAGGCGCGATCGAAATCTACTATCGTTAAAGGCAAAAGGAATTGCGCTAATGCCTGTTGATTTCTAGCAGGAAACTGACTTTTTTGAACCCCAAATTCAAGTTCTGCAACTGTAATAGCAGAAATACCAATATCGCCAATTTGATAAGTGTTGAATCTCTGCAATACTTCTGGGGGTTTTTGCTTAATAATGTAAATACATATATTGGTATCGAGTAAAAACCTCATTTAAAAACTTTCTCTTGCTTGAGATTCTGGTTGCTCGCGATCGCCTTCCATAAAATCATCGGAAAATTGTTCTAGGCTATCAAAAAGCGTATCCCAAGAATCTTCGCAAGGTAACAACACCACAGCGTTACCCACGCGCTTGATAATCACCTTTTCTCCCTCAAAACGGTATTTTTTTGGCAGCCTCACGGCTTGACTTTGACCATTTTGAAACAATTTTGCAGTTTCCATGATAATTTAAGATAAATATATATATTTAGTATATATCTTGAGTGATTGACTTTACGCAAAAGCGATCGCTTTTGTATTTGTCTTTTAGTTTTTAGTGCGATTGCTAAAGACATAATTTTACTGATGCCAATTATTGCCTTTAATATAGATTCATCCAATATTAGTATAGGGGAGTCGGTGATGATCTCTCTAGCGATACCTTTAAGCGTCATAAAGATCGCCCTAACAAAAAATTTGTAACGATAAGTAAATCTTGATAAGTTCTCGATCTTCTCTAGATAGATCTAAATCATCAAATTCTATTGGAGAGAAGATGAGATGGATACTTTATTACCCGATTTTAGCCAAGCTACATTTGAACCAGGACAACCTATTGATCATCAATATTTTTCTCTTCCCCTTGGAACAGTGTTTTCCTATCGGGGTGAACTATACGACACAGAAGAAATTGTTGAGGAGGTAACAGAGGAGATTGGCGAAGAAATTGCAGAAGAGATTATCGAG
>JASJEI010000471.1 GCA_030064795.1 Pleurocapsa sp. MO_226.B13 | reverse complement strand
GGGCGCAGCCTCAAAGAGGCTGCGCCAAAGATTGTCCATTTTTTTTTGTCGGGGTACTTAAACTTCGCTTTCAATTTTCTTTATGAAGAGAATATAAAGGTGCGATCTAAATCATTGAAAGCGGTGATTTGATCTATTAACAACAAGAAAAATTATTATCAAGCAGGTTTTTGAAACTTACCGATACTTGAAAAAGGTAAATGACAACGATGACAACAACCAAACTCCCACAAACTGGGAGACTTAAACTTGGCTCGACAATTAGGACATTTAGAAATGAGTTTTAGCTTGTGGCGATCGCATTTCCAAACAGACTTATATTGCCATTCCAGTCGATGACAAGGAACTTCTCCGTAACAAGCACCACATAAACGAATTGGTTCGCATTTCATTCCTATTCCCTGTGGTGGAAGCATATCCCGTAACCTAAAACTATCCACTCCAACAACCTTAGCTAAAGCCTGAAACTGCTCATGTGTCGGAAAAGGGTTCAGGTGAAATCTTTCCCAACGAGCCACTACACCACCTATACCAGCTAGATCGCCCAATGCACTTGGAGAAAGATAATTTTGCCTCCTGAATCTCCCCAAAAAATGACTCAAACTTTCTTCGTCATAAGGTTCAACAGGAAATAACCAAGGTTCAACCTCATTAGTATCGTTCATGAATACTCCCTGGCTATCTCTTTCAGAATATTGCGATCAACTTTTTTATGACCCTGAGAAAGAGATGCGATCGCAGCTTCTCGCAAAATCTCATCAAGCCTACCTATATATCCTTCAGTAGCTGTAAGCAAAATTTTCTGTGTAGTTTTATTGGTTAGATTAGAAGCTACAGGAAGTTTGAGGATTTTTTCCTCCCAAATCGCCACTGTTTTCTTGAAATCTATTCCCGCTAATTTACCAAAGCGACGATTAGCTCGAAAACGATTCTTAACCTGCTCGTCTCTCTCGATTACAGCATTGAGACGATCGGTTCCCACTAAAACTACAGCAATTTCTAACTTGTCATAAATATCTCTTACCTCTGAAAAAGTTTCAGGTTTAAGGCGATCTGCTTCATCAATAATCAGCATTTCCACCTGACATCCCTGCAAAACATCCATTGCTCTGCTTCTAAACTCTGAAATAGTTCCTTTGACTGCCCTAAACTTCAGACATTCAATAATCTCTCTAAAAAACTCTTTGGCACCACATTTTTGTGGAGGCATAATCTTGATTACAGGTTCGATAGGGATTTGGTTTTTAGTTTGTCTCTCTTGAGGTTTTTTATTCAGCTTATTTCTCATGACATAAGCTTCACAAGCAACTGTTTTTCCCGTTCTCGATTCTCCCACGATTCGACAAGATCGCCTTGATTTGCGCTTTCCATCTAACCAATCATGCAATTCTTTAATGTGTTCTAGAGCTACTGTACTTTTACGATTGAGACGAGCAATTTCTTTTTGCACCCATTCTTCATCAGATTCAATTTTGCCTAATTTTTGAGCGATCGCTTTAGCTTCAGTCATTGTTTACCATCCATATTCATCTTGTAATTCATCGAAATCCCAAACTTCCACATCAGCAATTTCCTCTGAAATGTCTTGCTCCATTTCTTGTGGTTCAATATCTTCAAGGACAACTTTGGGTAGAGAATTTGATTTATAGCTCTGTTCCTCTTTTTGCCGTTGTTTGCGACTTTTCTTCTCTTCTACTGTGGTATCTCTAAGAAGAATTTCTTGATGTATTGATTCATTATTTATTTTTCTCTTTGCTTGCCGTATGCGTTTCACATATGCCCTAGCTTCATACAAAGAAAGTATTTCTGTTTCCAAACCCAAAGCATAAGCGCGAGTCAAAAATACTTCTTTCCCTTTTTCTTGGCGATAAACCCAAATTGTAGTTATGTCTTTAGGATCGTATCGAATGCTAACTATGTTTCCTGCATATCCAGCTAAATATTCGCCACGATAGACAATGTTTTCAAATTGTAGGTGTCCCGCTCTTTGAACGGTGCGTCGAGCCGTCTTCATCAAACAAATATCTAATTCTCGCTCAGAAATAATCTTTGGCTCTTTAATTAATCCTGCTTCCCAACGTTGATAGCGAGTCTGTTCGTCTTTTCCTGCGATCGCACTTTGGTTATATTTATCAACTACAAAACGTACTACCAATATCTCTAAATCCTTTAAAGTCAATAGAGCATCTTTTTCTGCATCCTTTGGACGCTGTTGAACATTTGAGCCAGTGTAACCAGGCAAAGTAGAAAACAACGATTGATTTAAGGTCTTAAACGGACGCTCGACGATTCCTCCTTCAGAAGGGCGATCGCGTAACTTACGGATAAAACCTAACTGAGTAGCAATTTCCTCCAAGTGATTGGAACGAAAATCTTTTCCTCCATCGGTAAATGTACAGTGACTAATTAAATGACATCAAGACTAATTATTGTCGCGTTTCACAGAATAATGTCGTTATTTAACAAATTGATTTCGTACTGAGAAAGAAAAAACTGTTAACACATTAATTGTCGTAAAAACAAGTTATTTCTCAAATTGCATAAACTAACTAATATTTGTAAGAAGTTTTCAGTCCTCTGCTCCTTTCAATCCTTCCAAAATTTTAGAAATAGTAATTTTACAACTAAATAATTAGACTTCGTTATTTTTAAACCCTCCCATGTCGGGAAGGTCAAAGCAACCCGAAAAACTTAAAACCTGTGAAGGCTTAGATTTACTCTTTCAAACCCTCCCAAGTCAGGAAGGTCAAAGCAACTAGCCAGCGAAGTTTTTACCATGGGGGTTCAATATTTCTTTCAAACCCTCCCATGTCGGGAAGGTCAAAGCAACGCTTTTGGACGTGTATAGTGGTGACAACACACTGTTCTTTCATGTACACCTGCTTCCCGAAAGCAGTGCGCTACCAAGCTGCGCCACATCCCGTATCAGCTGTATATGCTAGCATACATAGGCAATAACATTTGTCGCTTGGCATTTAACAGCTTATCTAGATAGTATTGATATTCGTCTTTCCCTAGCACAAAAGTTTTTTAAGAAGACTTCATTTTCTTCCAACCGACTATTTTACTGCCAATGCGAAATATCACCGAACTAGCTAGACCTAATTTGGCGATCGCCTCTGCTAGCAAGCGAGCCTGCTCTTTATCGATGCTGAATAAGTGGGGACAATTAGCAAAATCAATACACAAAACTGTAGAACGCCCCCAAGGTTCGCGGAAAATTTTGCTATCCTGGGGCAAAAAATCAACTAAGGAGCGAAACTTGCTCAAAGCTACCTGTTCAAAATCGGCACTCGTATAATTTGGTGGTGATTCCATATTTTCCGAATTCTAGGCTCGGTAAAGAAAACTCCCAATGGAGTCACATTCATTAGGTTAACATCTAGGACTTTTTTAGCGTTATTTTTGAGCATTTATTTAACAAAGTTTTCTGTTTCTTAAACCATAAAAAACTTTTGATTTGCTCAATCCTTTACAATTATTTACCATGGAAAGCAAAAGTAATTTACTTATTAAATTTATTAACTAAACAATAAGTTATTCTAAAAATCGTGAAGCAACCACCTAATTTTAATCACAAGCAAACGCAACCAAACTTGGCTACCAAAGGAAAAGTGGACAATAAGTCTTTGGAATCTTCTGGCGATCTAGAAAGTATTTTTCTGGAAAAAGCATTTGTAAGTCAAGATTTACCAGAACTAGTTTATCCCACAACCAGATCGAGTTTGACTCCTGAAACCGCTTTATATGTAGCAGAAATTGATGGTGAATTCTGCCTTTTAGACTATACAAAAGAACCAGATCCCACACCTACCCCTTTAAAACCAATTGATTCAGGTATTTCTCAATCATTAAGCTCTATAGTTCCAGAATCAAACTCAAATTTAGCCAAAACTAAAACTAACGCTTCAAGTTCATCTCCATTTTGGGGCAAGAAAGGCTTGTTAATTGGTATGGGGTTAGGGATATTAATGACCTTGGGGGCAACTCGTCTAGTTGTAGCTCCTAATACTGCCGATCGCCAGGAACCAGAACTAGCTAATGTTACTGAATCTATTGCCCCCGCTCAAGCAGTAACGGTTACGGAAGTAACTACCACAGATATTAACAGTAATTTAGCTGCTTCTGGTACAGTCACCGCCTACGAACAAACTCCTGTCATGTCCCAAGCAGCAGGATTACAAATTACAGAAATATTGGCAGACAGGGGAGATTTTGTCAATCGCGGACAGGTGCTAGCCAGACTTAATAATCGAGCCTTGACCGCTCAAAAAAAGGAGGCAGAAGCTGCCGTAGCCCAAGCAGAAGCCAGATTGGATGAATTGCAAGCGGGAAGTCGCGCTGAAGAAATCGCTCAAGCCCAAGCAAGGGTAGCTGATGCCGAGACAGCAGTAGTGAAAGCGGAGTCCGATCTAGAACTAATTCAAACTAGAGTAGAACGAAACCGTAGTTTATGGGCAGAAGGGGCAATTACTCGCGATAGCTTTGACGAAGTTCTCAACCAAGAACGAGTAGCTCAATCGGATTTAGCAGGAGCAAAAGCGAAGCTACGCGAAGCACAACAGGCACTATCTCAACTAAAAGCTGGTTCTCGTCCCCAAACGATCGCTCAAGCACAAGCAGAGCTAGCTCAGGCTCAAGGTAGGTTACAGGTAATTGAAGCTCAGCTAGCAGATACAGTTATTACTGCTCCTAGTAGTGGCATAATTGCTTCTAGAGAGGCAAGAGTAGGACAAATTGCCTCGGTTTCAGAAACACTATTTACGATTATTCAAGATGGACGTTTGGAGTTGAGATTAAAAATTCCCGAAACCCAAATTAGCCAAATCGAGCCAGGACAAAAAGTACAAATTAGCTCCAATGCAAATCGCAACTTAAATCTCACTGGTGAAGTTCGAGAAATCGATCCTTTGATTGATGATAGTTCCCGCCAAGCTCTAGTAAAAGTAGACTTGCCCAGCAGTACAAATCTCAAGCCAGGAATGTTTCTCCAAGCAGCAATCGATACCGCTACCAACCAAGGACAGACCGTACCGATAGAAGCCTTATTGCCTCAGTCTGGGAATATGGCGATCGCTTTTGTGGTGCAAAATGACAATACCGTCAAGGCTCAAAGAGTAACAATGGGAGAAATTCTTTCGGCTCAAAGAGTAGAGGTAATCGAGGGACTAGAATCGGGCGATCGCATTGTTCTGAAAGGAGCAGCTTATCTCAAAGACGGCGATCGGATTGAAATTAGCAGCGATAAATAATCTATAATTTGCTATTTATACCAAATTAAACAAAAATGCGACACATCTCGTAAGGGCGAACCAACCTTCGCCCCTACTAAAAATGATCTGTCGTAAACATTATTTAACTTGCTACTTACTTTTATGTCTGCACCTCCTATTCAATGGTACCCAGGTCATATTGCCAAAGCGGAAAAGCAATTAAAAGAACATCTAAAAAAGGTTGATGTAGTCTTAGAAATACTGGATGCCAGAATTCCCTTGGCTTCTCACCATCCTCAAATCGATAATTGGATTGGCAACAAGCCCAGAATTATCGTTCTCAACCGCATGGACATGATTCCCGAATCCACTAAACAAGATTGGACAAAATGGTTTAAATTACAGGCAAAACAGCCTTATTTTACCAATGCCAAACAAGGTAAAGGAATCAATGCCCTCAAAAGTGCTGCTCAAAAAACGGGTGTGGCAATGAATCAACGTCGGCGCGATCGCGGAATGCGTCCTCGTCCCGTCCGTGCGGTGGTTATTGGTTTTCCCAATGTCGGTAAGTCCGCTTTAATTAATCGTTTAGTAGGTAAAAAAATTGTCGTCAGCGAACGACGTGCGGGAGTAACTCGTCAGCTACGTTGGGTCAAAATCTCCAAGGAAATTGAGTTACTAGATGCTCCTGGAGTTATTCCCTGGCGGTTAGAAAATCAGCATGATGCGGTAAAATTAGCTATCTGTGAAGATATTGGTCAAGCTGCTTACGATAATCAGCTTGTAGCGGCCTCAGCAGTAGATTTACTGATAGAACTAAATTTTGCTAAAGCCTTGCAATCCCGCTTTAATCTCGATCCTGCGGGGATGACGGGAGAGGCATTTATTCAACAGGCTAGCGATCGCTTTTATAAAGGAGATAAAGAAAGAGTTGCCCGTCAAATCCTGTATGATTTTCGGACGGGAAATCTGGGAGCAATTCCTTTAGAATTGCCTCCTGTAGAGATCGATCTCAAGGGGAAAGTTCAAGAGTAAGGGAGGTTAAGAAAGTAGTGAACTATAAGCGGTTGTTATTGCTATTGCTAGTTTTTTGGCTGTGGTTGATGCCTATTGCTAATGCCCAAATCTGTGGCGATCGCAATGGTCATCGGGTGTGTATTCTAAAATTAAAGCGCAGTGCTAAAAACTATTGGGAATACCGAGCCAGAGTCAGTATCGACGGCAAAAAACAAGCAGCGAAAGAAATCTATAACTGTCGCGATCGCACTCTAACTCGCAAGGGTAAATATCCAATACCGTTTCAAGCTAACGATCCAGGTGAGTTGGTTTGTAGTTTATTCGCCAAGTCAGAGTCCGTTTCTAGTTTTCAGAAGGCTTCATAGTAACTATCTAACTTAGCAATTAATTTATGCTTAGTTTCTGGGGATAAAAAAGAAGCTTGGAAAGAGTTTTTAGCAAGTTGATATAACTCCTGTTTGGTTAAATCTAAAGCTGACTGGGCTGCTTGATAATTTTCGGCAATATAACCGCCAAAATAGGAAGGATCGTCAGAATTAACTGTGGCACAGATGCCCAAGTTTAACAGCTTTTTCAGGTTATGCTTTGCCATCGAATCAAACACTTTAAGCTCGACATTAGATAGAGGACAGACGGTTAAAGGAATTTGTTTTTCGACTAGGTAATCAAGTAGTTTGGGATCCTCCATAGAGCGCACGCCATGATCGATCCGAGATACATTAAGTAGCTCGATCGCTTCCCAAATATACTCTGGTGGCCCTTCTTCACCTGCATGAGCGACAGTTAAAAAGCCTTCTGCTTGGGCTTTGTCAAATACTTCTTTAAACTTAGAGGGAGGATTGCCCTGTTCGGCAGAATCTAAACCAACGGCGGGAATAGTATCTTTATAGGGTAATGCCTGTTCTAAGGTAGCAAATGCCTCTTCCGCAGAGCGATCGCGCAAAAAAGATAAGATTAACTGACTGGAAATACCTAATTTAACTTTGCCGTCTTGTAAAGCTTGGTAAATTCCTTGATATACCGTTTCAAAAGCAATACCCCGTGAGGTGTGAGACTGCGGATCGAAAAATATTTCCGTGTGGCGTACATTCTGTCTGACTGCTTTTTGTAGATATGCCCAAGTGAGATTATAAAAGTCCTGTTCTTTTTGCAATACTTGCGAACCTTGGTAGTAAAGGTCAAGAAAAGATTGTAAGTCTTCAAAATTATAAGCCTCTTTGACCTCCGATATAGAGTTATAAGGCAAGTCAATATTATTACGTTTAGCCAACTCAAACATCATTTCTGGCTCTAGCGTACCTTCAATGTGTAGGTGTAGTTCGGCTTTGGGTAGGTTTTGGATGAATTTTTCCATGATAGTTTGTAAATTAATTCATGTAATACAGCTTTCTAAGTCGAACGAAAAAAAGCTCTAATTTTTCTAGAGCGATCGGGTTAGAGTTGTTGCTATTCCTATAATTTGCAAGCGGATCGGCTCGCTCTCGATAATCGCTCTAAGTTAACCTTAAAAAAATTTTAATTCTGAAGCAACGTATACAGTAGACAAATATTTTCAATGACGATTCAAGTTACCTTTTCCTAGATGATGGCGATCGCTACAATTGACTGAAACGAACCAAAAACCTGTCATCTTCAGATTAACAACTGTATTTCTATTTATCGCAGTACGTCTTTTGGTTAGGACAGAAAAATTAAACTTTCGTGAGTAGTGAGTAGTAAGTAGTGAGTGTCCTAATATCAGTCCGTATTGCTATATCAATTCTATTTTGTAGCTTTGTGTTTTTTACTGCGTTTTTCGCATGAGTAGACCACAATAACTAAATTTAAAGGAAGCTCAGAGACTGTTTGTTAAACAAAAATTAAATGCCCCTGTAGGTTGGGTTAGGCGAGGATTTTTTTAGAATCAGTCTTTTAATTCGCTATTCGCCTTAACCCAACAAAATTAAACGTTATAGTTCTCTTAAGATTTACTTGATAAACAGCCTCTCATAGCTGCGAACTAATTAATCCCGAGCGGAATCTATAGCATTTCTCGTATTAATGAGATACACCCTGCTTAGGATAAGTTCGGAGTTCAGAGTTCGGAGTTCGGAGTTCGGAAAATTTTGTACCTCACCTATTTGAGAAAGGCTATATTCAAC
>JASJEI010000470.1 GCA_030064795.1 Pleurocapsa sp. MO_226.B13 | reverse complement strand
CCTATATCGCCAAAATTCGGAAACTATGGGAAGAATCGGTACGTCGAGCCTTTGAATCTATGCCCGACATTGAATGGCGACAAGAAGCAAACGAACAGGAAGAAGATATTTTTATCGACTAGTTTAAGGAACGAGAAACGAGGAACGAGGATTTTCAAGAAACAACAAATAATTTTTGTAGGGGCGTTTCGCGAAACGCCCCTACTGTTTAATAATTCAGAGAGAGCAAACTAAGTTTCTCAACATCATCAGGGTTGAGTTGCCAGCCGATCGCTCCAGCGTTTTCTGCTGCCTGTTTGGGATTTTTTGCCCCAGGAATCGGAATCACGTTTTCTTGCGCCACCAGCCAATTAAGAGCTACCTGGGCGGGAGTTTTTTGATACTGTTCCCCTAACTGTTTTAGTTTGCTAATTAAGGGTTCAATCTTGCTCAACCCTGAAGCGGAAAATTTGGGATCGAGCTTTCTCGCGCCCTGAACTTGGCTTGTTGTCTCTGGAGTATATTTACCAGTCAACAAGCCCTGATCCAGAGGGCTATACGCCAAAATTGTCACTCCCAACTTGCGGGCTGTCTCCAAGATACCGTTTTCTTCGATCTTTCTCGTTAGTAGAGAATAACGTACCTGATTTACCGCCAAGGGTACATCATACTGTGCCAAAAGATCGTAAGCCTGTTGCATTTGAGTGGCAGAATAATTACTAACTCCTACAGTTAAGATTCTTCCGCGTTTGACTTCAGCAGCGAGGGCTTCCATTAGGGTAGCTTGACCCATAAAAAAGTCAAAGGGCATATGCACTTGATATAGGGCAACTTGCTCTACCTGGAGTCTTTTGAGACTGGCTGTCAAAGCATCTGCTACTGCTTGCTTGCTAAATCTCCAGGGTAGGGGAAAATATTTAGTAGCAATTTGTACGGGTTGACTAGTTTGTTGTAAAAAGCGTCCGATCAGTCGCTCTGATTCACCCAAACCATAAACTTCCGCCGTATCAAAAAAAGCTGCACCACCAGCGATCGCAGCCTCAAAAGCCTCTGCTACTTCTTTTTCGCCATAGTTAGAGCCATAACCCCAAAATAAGCTATCACCCCAAGACCAAGTACCAATTCCCAAAGCAGGAAGCGAAACATTACCGACTGATATTTTTGTAGATTCCATAAAATTTTAATTGCAAAAGGCGGGATATATAGCTTGCTTGTCTCTACTTTAATCTATACTTTTTTAGTATTAAGAGATAATTAAAATGTAACTTAGACTACACTTTACTCTCCCAGATAAAGATAAACCTAAAATTGCATAATTATAAATACTTTTTTATTCCTCGTTCCTCATTCCTTTTTCCTGAAAAAATGCCCTTTGACCAATACGATCCAGAAGAATTTTATGACGAACTATTTGTAGAAGTAGGCAAACCGCGATCGCATTCTCGTTCTTTAATCGAACATATGATTGGTTTAGGAATAGAGCAACTGGAGCAACAGCGTTCGACGGCAGAAATTGCTTTATTTAAACTAGGGGTAACTTTTAATGTCTATAGTGACAGTCAGGGAGTAGAAAAGATCTTTCCTTTTGACATCATTCCCCGCATTATTTCCGCTACAGAATGGGCAAGTCTAGAACAAGGACTCAAACAAAGAATTCAGGCTCTCAATCTCTTTCTCGATGATATCTACGGCGAGCAAAAAATTATCAAAGATGGCAAAATCCCTGCTGAAGTAATTCATACAGCTTCGGGTTTTCTCAAACCCTGTCTGGAAACCAAACCGCAAAAACAAATCTGGTGTCATATTACGGGAACAGATTTAGTCAGAGACAAAGATGGCGGATGGTATGTACTAGAGGATAACTTGCGATCGCCTTCGGGAATTTCTTATGTGCTAGAAAATCGGCGCGTGATGAAAAGTACCTTTCCTGAAATCTTTCAAAATATGGCGGTTGCCCCAGTCGATGACTATCCGAGTCAGTTACTAGAAACTCTGCTCAATCTTGCACCACCTCAGCTACCTAACCCCAATCTAGTCGTGTTAACCCCTGGTATTTACAATTCCGCCTATTACGAGCATTCATTCTTGGCGCAGCAAATGGGAGTAGAACTAGTCGAAGGTAGAGATTTAGTAGTAGTAGATGGCTATCTGCAAATGCGAACTACCAAAGGTTTACGTAGAGTAGATGTCGTGTATCGTCGCATCGACGACAATTTTCTCGATCCTTTAGCATTCAACCCAGACTCTCTCTTGGGTGTACCAGGATTGATGTCAGTCTATCAACAGGGTCGAGTAGCACTAGCTAATGCCCCAGGTACGGGTGTAGCAGATGATAAGGTAGTTTATGCCTATGTTCCCGATATGATCCGCTATTACTTAGGAGAAGAAACCAAACTTGCTAATGTTCCTACCTATTTATGTTGGCGCGAGGCAGACAGAAAATACGTACTAGAAAATTTAGAAAAGCTGGTAGTCAAAGCTGCTAACGAAGCGGGAGGCTACGGAATGTTGATTGGCACTAACTCTACCGCAGCCGAAAGAGCCGAATTTGCCCAAAAAATCATTGCCCAACCCCGTAATTATATCGCCCAACCCACTCTCAGCCTATCTAGAGTCCCCACTCTCATTGATGGCAAGGTAGAAGGTAGACACGTTGACTTGCGCCCTTATATTCTTCATCGTGGTGATGAAATCTACGTTCACCCAGGAGGGTTAACCAGAGTAGCACTCAAGAAAGGTTCTTTAGTAGTTAATTCATCTCAAGGAGGAGGAAGCAAAGACACCTGGGTGTTGAATGAATAGAGTTCGTGGTGATACTATCGCTTCTGGTGATTTGCTTCAATCAATTATAAATAAAGGAAGAAAAATTGTAGTTGCTACACCTGATTCTGAAGAAGCAAGATTTTTAGACTATTTTGGTGCAAATGCCAGTGTTAATACAGGTGATATAAACCAGATGATAGTTAGACCAGACGTTCTCAAGATAGAAATCCTAGAAGAGTTCCTACATGGAACACAACAAAAATTAGGCATTATCGAAAAACTTGGTAATTTTGGTTCAGAAATTCACGTTAAAAATTTTATGATTAGGCATAAAAAAATGTTGGGATTATCTTCAAAAGACATTCAAGCTCTTAAAATAATGAGAAATAGCTATATTGAAGGAGGTCAATTGTGAACTTTGAAATGAAAATAGCTGATGTTTTTCATTTTAAATCTGGTCAGACTGTTTTTTCTGGTTCAGTAACAGGAAAAGAAAAAATAATAAAAAATACTAAGGCACAGCTAATAGTAGATAATCAAGAACATCAAATAGTTGAGATTCAAGGAGAAATGCTTGTGGATAGAAGACATCCTTTGAGTCATCGAGCCATATCAACTACTGATAGTATAGATTTAACTTCTGATTTTGTTAAAAAACATGAATGCAAGCTAGTAGAAATTTGAATTGATTTAATTAATACAAAGAGCGAAAATAACCTAAATTTGAAAATAGAAGCATAAATAGCTCGATCTTTTATTTTAAAGATATTTTTTACAATTTAAAATATATAGCTAAAAAGCTATAACTTATTTTGAAGATAATTACCTTTCATTCTATTTACGATATTTAGTTTGTCAAACATTATTCATGATTCATCATTCATAATTTTCCCTTTATGTTAAGTCGAGTTGCTGATTCAATTTATTGGTTAAACCGTTATATCGAACGTGCCGAAAATGTGGCGCGTTTTATCGATGTTAATCTCAATTTGATGTTAGATTTGCCCGCAGGAATGCCCCAACAGTGGCAACCTTTAGTGTCAGTATCGGGAGATTTGGAGTTATTTAATTCACGTTACGATCGGGCTAATATCGAAAATGTAATTCGTTTTTTGACCTTCGATTTAGATAACGCTAATTCAATTATTTCTTGTCTTAAGTTTGCTAGAGAAAATGCCCGTTCGATCCGCGAAGTTATTTCTTCCGAGATGTGGGAAGAAGTAAACTCTTTTTATTTAATGGTTAAAGAAGCCTCGACTCAAACATCTTTAAGTGCTTTACCGAAATTTTTTAGTCAAGTAAAAATGGCAAGTCATCGCTTTGCAGGAGTGATGGATGCTACTATGTCTCACAACGAAGGGTGGCATTTTGGGCAACTGGGTAGATTTTTAGAGAGAGCCGATAAAACTACTCGCATTCTCGATGTAAAATATTTTTTGTTATTACCCTCTGCTGAATGGGTAGGAACACCACTAGATCGGATTCAGTGGATAGCCTTACTCAAATCTGCTAGTGCATATGAAATGTATCGTAAAAACGAACATCATATTACCCCTAGTGCTGTAGCAGAATTTTTGATTTTAGATCGTCAGTTTCCCCGTTCGATCTACTTTTGTTTGTGGCAAGCACAACAATGCCTCCACGAAATTACTCAAACACCTACGGGGACTTGGTGTAACGGCGCAGAAAGAGCCTTGGGTAAACTATTTTCTCAACTTAGTTATACTACCATCGAAGATATTATCCAGTCTGGGTTACATGAATTTTTAGATCGGATGCAAAGTTCGATTAATCAAGTAGGTAATGAGATTTATACTACCTTTATTGCTTTAGATGATTCTCACCGTGTTATATCAGATCGCTCATCAAACAACCTACAGTTACAGTCAACCAGTTTTTCTCAAACCTCATCTGCTTAGATTATGCCCCAGGAGCGATCGCTTTACTCAAGTCCGTGATTTTTCTTTACTGGTAGATCCTCAACCTCAAGGCAGATCGGACTTTATCGATCTCGATGGCAATAATTTAATCAAGCTTTGGTTTACTCAGCCTACCCAACAGTTGAATATTCAAATACTAGCTAAGGTAGAAACTTATTGTACCAATCCTTTTGATTATCTCCTCGAATCCTGGGCTAGTAGCATTCCTCTGGATTATCCTCGCTCTTTGTTGGCACAGCTAGAGCCGTATTTACAATCTTATAGTTTTGTTTCCGACTGCACCGCTTTAGAATTAGCCCAAGAGATTTTAACTGCAACTCAAGGAAACATTCTCGATTTTTTATTCGCTCTCAATCAACGTATTTATCAAGACTGCGAATACACGATCAGAGCGACAGGCGAGCCTTTTCCTGCTGGTATTACCTGGAGTCGCAAACAAGGTTCTTGTCGCGATTATACAGTGTTATTTATGGAAGTATGTCGGGCTGTGGGTATTGCTGCTAGATTTGTCAGTGGCTACCAAGAAGGCGATCGAGATATGTCTGGTAGAGACTTACACGCTTGGGTGGAAGTTTACCTACCTGGTGCGGGTTGGCGTGGTTACGATCCGACTTTGGGTTTGGTAGTCAGCGATCGCCATATACCTCTGGCTGCTAGTACTATCCCTCAGTATACTGCTCCTGTTTCTGGCTCTATTGTCCCCGTTGAATACGGTCAAAACGTTTCTTCTACTATAAAGGCTCAAATTTCAATTAATTAAATTCAAACTAACTACATTTAATCTGAAGCGAAGTATTTAAAGGCTGACAGCTAATAGCTAATAGCTAAAAACCAATAAATTCAAACAAAGTTAAAAAATCCACTATTATTTTAGCTTTTGCTTAATAAACGCCACCAATTGACTGAACTGTTTTTTCATTTGTTCGGACTCTTGTTCTAGCTTGGCGATCTTGAGTTTTAATAGCTCAATTTCAGAGGTTAAGGCAGATGTCTCCAGACTAGCAGAACTACCATTCGATTCGTTCAAAGCAACTGATGTGGGAGTTTGAGGTTGCTTTTTCGCCTTCTTCATCGCGTCTTTAATCGCGTCTACTAGTTGTTCGCGATCGAAAGGCTTCTCTACAAAGGAAAAATACTCAAAGGGTTCGGTTAATTTGTCTGTTACCTCTTCCTTACGGCCAGACATTAGTACCAAAGGGATCGAGCGATATTTTGGCTGTTTTTGAATCTCTTGATATACTTCCCAGCCACTCATTTTTGGTAGCAGAAAATCTAGCATGATTAGATTAGGAAGCTCTTTTCTAATTAAATTAAATCCTTCTAAGCCATCTTTGGCTTCGATCACCTCGAAGTTACCTTCTGGCAGCATATCTTTGACTCGCATTCTAATGACTTTGCTATCGTCAATAACTAGAATTTTGTGGGTTGACACGATTTACTCCTGAACTGCTAACTCCTCATGCCTGAGATTTACTAGACTGATTTTGGCAGCTAGTTTTAGTTTACAAGCTTAGAGTTCCCTTTTAAATTACTAAAATAACAGGAAAAAATATTTTAGCAAGAATTATTTCTGGATTTTTACTCGATAACATTGTTTAGCTCAAAAACATAATGAATCAAGATCGACAGTCTCACTCTATCAAAAATGATTGGCGCACCGAAGTTATTGCTTTACCATCCTGGTTGAAACGACCAATTGGCAAGGCAAGCGAATTGTCTACCGTACAACAGATTATCAAACAGCGCAATATCCACACTATCTGCGAAGAAGGTAGATGTCCCAACCGAGGAGAATGCTATGCTAACCAGACAGCAACTTTTTTGTTAATGGGACAAACCTGCACTCGTGCCTGTGCTTTTTGCCAGGTTGATAAAGGTCATCAGCCGATGGTTTTAGACCCCGATGAACCTCAGAAAGTAGCCGACGCAGTTAGTTTATTGGGTTTGAAATATGTGGTTTTGACCTCCGTGGCTAGAGACGATCTGAGTGATGGCGGTGCTGAGTGGTTTGTTAAAGTGATGGAGGCTATTCGTAGAGAAAATCCTCATACCCAAATCGAAGTTCTGACTCCTGATTTTTGGAGTGGTAAAGATGCAGCCAACAGTCAAAAACAGAGGGTAGCTACGATTACCGCAGCCCAGCCAGCTTGTTATAATCACAATCTAGAAACTGTGGAACGTTTACAAGCACCAGTCAGAAGAGGAGCGAAATACGATCGCTCTTTAAATGTTCTACGACTGGTTAAAGAATTAGACCCCACTATCCCGACTAAATCTGGTCTAATGTTGGGTTTGGGAGAAACCGAAACCGAAGTCATCCAAACGATGCAAGATCTTCGAGCCATTGATTGCGATCGCCTGACTATCGGTCAATATATGCGTCCTTCTCTCGATCATCTTCCCGTACAAAAGTACTGGCATCCCGATGAGTTTACTCGTTTGGGTCGTATTGCTGGGGAATTAGGCTTTTCTCACGTGCGCTCTGCTCCTCTAGTAAGAAGTTCCTATCATGCAGGAGAAGGATTTTGAGCGAGGAGGAAAAAATATCGTAGTGTTTAGAAAGCATATTTTTAGTTGTATATAAATAATGAATAATGAATTTTGGGATCGAGTTCTTGATTTTTGTATTCAAACCACTAGCCAGGTTAGCGATCGCCTTTTACAAGATTTTGGTAAGATTCAAGCAAGTCAGAAGCAAGATGGTAGTTTAGTTACCCAAGCAGATCGCTGGTCGGATCGAGAAATCAGCCAGGCGATCGCGCATCATTTCCCCGACCATGGTATTTTGAGTGAAGAAACCGTCCATATTTTCCCAGAAAATGATTGGTGTTGGATTATCGACCCCATAGACGGGACGACTAACTTTACTCGTGGTGTTCCTATCTGGGCAATTTCTCTTGGTTTATTCTACAAAGGGACTCCTGTATTTGGGTTCGTTTACGTACCACCTCTAAAACAAACTTTTCACGGTTACTGGTACGGTAATTCGGGGTTATCTGGATATACGGGTGCGTATCTCAATCACCAACCGATACATACTCGCACTGACGACCCTAGCGGTAGTCAATTATTTAATCTTTGCGCGAGAAGCCAGGCTATATTCAAGCAGCCTTTTCCTTGCAAAATCAGAATGCTCGGTGTTGCTAGCTATAACTTACTTTTGGTCGCAGCAGGAGTAGCAATTGGCGGGGTAGAGGCGACACCTAAAATTTGGGACATCGCTGCGGTATGGTCAATTCTCAAGGCTGCGGGAGGAGAGTTTGTCTTTTTGGATGATAATGTTCTATTTCCGCTTCAGGTTGGCAAGGACTACAGTAATGTTTCTGTCCCCAGTCTTGGAATTTGTCGTGCTGAGTTAGTCCCCAAATTTAAACCACTAGTAGAGACTGTAGTCAAGAAATAATTTTAATTTAGGGTTGAGGACTCAAATCGGCGATCGATTCTAGGCGAGGAATCTATTCTCGATCGCTAAGTGTTGAATTCAAGCTTTAGCACAATCAATTTATGTTTCTAGTACACCCGCGATCGAGGCTCTTTTACAGAAAAATAAATCCAACCTATCGAGATCGAACAATTCGTAGAAGTTATACCAATTGGAAAAAGTAATGAGAGACGAAGGTAGGTTGGGTTATACGAAGTAAAACCCAACTTAAACCCAATTATTGTTGGGTTTCGCAAACTCAACCCAACCTACAACACTCTATCGATCTCTCTCACTAC
>JASJEI010000469.1 GCA_030064795.1 Pleurocapsa sp. MO_226.B13 | reverse complement strand
CGCAAAGTCCATGTAGTTTTACCTGGGGCTAGTATTGATGAAAATTTAATCGAACCGACAAATTTCAATTCTGTTTCTCCGCTAAATCCCCTTCGCCTCGGCTTTATTGGTCAGGATTGGCAAAGAAAAAGACTGTCATTTTTGCTTCAGGTGGCAGAAGTTTTAGCTCAAAAAAATATTGCCGTTGAGGTAGTAGTAATTGGACCTCATCCTCAAGATTTGCCCGTTCATCCATTACTAAAATCAATTGGCTTTATTAACAAGCAAAAAGAGATGAAAAGATTTATCAAACTCGTGCGATCGTTTCACTTCGGCTGCTTGTTTTCCAGCGTAGAAGGGCAAGGTCAATCAATCTTAGAATCTCTGCGTTTAGGAGTACCAGTATTAGGTGCTAATGCAGGTGGTATACCAGACGGAATCCCTGAAGGACTGGGTTATTTATTCGATTTAGACAGTACTCCAGAAACGGTAGCCAATCTTTTAGAGTCTTTTGTAATTCAACCCGATTCTTATTGGCAATTACGTCAACGAGTTAGCGATCGCGCTGAGGAGTTTTCGTGGGCTAATACCGTGCATAAATTTATTCAAGTCTGGCAAGGTTCAGAGGAGTTTTTGTATGACCCCATCCCAGTTAAATAGATCCTCACTGCGTTTTATCGTGCTGCAAATGGGAGCGCGAATGCACTACGCGGTTCCAGTTTTGTTGGCAAGAGCTAACATGCTGGAACACTTGTATACCGATATCTGCGGTAACATCGGTATCACTAAAATTTTAGACCGTACCCTACCTATCGGGTTGCGTCCTAAAGCAATCAAACGTTTATTAGGTCGTCAGCTGCCTCCAGAAGTCTCCAGTTCGGCGGTTACTTGTGTTCCAATTACTGCTATTTTGGAAAGCATTTTAAAATTACTACCACAAACAACTAGGTCGATCTTGCCCTCAGTTGACACAGAAAGTAAACTGCGACGGCAGATTATTAAAGATCGATTTCTCAATGGTAATGCTATTTATAGCTTTATTAATTCCGACCTAGAGCTAATTCGTCAAGCCAAAGCAGCAGGTTTGGCGGTTGTCCACGAACAAATAATTAGTCCTAGCGTCGGTCGGATCCTCAGAGAAGAAAGAGCCTTGTTTCCAGGTATCGAAAGCCAAGTTTCCCAAGCAGAGGTAGAAAAGGGAATTCTTCGAGATCGTCAACAGTGGGAAATGTCTGATTTAATCTTATCGGCTTCACAATTTGTCACGGAGGAAATAATCAATCTGGGTGGCGATCCTCAGCGTATTGCTTCAGTACCCTACGGTATCGATCGCACTTGGTTTGACCATCAACCACAGCCGATACCAGGGCGCATTCTATTTGTCGGTTCGGTCGGTTTGCGCAAGGGCAATCATTATTTAGCAGCAGCGACTAGAATTTTGCAAGGGCGACTGACAAACTTTCAGGTTCGAGTAGTTGGGCCCTACAACCCAGAGGTCATCAATAGACCCGAATTTCAAGGGCCAGACTATATCGGTCAAGTGCCTCGTTCGGAAGTAATTAAAGAATTTCTCAGTGCCGATATTTTTGTTTTACCTACTTTATCTGAAAGCTTTGGTTTAGTTCATCTCGAAGCGATGTCTTGTGGTTTGCCCGTAATTACTACTCCCAACTGTGGTTCGGTAGTTAGAGATGGTATTGATGGCTTTATCGTACCTATCCGCGATGCCGAAGCTTTAGCAGAGCGCATCGAACGACTATTGAGCGATCGCTCCTTACGTCAGCAAATGTCCCGCAATGCCCGTCAACGCGCCGAAGAATTCACCTGGGAAAAATATGGCGATCGCATTTTAAGCGCGATTCAAACTCTAAAAAGTAACTATTAAATAACTTAATTATATATGTCATCATTCTTTGTATTTGTTTCTCTGACACTGGCGATCGCCATAGTTACTTTAGGAAGTATTTATTATGCCTACCGCCGAAGCCGTGATTCTTTTCATCCCGCCATTTATTTGGGGTTGATGCTTTTTGTTCTCTATTGCTATGTCCCTCTAGGTTTGCTTCGTTCTAATATTTCGGAGTTGTTGTATTTTCTCTCGATTCCACAGCTTGAATACGTACAAATTCTCAATCTGATTGGGGTTATTAGTATTTTGGCGGGGGTTTTCTTTGCCGATAAAAAGATTAATTTGCTGCACTATTCAAAACAGAACTGGGCTTTATCTCGCGTAGTTAGAAATCGTATCCAACAGGGCGCAATAGTTTGTGGTGTTATTGGTGTCCTGACATATGGGGCGGGAATCTTAACCGCAGGTGGTTTTGCTGCTGCCTATGGTACTTCCTATGGTGGAGGCTGGTCGGCTTCTGGCTATGCCAGAGAAGGGATCTTACTGACTTTGCCAGCCCTATTATGGTTGATGACCTCTCGTATTCAGCAGCGTCTCTCGACTATGGATTGGTTTTGGCTGTTTATCTTCTGTCTGCCCTTATTGTTACAGGGATTCCTCGGTGCGAGAAGAGGCCCAACCGCGATGATTTTAATTTCTGCGGTTATGGGTTGGCATTTAATTAGAATGCGTCGTCCCAATCTTTGGAAAACCATTGGTGGAGCTGTGGTTTTGGGAGTGCTGATGATTTTTTTGGTGACTAATCGCAACCAGATTTATCTCGGCTCTGATTTTGATTTTGAAGCTCCCACAGAAAATTATCTGACTAGAGCTGACTCTGGCAATGAATTTATCTATGGTTCGGGGGTAATTTTAGATGCTGATGCCAAGGGTAAATATTTTTGGGGGAGACGTTATTTTACGGTCTTTTTTATCCGACCGATTCCCAGACAGCTATGGCCGACAAAATATCAGGATGCTGCGGAGTTTTTTGACATTCCCAATCTAGATAACTCTAATTTGGGTACTGGGGCGACAGACTTAGCAGAGACAACGGGTTGGAGTGGAGCTTATGGTGCTGCCCCTGGATTGATTGCTGATATGTGGTTAGAGTTTTGGTGGCTTTACACGGTAGTCCTATTTTCTATTGGTTGGCTGTATGGTATGGCGTGGCGCAAGGTTATTACTCGCGGTGGTTTGTGGATTCCCACCTACACGATCGCGACTGCGCTCTCGGTTTATCTGATTATGCAAACCCTGGAAGCAATGGCGTTTCGCTTCTTATTTACCAGTGCTGCTAGCTGGCTGATCTGGCGTTATAGTGGCGCGGATCGAATTCAGCACTATCTCCCCTCCCAACCATCTCAAACCTATTCTGTATATGAACACAAATAAAGCGATCGCCCTGATTCATACCCAGTTTGGCCCTTATCATCTTGCCAGAGTTAAGGTCTTACAAGCTATCTATCCTGGGTCGGTTAAGTTGATTCAGCTAGCGGAGCGAGAACTACAACGAGAATGGACTGTGGAAGGAGAGATGCCCGAAATTTTTACCGTGGCTGGTGGGGCATTGGAGACGCTCAATCCTCAAGTTATTGCCGATAAGTTAATCGAACATCTCGCAACGATTAAGCCCGCTGTAGTGGTTATTGCTGGCTATAATTATCTGGCAATGCGCAAAGCAACTAAATGGGCAAAGCAAAATGGTGTCAAAACCGTCTTACTCTCCGATTCTCAATATCTAGACCAACCCCGCAATCTAATTAAAGAAGCTTTAAAAGGTTGGTGGATTAGAAATAACTTTGATGCTGCTTTTGTCGCGGGAGCTAGTGCTGCCTTTTACCTGGAACATTTAGGTTTTCGGCGCGATCGCCTTTGGCGGTGTTATGACGTGGTAGAGAATCAATATTTTGCCAGCCATGCCGAGCAAGTTCGCCAATTTCCAGAGCCAAACCGTCAAAAATATAATTTACCAGAGCATTTTTTTCTCTACGTAGGTCGATTTTCAGCAGAAAAAAACTTATCGCGCTTATTAGAGGCATACCATCGTTATCAACAACACCACCCTAACGGTTGGTCGCTAGTGATGGTGGGAAGTGGCCCCCAACAGACAGAATTAAAAGACACAGTTACTCGTTTGGGGATTAAAAATCTAGTCTGGACGGGTTTTAAACAACTCTCCGAATTGCCAATCTACTATGGTTTGGCTTCCGCTTTAATTCTACCTAGCCTGAGCGAGCCTTGGGGTTTAGTCGTCAATGAAGCCATGGCTTGCAGTTTGCCGATTTTAATTAGCGATCGCTGTGGCTGTCTTTTGGATTTGGTTTTTCCTGGGATCAATGGCTATGTTTTCAATCCTTTAGAGGTAACTAGTATCGAGGCGGGATTAAATTACTTTAGCTCTCAACCCTCAGCAAAACTGTCGCAAATGTCTGCGGCCTCTCGCCAAATTATCGCTAATTATACCCCCCAAACCTGGGCGGAGGCTTTAGTAGATTGCGTAAAAATTCTGATTTCAAATTAGTTGTGGACTATAGATAATTGTTAGCGATCTGGGCAAAATAGCAACATGAAAATATTAGCGATCGCTCCCTATCTTAGTTCGGTTTATGGTGGCACTTCTAAAATGGTTTTGGAGCTAGTCACTACCCTAGCTAAATTCAACGTCAAGGTCGATCTAGTTACTACCAATGCTAATTACTACGATCCTGCTCCCAGTCGCTGGCTGACAGTAGATAACTATCGTCTTCGCTATTTTAATTGCTGGCATCGAGATGATTTTGTGGTTAGCCCTAGTTTAGTTAGCTGGCTATTTTACAACGTTGCCAATTACGATCTAGTCCATACCCACACTTTATTTTCCCCCCTCATTTCTCTAGCGCATGGGATCTGCCAACTATACAAAATCCCCTATATGGTTACGCCCCACGGAATGTTAGAACCTTGGGCATTATCTTATAAAGCTAAAAAAAAGCGTCTTTACTATCATCTCATCGAAAAACCCGCCCTACATAAAGCCAGTGCTATCCATGGGTTAGTTGCTTCTGAGGCAAATAATATTAAGGCTTTGGGTATAAAAACCACCACAGCAGTTTTACCTAACGGTATCCACCGTCAAGATTTTGTTCGACCCACAAATCCTCAGATTTTTTATCAACACTATCCCCAGACCAAAAATAAAACCCTAATTCTCTTTCTAGGACGTATCGACCCCAAAAAAGGCTTAGATCTTTTAGCCCCCGCTTTTGGTAGAGTATATCGTCAGTTTCCTAATACCCATCTAGTTGTTGCTGGGCCTGACAGTATTAATTATCTCCCACAGGTTAAAGGCTTTTTCGCCAGAGAAGACTGTATTGAAGCCGTTACCTTTACGGGAATGATAACAGGTGAACTAAAAACCTCGGCTCTAGCTGCTGCCGATCTGTATGTCGCTCCTTCCTACTCTGAAGGCTTTAGTATGTCTGTACTAGAAGGAATGGCATCGGGTTTACCCTGCGTTATTACTACTGGGTGCAATTTTCCCGAAGCTGCCACCGCCGAAGCTGCCAAGGTAGTCAAAATTAACGATAGAGCGATCGCCACTGCCCTCATTGATTGTCTCAACTATCCCCAACAGGCAAAAACCATGGGCGATCGTGCTAGAGAATTTATTGGGCAAAACTATACCTGGGATATTGTGGCACAAAAATTAATTCAAACCTATCAAAATATTCTGATAGCAGCCAACACCCAACCCAATACAGTCTCTTCAGTAAAAACCTAGTGTCAGTTTGTGGTCAGGTTTGGAGGTCAGTCATTAGTTGTACTTCCTCATTCCTGATTCCTTCTCCTTCGCAATCAATACTCCATCCCAGCCTCCGATAGAGTTTGCCGTACTTCCTGACGAATTGTCTTGACTCTTTCTACCCAATGAGGGCTAGTGGCATAACCATTGCGATAAATTCTTTCAATAGTAATTGGTTTGTCTCCAGCTAAAGCCTTTACCGACTCGGCAAAGATATTAAAACATTCCGAAACATCGGGACAAGTTTCGTAACTAATTAGTCGTCCGTTTTTTTCTAGAGTAATACAGTCGTCGCTGGCGCACCTCAAGCCAAAATGATTGCCCTTCCCAATTACATAATCACCGTTACCACTTTCTTGACGAGCGATCGCAATGGTTAAATCCAAAGGGATACCGTATTCTTTTTGAATTCTCTTCGCCTCTGGCAATAAACTATTAACATAGTCACTATCAGTTTTTTTCGCAGATGTTGGTTGGGCGATCGCGCCTAGTGCAGTAGCAATTAAGATCGCCATAGCAGCTAACAGATTGATATCTTTTAAAGAAAATAATTGGCAAACTACAGTCATATTTAATTCATATTAATTTTATCTGTAATACAGTTTAGATTATTGAATTAAATTAAATCTCAAATTGACCGAGATTTTAATGAAAATCTGCTTCCCAGACTCCAAGATAAATATTATCATCTTCTTCTCGTTCGATACTCCCTTTTAAATTTCCGATCCTAAAAAAATATTTATCTGCTTTATATTGGTATATTTTTTCGAGTTCTCTAATTACCGAGGGGGTAATATTACCCTCTAGCAAGCTAGCCAAAATATCTTTGGTTGTTGCCAAACCCAGAGAAGCTACGACCGCTACTTCTGTTTGACGTAATTTGTTAGTTTGAAGATCGAATAAATAGCCTAAATCTACCAATCCATTCGCCCGATCTTTATAGATCCAGGCATTACTATTTGCCCAATAACCTTTCTGGATAGCGTTGGGTTCTCCTAGAGCTTGTCTTAATTTTTCTTTTTGAGTTCCTAGAGCAAAAATCGGTATTTCAACTAAATCTTTTGAGGAGTTATTCAGTATTGACGGTCTATTAGCGACTGGTTCTTCTGGTGGTGCAGTTAATAAAGAAGACTTTGATGTTAATGGCTTAGACAATTGCATCACCAGGGCGTTTTGATTTAAATTCCAGTCGTGCCAGATCGTTATCACAATACCAATAATATAGAGACTGCCGAGCGCGCACATCAGCATTGCCCACAAATCTAAGCCATTAAGAGGATTCCGATTATTTTTCCGCTTAATCTTACGAATTTGACGCGGGGAGATAGAGCGGTGCTGTTTTTTTGCCGATTTACGGTTGTCAAGAGCAAAATTTGCATTTAACAAATCGTCCAGCATTTCTGAAGCAGAATCATAGCGATCGCTTAAATTGGCACTAATAGCACGAGTAATAATTTTGGCTAGATTGGAATCGAGACTGCCGATCGTGGCAGAAATATTAAAATTACCAGAATTGGAGTTGATGGGCAAATCTAGAGGATCTTGAGCCGTCAAAAGATAAATTGCAGTCAGCCCCAGACTATAGAGATCGCTAGCGGGAACTACCCTACCTAAAGCTTGTTCGGGGGGAGCATAACCACAAACATTATTGGAGAAAAATATTTGTTTGTCACCATAAAACCCATAGGTAGACACTATTTGCTTGATGCTGCCAAAATTGATTAACATCGGCAGGCGATCGTTACGCAAAATAATATTTTTGGGCTTGATGTTTTGATGAATTACTCCCTGAGAGTGTAGATAGTCTAACACCGAGAGAAGTTTAATTAAAATTTCTCTAACCTCTGGTACGGGAAGCACTCCCGTAGTTGCAACTTTTTCTTTCAGGGTTTGACCTTCTATTAGTTCTCTAACTATGTAGTAAGTTCGAGCATCGTTGGAGTAGGTATAAATTTCAGGCAAATGCGGATTGTCCAGACTCAACTGTTTGAGACGATTTGCCTCTTTTTGAAACTCGCGATCGATCCATTTGGTAATCTGAAGTTTCTCTACAATTGGCTCAAATATTTTAATGACGCAATTACGCGGTGGATCTTGATAGGTATCTAAAACAAAAAAAACCTTGTTAAAACTATTACTGCTTTCTACGTGCAAAATAGAGTAGCGATTATATAGCAGAGTCGGTGCGGATTGCATTGTTAATTAATATAATATTTTCTGGATTTTTGTTCATCGGCAATCGACTAGGTTGAGAAACTCAGTCTGGCTAGCACTAGCGGAAGATAATTAAAAGTTATTAGATAAAATCCTCTCGGATTATATATCTAAGTTTAGTCAAATTTACGCAGAAAATAGACTCAAAGTAAGCTATCAGGCATTTAATTTATATTAATTATTGAGATTGGGCAGAGGAGGCGGGGTCGTTTCATGTGATGCGGTTGCGCAAGCCCTAAAGGATTTGCGACACGAAGTTAGTCCTTTAGGGCTTCGCGGCACAAGTCGTTAGACGAGCGCGAGTCCTTTAGGGAAACGACCGTACGTGAGTAGTGAGTAGTCAGTGAAAAATTTAAACGCGCTTTTGCACAAGATCTATAAATATGCAATTCAAATGCCTGATAGCTTATACCAGTTCTCAAAAGTCATTGGAGACTTAGTTTTAATTCAAAATTCAAAATTCAAAATTCAAAAACTAAACATAGTAGGGATTTGAAGAATTTTAATTAATAAAAAATAATTTGCTATCTTTCTAGCT
>JASJEI010000468.1 GCA_030064795.1 Pleurocapsa sp. MO_226.B13 | reverse complement strand
GTAGACAGACATAAATAACCTGAAGTATGTAACAAAATGTAAATTCGCTTCAACTTAATATCAATCAAAGGATTAAATCTACTTGACAAAAGTAAACATAGTTGAGTTTAATTATCCCGACCTACTTAAGAGGTGACGATCGCCTTCTGGGTTTGTCTGGTAGAGATCTGATAATTGGGGGAACTGGAGACGATCTTCTAGAAGGGGGAGACAATGACGATTTTCTTCTAGGAGGATTTGGCGAAGATAGTCTATCGGGTGATGCTGGCGACGATCGCCTTTTCGGTGGTTTGGGAGAAGATCTAGCTAAATACAGTCAAAACCAGCAGCATTTTATCTTTAAAGGAAACCCCAATGAATTTCAAGTCATTGGCGCAGAAGGCAGAGATACGCTAAGGGGAATCGAATCGCTTGAGTTTGAGGATGGTGTAGTTGAAACCGATTCGCTTAACTTTTTACCCGCTCCTCTATTCGATCGGGTTGAGACTATCGAAACCACTATTCCTGCCACTGACGATCCGATCGATATTTATCTTCCTGCTAGTTACTCCGAGGATATTGATTCGCTACCAGTAGCTCTATTTTTACAGGGTGCTAATGTCGATAAATCAAATTACTCAACCTTTGCTAGCGTCGTGGAAAGCTATGGATTTGCCGTAGTTGTCCCCAACAATCTCAGAACCCTTGCTGCACCTCCACCCGCTCCATCTGTAACGGGTTTTTTTGCCGAACTACCACAGATAAACGAGGTTTTTGACTACATTCGCGATCCTGAAATTTCTCCCATTGCCGATGCGATCGACCCAAACCAATTAGTTTTGTTGGGACATTCTTTTGGTGGTGCGGTAGGACTTAGTGCGCTACAAGGATTTTGTCCATTCCCCAATTGTCCCTTTGGGGAATTCGATCGCCCCGATGAATTGGTGGGTGCAGCTTTCTTTGGCACTGATTTTCAGCCATCTTCGGAGGCAGGAGCAGATTCAATTCCCCTAATTGATAACGCAGATATTCCTACTGCCTTGATTTTGGGGAGTAATGACGGAATTTCTATTCCTGCCGAGACTGAAGCAACTTTCGAGCAGATTGAAGATCCCCCCAAAGCACTGATCTCAGTTGAGGGGACTAATCACTTTGGTATTACCAATGAAAACGATCCCCTAAATCCTCCTACTACACCTGCTGAAGTTCCTCCGATTCTTCCCGAACCCAATCCCCAGACAATCCCTCAAGAGGTAGCAATCGATACTATTGCCACCTGGAGTTCTCTTTTTTTAAGAGCAACGGTATTGGACGACGAATCAGCTTTTGACTTTGTTTTTGGTGGAACTGGAGATGAATTAGATAGCAACGTTAGTGTAATTAGTGAACTTCCCTCCGAGCTTGTGATTTAAACTCCAATTGCTTGAAGATCTAGTTCAAAAAGGCGATCGCTTATTTAATCAAACTTGGCCAGTTATAATTTCCAATAGATTTATCCAAAACAATTAATAGCTCTAAGCTATAAATGGAACTGAGACATCTAAAATATTTTGTAGCTGTAGCCGAAGAATTACACTTTGGGCGTGCTGCTGCCAAAGTTCAGATTACACAACCCGTAATTAGCGACCAGATTCGCCGTTTGGAGCAAGAATTAGGGGTAAAGCTGTTTTTTCGCACTAAACGCAATGTACAACTTACCGAACCTGGAAAAATCTTTTTAAAAGAAGCCAAACAGATTTTAGCCAGAGTCGAAAAAGCGGTTGATGCAGTACAAAAAGCCAATTGCGGGGAGCTAGGAAGCTTGATTATCGGCTATACAGGCCCCGCACTGTATACTTTATTACCCAAAATTATTAAAACTTTTCAAAATAGCTATCCTCAAGTTGAGTTATTTCTCAAAGAGATATGTACTAAAGAACAGGTAGAAGCTTTAAACGCAGGAGATATTGAAGTGGGTTTTTTGCATCCACCAGTAGAGGGCGATTTTGAATTTATCTCGATCGTGAGGGAAAAGATGGTTTTAGCCTTACCAGAAGATAGTCCTCTAGCAACTCTGAAGCGAGTACCAATAAAAAAGTTATCAGACCAACCTTTTATTTTATTTCCTCAACAAGAAGGGCCATATCTTTACAGTCGCATTTTTTCCTTGTGTCAGCGATCGGTTTTTACGCCTAAAGTTGTCCAAGAAGTAACGCCCCAGCCTACTATGATAGGCTTAGTTGCAGCAGGAATTGGCGTTAGTTTTGTCTCTTCTAGCCTGCAAAATCTTCATCGTCCTGGTGTAGTGTATCGCGAACTCGATGTAGCAACACCTGAATTAGAATTGGTCGCAGCTTGGAAAAAAGACAAAGTTTCTCCCGTTTTGCAAAAATTTTTGCAAGTTGTGGCAGAAATTACCAAAATTAATTAAAAAAAGACTGACATTAAACTTTACTTCAAACTTGTCAGCCTTTTCTTTTTTTAAGAAAAATTAGGTTTTTTTTCTTTTATTCTTTCACTATTGCTATTTGAGGGACATCGGACTGCTTCTGTTGAGCAATGATTGTCTGTGATTGACGCATTTGCGCGTTAATAGCTACGGTTTTTGCGTCATACATTTGAGTAGCAAGTTTAGGATAAACACCGATACTCAAGATTAAGATTAGGAAACTGGCTGCAATAAAGACTTCCCTTGGTCTAGCATCGTCAAAAGGAGCTTCATCTGGAAGTACGCAGCTATTACCAAAACAAACTGCCACCTCATTGTTTGGTGTATACATTTTAGCTTGGTCCAGATCACAAGCAAGTGCTTCATTAGAGTTGAAGAACACTAGTCTGAGCATGGATAGCAGATAGATAGGAGTCATAATAATTCCTACCGCAGCCAAGAAGACTAGTACTGTAGAAAATGTCGGATTGTACACATCATTACTACTTACCCCAACAAATACTGCTATCTCGCTAGCAAAACCACTCATTCCAGGTAGAGCTAGAGATGCCATTGCACCTGCGGTAAATAGAGCAAAGACTTTGGGCATTACTACCCCCAGACCATCCATACGATCCATAAACAAAGTGTGAGTGCGATCGTAAGTTACCCCTGTCAGGAAGAACAATACCGATGCAATCAAACCATGGGACAACATCTGTAGCATCGCTCCACTAGTACCAAGATCGGTAAAGGAAGCAAGACCCAAAAGGACAAATCCCATATGAGATACTGAGGAATATGCCAGACGGCGTTTCATGTTGGTTTGACCAAAAGAACTAAAAGCACCGTAGATGATGTTGATTACTCCTAAAGTGGCTAAGACTGGAGCAAAATAGACGTGAGCATCGGTTAATAATTCCATGTTGAAGCGAATTAAACCGTAACCGCCCATTTTTAGCAGTACGCCTGCTAAAATCATCGATACAGGAGCAGAAGCTTCGCCGTGAGCATCGGGTAACCAGGTATGGAGAGGGAAAATTGCTAGTTTGACTCCAAAGGCAATTAGCAATCCTGCGTACAGGGGAATTTCTAAAGCCAGAGGATAATCTTTCATAGATAGAGCAGCAAGATCGAAGCTAAAGTTATCGCCGTAGAAAGCCATACCCAATCCTGCTACCAAGATAAATATCGAGGCCGCTGCAGTGTAGAGTAAAAACTTAGTCGCTGCATAACGACGTTTTGAACCGCCCCAGATAGAAACCAGGAGATATACAGGAACCAGTTCTAGTTCCCACATAATAAAGAACAACAATAAATCTTGGGCTACAAACACACCGATTTGAGCGGAATATAGCACCAACATCAAAAAGTAAAATAAACGTGGTTTGCGGTCTACTTGCCAAGCAGACAGCATTGCCAGAGTAGTTACGAATCCTGCAAGCAGAACTAAGGGAGCAGATATACCATCTACTGAAACAGTCCAACTGATTCCTAACTGAGGAATCCAACTGTAATTTTCGACTAATTGAAACTGAGCATTACTGGCATTGTAATTATTCCAAAAGGCGAAACCCATCAAAATGAAATCTGCAACGCCAACAATAAGAGCATACCAACGAACGGTCTTTCCTTCTTTGTCGGGGAGAAGCGGGATTGCTAGAGCAGCTAGCAAAGGTAACAAGATAATCGCGGTAAGCCAGGGAAATTGAGCTACCATTGTAAATTTTTGATAATAAATTTAACTGTTAGTAAAAGTATAATATATTAAGCTTTGTAAAGATCGTTATTTTTTTTAAAAAAAATTAGTAACGTCTTGTTTCCAACTCAGATTTGTAAAGTTCATTGCTTTAGGTAACGCTAATTACAGATTTATTACTGACGAGTTCAAATTTCTCAGATCTATTAATCTCAAGTCTTTCTGGAATTAAAATATATTTGTAGTTTTTAAGATTTACAGTAAAATTTTTTGAGTTCTTTATTATTCAACTTTATGATCTTTAATAGGTTGGATATGATTTTTGTATGAGTTCAGTAGAGATTAGGACAGTAAGATTTCAAGATGAAATTGCTGCGATCGAGCAGATTAGAACTAAAGTGTTTCAGGAAGAACAAGGAGTAGCAGCCGAATTAGAGTTTGATGGTTTGGATGAGGATGCGATCCATTTACTAGCCTATCAAGACGATCGCGCTGTCGGTACGACCAGAATTAGAGAAATTGATGCTAAAACGGCAAAGATTGAAAGGCTAGCGGTGTTACCTGAAGCCAGAAAGCAAGGTTTGGCTAAAAAACTCATGTTAACTGCTTTAGAAACTATTTCCGAGCAAAATAAAACCACAGCAGTAGTTCACGCTCAAACTTATATTGCTCGACTATATTTACAATTAGGATTTGAGATAGTGGGAGAAGAGTTTGAAGAAGCTGGTATCGCTCATGTCAAAATGATCCAGAAATTATAGTCACAGCGATCGCACTTCCTAAGAAATAAAATCTGGTGAAAGAAACAAAGCAGCTTAGTTGGCAACAAGGATTAATCATTCTCGGTTTGATTTGGTTGACGGGGGCAATCTGCGATCGCCTGTGGTTTGTCCTCGATCGCTCTGTACCAGCCTGGGATGAGGCTGATTATCTTAATGGTGTCTTGAATTACTGGGAAGCCCTGCAAAGTCCCGAATGGTTGAGTGGGGAGTGGTGGCGTAGTTTCTGGCTGCGGTCTAATAAAATTCCGCCCCTTAACTATATTCTGACTGCACCTTTAATTAGTCTGTTTGGGATCGCTCAAGATTCGGCAACGCTAATTATGTTGTTTTATAGTGCGGTGTTGTTGGTTTCGGTGTATGGCTTAGGTATTGCTTTGTTTGATGTTACCACTGGCTTATGGGCAGGGGGGTTATGTCAAGTATTGCCTGGCTTGTATTATCATCGTCTGGAGTTTCTTCTCGATTATCCCCTGACTACTGCCGTCACTTTTAGTTTTTGGTTACTGACGGTTTATTTTCTCGGTAAGCAGCAAAATTTTAATAGCTGGATTTTAGGGATTTTGTGGGGAATATCCTTCGGTTTGGCTATTTCGATCAAGCAAACGGCTTTATTTTTTTTATTTTTACCGTTAGTTTGGATCGGGTTTAAATTTCTGAGAAATCGTCAATGGTTAAAGCTAGTTCAGTTAATTGTTTCGCTGATGGTAGGTATTACCGTGGCTTTTCCCTGGTATCGTACCAATTGGCTGCTAATCTTAACTTCGGGCAAACGGGCAACAGTAGATTCAGCGATCGCCGAGGGAGATCCAGCATTAACTACTTTAGATGCCTGGACATATTATGGCAAAGTGATGCCCTATCTACTTTCTTGGCATTTGTTATTGATTCCTTTGTCGGGATTTTTATTTTATTTACTGGGCAGATATCTATATAAGAGGAGTAGTAGCAAAGCGATCTATTCCTCAAAAGAAACCTGGATCTGGATCGGAGTCTTCCTAGTCGGTGGTTATCTTCTCTCTTCCCTCAACATTAATAAAGACGCTCGTTATATTTTGCCTCTGTTACCCGTACTGTCTCTGATTTTGGCAGTGGGTTTATTATCCTGGCGCAGTCGCTGGCAAAAATACATCCTCTGGATAACGGCCAGTTTGGGAATTGTTTTGATGTTACTCAATATCTTTCCCTTGGGTGGAGGTGCGATCGCAGCTAAACTCAGTCCTCGTACTCAACGCCATCCCTACAGGGGTGAACCTTTTCCCCATCCAGAAGTAATCGCCGAAATTAGCAATACTTCACCCTATTTAAGAACAGTCTTGGGCGTATTGCCTTCTACTCCTGAAATCAATCAACACAATTTCTCTTTCTACGGAAAACAAAATAATGCTCGTGTTTCTGGTCGTCAAGTGGGAGTAAGGGAAAATGAAATCTTACAAGATTCTCGTTCTTTAGATTGGTTTGTTACTAAAACAAGAGAACAAGGATCTATTCCCGAATCTCAACCTGCAATGGTAAAACTAATCGAACAAGGACAAGACTTTAAACTGCAAAAAAGTTGGCAACTACCCGATCGCAGTCAATTAAAACTTTACTATCGCGATCGCCCGTTGGTAGAAGTATCCCAACTCCCCAACTCCCCAACTCCCCAACTTACCCTCTCAGCCGATCTTCCTACCTCGTCTCCCCCTGGTGTACCTATTCCCGTTACCTATCAGTGGACGGGCGATCGCCAAACTCTTCAATCTGGTATCGTCTTATTAACCTGGAAACACGAAAATAATCCCGACTCTTTTTGGCTACACGACCATGGTATAGGCATGGGTAAATTAATTCCTGCAACCGATCGAGAGCAAATTACTTTACAGGTAACAGAAAGAACGGCTATGTTACCTCCAACAGATATATCACCTGGAAAATATTATTTAGATGCCATTTATTTAGATCGATATACAGGTAAAACTCAACCCCTTACTTTTACACCGATAGCCATTACCATCGATCCTCAAGCCTCAGCTACTCCCGCACCAGAATTAGATTTAGTCACCCAGTTACGCAATACCGCACCCAAAATGGCAGAAAATATCCAGGGACTAGAACCTATTTTTGCCCAAACTGCTCGGATCAATCAGTATGATGCCAAACACGATTATCTTCAGCAGGCAGAGTTATCTCTAACTTATCGTCTCCAAAACAACCAGGTAAGCTCAAGACAACGACTAAACTGGCTTTATGCCAAAGCACTGTCTCAAGTCTTACAGCAGGATGTCAACGGCGCGATCGCTTCCTTTCGTCAGATTACCAAGATTGAACCCCAAAATCCCTATGGTTATGCTTATTTAGCTTTTGTTCATCTTTATGATTGGCAACCCAAACCTGCGGAAGTTGCTTTAAATACTGCCACTAAAATCAATCCCGATATTCCCGAAGTAGCTACTCTCCGTGGTGCAGCAGCGGTAATGCAGGGTAAATTTATTCAAGCTTGGCAACTTCTTGTCAATTAATCTCAAATATTCTAATGCCTGCTAACTAAGAGAAAACTGCTGTAAGTGCATACTGATTTGATACCAGATGTAATTAGATGTCAATCAACAAAATTACTATCGATAAGTTATCAAAATTATGTATCGCCAAATTTTATCTCTCGGCATTGCAGCAGGTATTCTTATACCTAATATAATTTTGGCTCAAGAGGTAGTCATACAACCAGATAGTACCAGTGCCACCACAGTCGGCAACAATAACTATGAGGATAGCAGTGTAGAGGATCAGTAATGGTTTCAAAACTTCCCACTCAGCGTCGCTTAAATCGCGCTTGATAAGATTTTCTATGAGGTGCTGCAATTTGAGGAAGACGACTCATTTACATATATGTTATTCAACACCAACTAGCTTATCTTCCACTAAATATTGATCTTTTCTCTCTTTAGATTTTCTTTACGAATTAGCTCTAATTTAACCGTTTTTTGTACCTAGTTTGTCACTTTTGTATTTGTATCTTTAGGCAAGATAATAATCACTAAAATAAACACTTAGGCACTACTTAACACAATAGGAGTAAATAATTTCAATGTTCAACTTTCATGTCTCAAGTATGCCTAATTACCTAAAACGAATTAAGGTGAAATGGAAAAAATACTATCAATGGGCCCTGACAGATTATCGATGGCTATTTATGTTTTTATTGAGTCGATTTAAGCTCATTCGAGATTTATCGACATATTTTTTTTGTCAACCCGTCCAAAGCCAACCAGGTATTCAGAGAAGTTCTTGTTTAGATAGTATTGAAGAAGATAAAATTGTCGATATCTTAAAAAAAGATGGTCTTTATGTAGGGATAAATTTACCTAGGAAGCTAGTTAAACAGATTCATCACTACGCCAATACTTCGAGGTGTTATGGCAATAAAAAAACTCAATTTTCTTTTCACCATCTAGAAAAAGAAATAGCAGAGAAAAAATACAACGAGACCTTTATTATTGGTGATTATCTTGATGTTGCTAAAGATTGTCCAGCAGTAAAACAAATCGAAAGCGATCCTAAGTTATTAGAGA
>JASJEI010000015.1 GCA_030064795.1 Pleurocapsa sp. MO_226.B13 | reverse complement strand
CTGTAACCAAGATAGACCAAACAAAGGCAGTCCACCCAAAATCATATGCCAACCTGTTGCCACTACAGGATCGCTATAACGACTGATATAAGGCATCATCACCGTACCTACTGCCATAGATAAAGAAGCCAGAAACATCAACCACTCGCCGTTTTCAAATAACCCCAGCCAATTCAGATTTACCCCATCCAAATTTCCAGCAAATATGCTGTAGATCCAGCGATCTGGTAAGCCAATCAAACTAATACCTAGTACACCGATACTTAACCCCAACCAACCCCAAAGACCAATAATTTCGCCAAATAACAAGCTAGATAACAGGGCAACTGCCAGGGGTTGAGAATCAATCATCACCGAACCCAATCCCGCCCCTGTTTTGACGATTCCCAGGGCTAAAAAACCTTGAAACATCGCTCCGTCTATTATGGCGAAAGCCAAAATCCACAACCAGGCTCGAATGGTTTTGGGTTGGGGTAATTTTAAAATAGCTGCCACCAACAATACTAAAATTCCTGCGGGTACAAGGCGCACTCCAGCCATGAAAAAAGGTGTTGTGTAGGGAATAACACCCTTCATGGCTACCATTGCTGTTCCCCAAAGGAAAAAAGGGGCAATCAGGAGTAAAGCTTTAGAAAAGGATGGATTGGAATTGGAACTAACTTGCATTCTTCATTCGGGATTACAAACTGCTTGTATATGAGTTTACTTAATTCTCAGAAAATTTGTATTTTTGTTAAGCAAATTAATTCGGATAAACAGAACCTTTGTTCCTACCTTTACCTTTGGAAAATTCATTGAACATTTAGCATTTAGCAATGTTTTGACTTTTGACTTAATATTTATGGCTGTATTACTTTACCTAAGTTAATATTGCGTCAGGTCTTGTTAGGATTATCGCCATGGAATCAAAGAGTTTTGGTAGTTATAAATTAAAAATTACTACTACAACAATTGCTGTTTTAGGTTCGATCTGCGGTGGTAATAACGTTCGGGCGCAGGTAGTTAGCGATCGCACAACCAATACTCAGGTTCAAGTTAATAATGATATCTCTCAGATTACGGGAGGCATTCAAGCTGGCAATAATCTTTTCCATAGTTTTCAAGAATTTTCTCTGGAGACAAATGCGGTAGCCAATTTCGAGCATGATTTGGATATAAGTAATATTTTCAGCCGTGTCACAGGGGGAAATATTTCTGAAATTAATGGCTCGATCCAAACCCAAGGCAATGCTAATTTATTTTTGCTCAATCCAGCGGGAATTATTTTTGGGGCAAATGCGCAACTAAATGTGGGAGGGTCATTTATTGCTACCACAGCAGATCGAGTAGTTTTTGCCGATGGAATTGAATTTAGTGCCGTTACTCCAGAAGCTGAACCTATTTTAACTATCAGTACACCCATTGGTTTACAATATGGTGCTAGTGCGAGTGGAGAGATCGCAGTATTACCCAACGCCAACCGTGAAGCTAACGATCCGAGTGTGGGCTTAAGTATACGAGCGGGTAATACCCTGGGGTTTTTGGGAGGCGATGTTTCTCTTGCCCGTAATAGTCTTAATGGGATCGGTAGCAATATTGAAATTAGCAGTATCAAAGCTGGTAGGGTTAATCTACAGCCTGTCGATCGCGGTTGGCAGTTTGATTACGCTCCTACTCAAGAATTAGGTCAGATTGAGTTGAGTAATCGAGCTTTAATTAACAGTAGTGGAGAAGTTAATCTTCGCGGTAAAACAATTAATTTCTCAACCAGTTCGGGAATACGCAACTTTACAGATATTAATGGCACTGGGGGGACGATCGGGCTGGAAGCGAGCGAATCAATTAATTTAGATAGTAGTTTTTTGTTTACTCAAGTAGGACAAATACGCTCGAATTTAGAACAGGCGATCGCGGGGACGGGGGGTGATATTCTAATTAAAACTCCTCAAATCTCCTTTACTAACGGCACGGTAATCTCGGCGGGGACTCTCAGCGCAGGTGCGGGAGGAAATATTACTCTGGAGGCATTGGAGACTGTAGAATTATCGAGTGCTTTGGGATCTAACCCTTCTATTATCAGCACTTCTACTCAGGGAAGTGGCGATGGCGGAAAAATAGAAGTTAATACGGGAAGATTATTTATTTACGATGGTAGCCAAATCCAAGCGATCGCAGGGGAAGGCGCGGGGGGAGAAATTATTGTTAATGCTAGCGAATCGATCGCTATTTCAGGAACGGGAATTTTGCGATCGCAAGATAGTCCAGGAAGTTTTACCGAAACTGTCTTAGCCAGTGGCTTTGTTGCCTCTTCGGGCATTGCAGGCTTGCCTCTAGCCGAACGCCCTCAAGGAGAAAGCGGTAGCTTAGTTATCAATACTCCAGAATTAATTATCGAAGACTCAGCAACTGTTTCTGTTAGTAATTATGGTTTGGCAAATGCAGGCAATATTGAAATTAATGCCTTGAATTTAAACCTGAATACCAGAGGGGAAATTACCGCCAACACCGCATCGGGAAAAGGTGGTTCGATTACAATTACTGCTGAAGATTCGATTATTTTAAACAACGCCCGTGCTATTTCTACTACTGCCGAGCAAAGTGGTGATGGAGGCAATATTTTTGTCGAAGCAGATAACTTAGTTTTATTAGAGTCCGATAGTATTAGTGCCAATGCTCAACAAGGAAGTGGAGGCAATATTAATATCAATACACAAGGTTTGTTTACAGATCCAGACAGTAGCATTACTGCCAGTTCGGAGATAGAAACTAAAGCAGGTACGATTAAAATTGACACTCTAGATATTAATTCTCGGCTACAGATGGATTATAAAGAATATTCTCCTCTGGTTGCCGAAGATTATATTTATACAGGCTGTGGTGCGGGAGAAGATTATGCCAAAAATAGCTTTCGCAATATTGGGCGGGGTGGTATTCCTAGCAACCCGATCGAAGACACAATAAGTCTAAATACCGTTGGTGATTTGGGAAAAGCGGGTTCAAAATCAAAGTCAGTCAAATCGAGTAATAATATTTCTCAGCATTCTGGAGCGAGTTATCAATCTATATCTGAAGCAAACGCTTGGAAAATCAACGATCGAGGTAATGTAGAATTAATCGCTCAAAAACCAACTGCTTTAGTGAAATTGTCAGCTTGTCAGCTTTAGTTATCAGTTATTAGTTGTTAAAAAATTCTGAATCTCTTGCCAGATTCTTTCCTTAGAATCATTCAAACCATGATCGCTATCTAATTCGATTAATTTTACCTGGGAGTTTCGACTGGCGTAGTCTCGGCTGACTTGAATGGGGACGACATCATCATCAATCCCATGAATAATTAGGGTAGGAAGCGATCGCTTTAACTCCTCGACGGGATAATTATCGGCATCTTGCAAAAACTGATATTTGAGGAGAATTTGTCGCTCTTGACCGTAATGATAAACCGATAACCAGCCAGTTTCGCGCCACTGTTTGATTTGATTTGGCTCTAATTTGGAATACCAACTCTGAGGAAAACCAAAAGCAGGTGCGAGAAGAATCAAACGTTGTACTTGTTGGTGTTGTTGGGCTACCCAAGCCGAGGTTAACGCCCCAAAACTCGAACCAATCAAGGTAACAGGAATATCCGCAGCGGGAAAAGCAGCCACAGTTTGCTTAATTTGCCTAGTTAGGGTGAGATTGCTGAAATCTCCTTGATTGAGATCCAAGACATTGAGAGCGAGGTTTTTTTCCGCAAAGCGATCGCCTAAATACTGCGCCTTGTTAGACTTGGGACTAGAAGCGAAACCATGTAGATAAATATACTGCATTTAAGTTGTCTTGAGGATCGGATCTATAAAGCTGATTTAGAGAGTGTTTATAAACAAAAAATCAAACTGCATATCTATTGGAATTTTATCGCTTGGAAGGGGACTTGGGGATTTGGGGACTAATACTTCCTTACCTCCCTTCTAGAGACGTGACGGGGCTTATAAATTCTTGAGGAAACCTCAAGAAACAGCCCCTCATATATCGCGTCTGTAGTCCCTATCTCCCTACCTCCCCACTTTTTTGGTTTTTAAGATTTACTTGACAAACAGTTTCTTAAATAAAGAATTTACGACAAACTTCACTTTATTTATGTTGAGCTACTTAGCAAATCTTAAAGATGATTTTGACTATATAGCCAAAAAGGTGAGGACGTGACACCCGCCAGATTACGCGGGTGCTTGTACCCTCCGTTATCGCTTCACGTCCCAGGTTCAAAGACAACAATAATTCAGAATAATTCAATTTTATTGCTCGGTTTGATTGATTTCTGTTGCTGTACGAGATGTCATAGTTTTTTTTGTATGTTCTTCATGTTGTCTTTGTTTAACCATTGATTCTCTAGACTCTGATTCTAGGTCTTGAAGAGAATGTTGGTTAATTTCTTCTTGAGAGCGAAGCAACATATTTTCATCTATGTGTTCTTGATGAAGGCGTGCTTTAGCCATTGCTTTTCTCGCTTCATTGCTAGTATTCATTGGATCTTATTTATATTTATTCTCTCTTTCACTTCATTCGTATCATAGAGTTATAACTTGAAGAACTTGTGAGCAAACCCTGAAATAGTTTGCTGTTGAAAGATAATGACAACTATTGAAGAACTCAAGCACAAAATAACTACAGCAGACGATTTAAAGTCTGTAGTCAAAACTATGAAGGCATTGGCAGCCGTAAGTATTCATCAGTATGAGAAGGCAGTAGAATCATTAAGTGAATACGATCGCACTTTAGAAATGGGTTGGCAAATTTTGCTGCAAAAATATCCTCAAAGATTACTAAAAGAACCAACTAAGCCCGCTCAAAGTCTTGGATTAGTAGTTTTTGGTTCTGATTGGGGTATGTGCGGTCAATTTAACGAACGAATTGCCGAATCTACTCAAAAATATCTCAATACTACTTCTATCTCCAATACCAATCGGTTAATTTTAAATGTTGGGGCGAGAATTGGCGATCGCCTTAAGGTAATGGGACACAATTGTGAAGTTGGGTTCAACTTACCCAGTTCAGTAGAGGGGATTACTACAGTCGTACAAGAAATAGTTTTGACCTTGGAAGCATGGCGCAAGCAAAACCGCGTCGATCGCATTGTGATTATCTACAATCGCATTATTTCGGGGATTGTTTATCGCCCCACCAGATTGCAAATCTTTCCTCTAAATTCCCAATGGCTACAGGACTTAAAGCAAAAAAAATGGACTTCTTCTAGTCTTCCTACCTTCACGATGAACCCAGATAAGCTAACAGCAGCCTTATTTCGTCAGTATTTCTTTGTTTCGCTCTATTATGCCTGCGCTGAATCATTAAAGAGTGAAAATACAAGTCGGCTAGCAGCAATGCAGATGGCAGAAAAAAACATCACCGAACGCCTAAGCGAACTCAAAATGCAGTTCAATCAGCAGCGTCAAACTACTATTACCGAAGAATTACTAGATATTGTGGCTGGTTTTGAAGCTTTAAATAGTTAGGAGTTAGGAGTTCGGAGTTGCTTTTACCAACTACTAACTACTAACCACTATCCATCATCCAAATTAGCAAATTCGCGGTAATTGTTCTCCACTCAATAGATCCAAGATCCGCTTAGAACCAATTTTACTTTTAACTGTGACCAATGAGTTTGGCTCCCGAACAACCTTACCGATAATTGCTGCATTAGATGCAGAATGCGATTGCGAAGCTAGCCGAAGGCATCGCATGACTTCTAGAGCGCGAGCGCGATCTTTTGGGGAAATAAATGCAATAAATTTCCCCTCATTTGCCACATAAAGCGGATCGAATCCCAGTATTTCACACGCTCCCTGCACCTCTTCTCTAATCGGAATTAAACTCTCATCAATTTCTATTCCAACTTCAGCAGCAACAGCAATCTCATTTAAAACACTAGCTAAACCACCACGAGTTAAATCTCGCAGACAATGAATTTCAAGATCCGCTGCCAGTAATTCCAAAACCAAATCCGCCAGTGGTGCCGAGTCGCTTTCAATAGTAGTTTCAAACTCCAATCCCTCACGGACTGCCATAATCGCAATTCCGTGTCTTGCCAAATCTCCATTGAGTAAAATCAAATCTCCTGGCTTTACTGACTGAGGCGCGATCGCCAGATTGTGTTCGATAATGCCTACACCAGTAGTATTAATAAAAATTTTATCTCCCTTGCCCCGATCTACTACCTTAGTATCTCCAGTGACTATTTGCACTCCTGCAATGGTTGCTGCTTTCTGCATAGACTGCACTACCTGCCATAGAGTTTCTATTGATAATCCTTCTTCTAAAATAAAACTGACGCTAAGATAGAGCGGACGCGCACCCGCCATTGCTAAATCGTTAACCGTACCGTTGACAGCCAACGAACCAATATCGCCACCAGGAAAAAATAAAGGCTTGACTACATAAGAGTCGGTAGTAAAAGCGATTTTGTTACCCGCAAGCTGAAGCGTTACCGCATCGTGTTGAATAGTATCGGCCGTACCAAAAGCAGCAAGAAACATTTGAATCAACTGCTGCATTAATCTACCACCGCCACCATGAGCCATCAAGATCTGGGGATATTGCTGCAACGGGATAGGACAAGTGAGATCGATCATAGTTAGTGGTTAGTGGTTAGTGGTTAGTGGTTAGTGGTTAGTAGGGGCGTTTCGCGAAACGCCCGTACAGTGGTTAGTGGTTAGTGGTCTCCTCTAAGTCTCCATCTTCCCTATTCTTTCCTGTTCCTTATTTCTATGCTTCCCCTGCTCCCTCTGCCCTGACAAGGGTAGGTTTTTAACAAAGAGGTGAGTATGCACTCTAATTAAGTATCAAATCGCTGTAAATATGTGTTGATTGATACTTAGATCGACTAAAAAATACACCCTAATTCCCTAATCCCCCAAATCCCCAAATAAATAAACAGTCAAATGTAAAAAGTCTACCCTTGTAAGCTCCCTCTGCCTCCTTCCTCTAACCGTAACCCCCAACCAATTCTCGATAACGATAGTAAGCAGCGCAAGCACCCTCAGAAGAAACCATTGGCGCGCCCAGAGGATGTTCTGGAGTACATTCTTTACCAAAGGATTGGCATTGATGGGGTTTTTTAGTTCCCCGTAGAATTAACCCACTGATACAGTCTGATGACTCTTTAGTCTTATAAGTTTCTAACTTAAATCGGTTTAAAGCATCAAACTGACTGTATTCCTTTCGTAATTTTAAACCGCTATCTTCAATATTACCAATACCACGCCATTGATAAGTAGTAGTTTCAAATATTGTGGAGATTAATTGCTGCGCTGTCGTGTTCCCCTCAAAACTAACAGCACGAGCATACTGATTTTCTACTTCCACCATGCCTGATTCGAGTTGCTTAACGCACATATAAATACCCTGAAGAATATCTACAGGCTCAAACCCCGTGACCACAATCGGAACGTCATACTGTAGGGCAATTATTTGATAATCTTCGTATCCCATTACGGTGCAAACATGACCAGCAGCTAAGAATCCCTGTACGCAGTTATCGGGTGAGGCCAAAATCATTTCCATCGCTGGGGGGACTAGTACGTGGGCCACTAGCAAAGAGAAGTTGTTAATCTTTAATTTTTCAGCTTGATAAACCGCCATCGCCGTTGTGGGTACGGTAGTTTCAAAGCCTACAGCCAAGAAAACTACTTGTTTTTCGGGATTTTGAACAGCGATGTTGACCGCATCTAAAGGAGAATAAACAATTTGTATATTTCCACCTTGAGCCTTGACCGATAGTAAGTCTTTAGCGTTACTACCAGGGACTCGTAGCATATCCCCAAAAGAGCAGAAAATTACTTCTGGACGAGATGCCAGTGCGATCGCTTTATCGATTAAATCGACCGATGTGACGCATACAGGACACCCAGGGCCGTGTATTAGAGTAATTTCGGGGGGCAAAAGTTTGTCTATGCCATATTTAACTATTGAATGCGTCTGTCCACCGCAAATTTCCATAATCGTCCAGGGACGTGTGGTTATTCTGGCGATCGCTGCTGCATATTTGCTAGCTATTTCGGCATCACGATATTCGTCTATAAATTTCATCGAAATCTTGTTTAATTGAATAACTTTGAATCCAGGAAATTATTAAAATATAGCTTGTTTTAAGGTTATCAATAAAAATTGAGAAACTTGTGAAGAAAACATTATTTTATATTGAGCTTACCCTGTTAAGTTTTGCTAATGATAATCGTAGTAATTTGTAGTTGTTTATTAAGTACTCTTAACTAGAGTAATTCCCAATTATTCACGAATCAAACTAACGAGCGAAGACACAAGATCGATAACTAATAATAGCTAGCTAAATAATTTTGTAATTCGACTAAAGTTATTACAGATCGTATATTTATGAATTTTTAGCAATAATTAGCTCGATCATGAATTAGACAGTATTCTATTGATTTAATAAAAAAATGAGATAATAATGTCAGAAACAAAAACCAAATATTTTTTTCCAAAATAAAAACACATTATTAGTTAAATCATGGAGGTAAATTACCATGTTATCCTTGAACCATAAAACTCAAAAAAAAGTTAATCCTAAAAGGCAAAAACGCCAAGAACTTATAGAAATAGGCAAACCAAAAGCACCCCCAGATAAATCGAAAAAATTAAGACATGAAAAATTAAGTGATTGGGAAGATGCTTCTTAAAAAACAGATTTTCTTACCGTCGATCGCAACTGCCCATTCATTAACACCTCAGACCATTCAACTATTCCCCAACCCCTCTTTATCTCCCCACCCCTCTATCATCTCCTCTACAGAGGAGATACAATCGTATCACTCCTTTCAGGAGTGATTATAGGGAGATAGAGACATCAGAAGTCTCTCCAGGAGAGATTTAGAGAGGTGGGGGGAGAGAGGCAAAACGCAATCGCTTTTTGCAATTCTTGATGTAGATGTATCTTCTCAATCCGATTAGATATAAGGAGCAGCAACCCAGCGGACGAAACCTCCGAATCGCGAACGCGCTGTGATACGAGGCTTGCGGTTGACCGTTGGTCAATTATTAATAAAACTAACATAACTTAACTGGTTGATTTTATTCCATTCAGAGATGGTCGAACGGAATTGATTCCAGCGATCGTATACTTTTTTAAAAGCAGGGCTTTTAGCAGATTCTGCTGCATAATAATCTAAGGCTGCTTGTTGGGCTGCTTGTAATATTTCTGAAGGATATGCTGTCAGTTTAGTTCCGCTATCGACGAGAGTTTTTAGAGCTTCTCGGTTGAGAGCATCATATCTGGAAAGCATCTTGAGATTGGCTTCCATAGCTGCGGTTTTAAAGATTTCTTGATATTCTACGGGTAATTTATCCCACTGCGATTTATTGACCTGCACTTCAAAAGTCGAACCAGGTTCCCACCAACCAGGGTAATAGTAATAGGTTGCGGCCTTATTTAAGCCTAACTTGAGATCGTCGTAGGGACCTATCCATTCAGCAGCATCAATAGCGCCCCTTTCCAAAGCTAAATAGATTTCGCCTCCTGGTAAGACTTGCACGTTTACTCCCAGGTTAGACATTACTTTACCTCCAATACCAGGAATCCGCATTTTTAGTCCTTTTAGATCTTGCAGGGATTTAACTTCTTTTCTAAACCAGCCCCCCATTTGCGCCCCAGAATTACCCGCAGGAAAACTAATGACATTGAAATCACTATACAGTTCGTGCATAGTCTCCAAACCGCCACCGTGGTAGTACCAGGCATTTTGCTGTTGAGCGGTTAAGCCAAAGGGAACAGAAGTACCAAAAGCTAAAGCAGGGTTTTTGCCTACATAATAGTAACTAGCAGTATGTCCGCATTCTACAGTGCCATTTTGTACCGCATCTAAAACTTCTAAACCAGGTACAATTTCTCCTGCTGCATAGGGTTCGATAGAAAAGCGTCCTCCAGTCATAGCAGCAACGCGATCGCATACGGTTTGCGCCCCACCATAAACAGTATCCAATGATTTGGGCCAACTCGTGACCATTCGCCATCTAATCTGGGGTAATTCACCACCGCCAACTTCAGGGCTACCATTAGTTTGCTCGGTTTGGTTACAAGCAACCAGGATAGTGCTGGTGGTTGTAGCGACAGCTAAGCGATCGAGTAATTGTCTCCGTTTCATAATCAATATAATTGTTCGGCTATAAGCTCATAGCCATTTGCTAGATTAATGGCTTCTGAGCAACCGTTAATCATATCAAACAATCTTGAAATATATCCAAGATTGATAACTAAAAATAAGATTGATAACTAAAAAGTGGATTTTCTGCCCAGACACGCAATAAGTTTAGCTTCGGTCGTGAGGTCGTGACACCCGCATCGAACGCAGGTGCTTGTACCGTTGGTCAAATCTCAAGCTCGGTTATGATTCACTGCGCTTTTTGGTCGGGCAGACTATAACTAACCAGCAAATTTCTCTTCCCTCTCCTCTACGGCAAATGTTCTACTACTTTTTGTAACAATTCATCTGCATCGACAGTCTTTTTGATGAAATCCGACGAGCCAACCATTTTGGCTTTAATGCGATCGATAATACCACTACTGCTCGTTAAAAAGATAATTGGCGTTTCGGCAAATTCTGGATATTGACGTAATTGGGCGCAGAGATCGTAACCGCTAATATTGGGCATCAGAATATCTAAAAAGATCAGATCGGGTTTGCGAGCAACTATAGTAGAAATGGCTTCTGCAGGGTCGTTAATTGCTACAAAACGATAACCAGCAACACTCACAATTTGTTCCATCATGTGAGAAATCATGAGGCTATCATCTACACAGGCAATCAGAGGACGGTTGGGATCTTCGCTTCTGGTATCGACTGGGGTTAGCAATTCCAATAAATCGGGAACATCTACTAAACCAAAAACTCCCGATTGAATATAGGGTAGCAAAGAGCAAACTACCTGTAAGGTAGATGTTTTTAGTTGTATCGACAGATCCCTTAAGGTTCTATTACCGTTGAGTAATTTGCACAGACTTTGATATGCCGAAATCGAGGTTTTTTCCTCTAGTTCTTGCGGTCGCAAAATCACAGGGGCGAGATCGGGAGATCTATCTGCTATTTTGGAAGCTTCCCAACTTTGCCAAACCTGTTGCGTAGATTTAATTACTGTTTCTGGTTTTATTGGTTCGATTCTAGGAAGCAGAATATTATCTCGGTCAAGATGACAAACGACCTGTCTTGCTTGAGTGAGATCGAAGAATATTTCTTTTAAGGCAAATAGTAAGGCATTTTTTCCTTGCAGGGGGGTAACTATTTGTTGCTCTACCCAATGAGATATTTGCTCGTATTCCCAAACATTGTCGTTCAAATCCGCTTCATATTCGGTTAATTCTTCTTGTAATTTAGATAACTCAAAGGGAATCTGGGGCAAATTGGCAATTAAGTTCCTTTGCCAGCGACGAATTGGATGAATTCCCCCTGTAGCATATATGATAGTACCCAAATAAAGATATAGATGCCACTCGTTGGCTCGTATGGGATCGCTAAAGGTTAACTGACCGCTGATCTGCCCTTCCTGCAAAGAAGTAAACAACTTGATCTGTTTGGGGGCTGTAAATTCTCTGATCAGTAAATTGTCAGAAATATTGTTGGCATTCATTTTTCTATGCCCCTTTGCTGTAAAAGACTGATGATTTTAGTGTTGGCTTGAGGAAATTGGTATTGATTCATTTGTGCTGGTTCTACCCAGTGAATTTCATCGCATTCAATTCGCTGTGGTGTTCCACTAAGATGCTGACAGCAATGAACGTAAAGTGTTACTTTAAAAGTTTGATAGACATGAGTAATAGTTGTCAAGCGATCGCCTACCAAGATCTCTATATTTAATTCTTCTTTTATTTCCCGCTTAATACATTCTTCTATTGTTTCTCCAGGTTCGATTTTTCCTCCAGGAAATTCCCAAAGTCCTCCCATTTCTCCCCCGCTTTTTCGGCGATCTATTAGAATTTTTCCTTGAGGATCGCTGATTATCGCTACTCCAATTTGCTTATGTACGAGGGAAGAAATTATTTCTGACATAGACAAGAATGTGTAAATTTTGCTAGCTTTTATCTACATGATAAAATCATCTGCTTGAACATGCTGCTCAATCCTGCTGACGCGATCGAAAACTTGTCCGTGCATACTGAGTATAACCCTGTAGTCTTTGATTTAAGTTTCTGCCTTCATTTGTTTATCCCTCCCAATAACAAGTCTCTAACTGGTGCCACCGTAGTTTTTAGTATATTCGTATTTAATTTACCGCTTTAGTAGCGATAGTATTAACAGCAGCACGATCCCCTGACGAGTTTTAGCTCGACCTAGCTTATTTTTGTCTCCCTTACATAAACGTTTGGCTAGCAGTATAAATGAGACAACAGCCAATTTGGAAAGTCAAGCTATTGGTTGTTTCTAGCCTTTTCTATGATAACGGAGAGTTAGCTTTTCTACGGCTACTTCTTTTCTCGATTGCGATTAAGCTTATCTTATAGGGAGCGAAATTTAAATACAATAAAGCTTCGATGAAGAAATTTTATCGAAAATGTAAACTTGAGACGATAAAAAATCAAGCAACCCTGAGATTGTTTTCCCAAAGGTTGCTCGCTCGGATGATTTAATTTGTCAGGTAAGACTTTTAACTATCTACTTGAGTCGATAACAAAGATTCTTCAAAAGTCATCCTTTGCTCTGCATTACGCAGGAAATAACCGCTCATCATTGCTGATGCTAGTAAACGACCTAAACTTTCGCGATTGGTACTAATTGCTACATCAAAGTTTTCCCCAGGAAGATTACCCAGCAAGCCGACAATGTTGTGTTCGATAATCTGAAAAACTTCTTGAGATTCAGGTCGGGAGAGTTGAGTTACAGTTTCTGGACTTAAAGACTGAACATACTGCCACAGTATATTACCTTCTACGTCTTGCTTAAAAGTGTTTTGGGCATTACTTTCGCTTTTCACTCTCTTAACCTCCCTGTTAGGATTTTCAAAATTTACTCTTTTCAGCGTGGAATTTGATTCTAACTAATCTCTAGTCAATTTAAACATTTTAGACTTGACTAACACTTACGTAGAACCGAACTACCTTAAGAGAGTTTTCCGATCCTACTAGCTACCAAAAAATACCTAACTAGCTAAATATTCGCGAATTGCAGTCTTGCGCTTACGTAGTTTAGATAATGCTTCTCTCTCGATCTGTCTGACTCGTTCGCGACTGATGCTCAAGCACTCGCCAATTTTCGCCAAAGTCATGGGTTTACCATCAGCCAAACCAAATCTGAGGGAAATGACTTCTCTTTGCTGGGGAGTCAAATCTGCCATCAATTTTTCCAAATCTCTTTTGAGAGAAGATGAAGTAGCATAGTCCTCTGGAGACTGTCCTGTATCCTCTAGCATATCTCCTAATTCGGTATCGTTGTTGTCACCAACTCGTACATCGAGGGAAATAGGCTGACGAGATTTTTCTAGGTAGTCTCTGACTTGCTTGGTGGTTAGGTCGAGTTCCTGGGCTAGTTCGGCGATAGTAGCTGTTCTGCCTTTCTTTTGAGCTAGTTGTCTTTGGGCTTTTTTGATTTTATTGAGCTTTTCGGTAATGTGAATTGGTAGGCGAATTGTACGACCTTTTTCGGCGATCGCTCTGGTAATTGCTTGGCGAATCCACCAGTAAGCATAAGTACTAAAGCGATATCCCTTAGTGGGATCGAACTTTTCTACACCCCGCTGCATCCCAATCGTTCCTTCTTGAATCAAGTCTAAAAGGTCAAGATTGCGTTTGAGATACTTTTTAGCCACCGACACTACCAAACGTAAGTTCGCTTCTACCATTTTGCGCTTGGCTGCGTCTCCAGCTTCCATCGCTGTCAGAATTTCTTTGGGAGTACTCTTGGCTGCTTGAGCCCACTGTTCTATAGTTGGTTCGATGCCAAGTTTTCCTTCTAGCTCTTCTTTAATTTTGCTTAAGGCGATCGCTTTTTGAACTCTTTTGGAATAAAGAATTTCTTCCTCGTGTGTTAACAGAGGAACGCGACCTATTTCTTTTAGATAGCTTCTAACTAAATCGTTAGATTTTTGTGCTGTTTTCATGACGCGATTTACTTACTTAATTGGACGGGGTAAGAATGAAATTCTTTAGGTTGTGCTGTTTGTGAGAGGTCAGGGCTGTCGATTAAAATGTTTAGTTATTTTAAGTTTATGAGATCAATTGCCCTATTTGGTTACAAAAAAACCGCTATACTCGCATTTTCGAGCCTAATTGCTGGAAACTTTGTAATTACTTTCCGACTCAACAGACGCTCCCCTCTCCACTCCTAACTTTGTTCTATCCAGATTTTTGCTTCTTTCTTAACAATACACGATATTTATTAACTTATGTAACTTTTATGAGAATTATGATCGGCTTTTGGTTGACGATGGCTATATATTGGTATTCCGATCGGTCTTTAATAAAAATCATATAGATAAAGACTAGTTAAAAATGCAACACTGACAACAAAAACCATGGTTATGCTGAAATTGCATTCTTTATCTAAATTAATTGTCTTTGGGCAAAAAGCTGCAAAATTACAGATTTATCTTGGAATCTCCAGCAATTTTTTGCTAGCAATAATCCGACATCGACAATCGATTTAACCAACTTCAGCTTAGCGATCGCGATCTAAAATGTTCTTGAAGATTTCACCCGCAGACCGATCTTAAGCTCGTGTAAATTTCAATCAGCTTGTGGCAGACTGAACCTGCCAGACAAATAGCCAGCTGTAGCTCTTGTCCTTCAAAATAGTTGGAGAATACCTTCTTCAGTTGCTTGTAAAATGCTCAACTTACTATTTTAGTACACAGGTACATATAAAATATTACTATAAAAAATGGGTGAATAAAGCTGTAAAAATAATTAAGTTTGGCTCGTTTTTTTTCACCAAGTAATTGCCCAAAAATTATGAAGACACCTAAAATTGCTACTTTTGGTTCTTGGAAATCTCCCATCACCTCAGATCTGATAGTCTCGAAAACTATTGGTGTTGGGAGTATCGCGATCGATAACGACGATATTTACTGGGTAGAAAAACGACCCCAAGAAAAAGGTAGGTGTACAATTGTAGGTTATTTTCCAGAGGGTGGGAGCGAAAATATCACTCCTGACCCTTTCAATGTTCGCACTAGAGTTCACGAATATGGTGGGGGAGCTTACGTAGTAAACAAAAATACAATTTATTTCTCTAATTATGGAGATGGTCGAATTTATCAACAGGTTATAGATCGATCCCCTCGACTGCTAACCAATAAATTAGAGCAACGCTATGGCGACCCGATCGTAGATGAGGGCGCGAATCGCCTGATTTGTGTCTGTGAAGATCGTAGCCAGCAAGACTCAGAACCTAAGAATAGCTTGGTAACAATTAATTTGACCACAGGAGAAATTGAGACTCTAGTTGCAGGTGACGACTTTTATTCTTCACCACGTCTGAGTCCCGATGGAAAACAATTAGCCTGGTTGAGTTGGAATCACCCCGATATGCCTTGGGACAGCACCTATTTATGGCTGGCAGATCTCGATGAGCGGGGAAAAATCAAGTCACCCAAGCTAGTAGCAGGAGGCAAGACAGAATCAATTTGCGAGCCAAAATGGAGTGATGATGGGAGACTCTATTTTTCTAGCGATCGCACTAATTGGTGGAATCTTTACCGACGTAATCGAGATGGCTCGATTGAAATTTTACATCAAATGGCAGCAGAGTTTGCCTATCCCCATTGGGTGTTTGGGTTGTCCACCTATGCTTTAGTAGATAGCGATCGCTTGGTATGTGCTTATTCAGCAGATGGTCGCTGGTACTTAGGTTGGATCGATCTAAATACCAAACAGTTTCAAGAAATTCCCAGCAGATACACTAATATTTCCGATCTCCAGGCAACCAAGAGCGGTTGTGCTGTATTTGTCGGTGGTGCGCCCACAGAAACTACCGCAGTCGTCAAACTCGATTTGGAGGCGGGAAGAGAAGAAATCTTAAAACGCACGGGAGATTTAACTATCGATCCTGGTTATCTGGCTTTACCAGAGGCGATCGCTTTTCCGACAACAGACGATCTAACGGCATATGCCTGGTACTATCCGCCAACCAATCAAGATTACATCGCACCAGCAGGAGAATTACCACCCCTAATTGTCAAAAGCCACGGTGGCCCTACTGCGGCCGCATCCGTCAATCTTAACCTGCGGATTCAATATTGGACTAGTCGAGGCTTTGGCTATCTAGATGTAAATTATGGTGGCAGTATTGGTTATGGTCGTCAATATCGTCAAAGACTAGATGGCAAGTGGGGAATTGTCGATGTAGATGATTGTGTCAACGGTGCTAAATATTTAGTCGATCGAGGGAGAGTGGATGGCGATCGCTTGGTAATTACAGGCAGTAGTGCGGGGGGTTATACCACACTGGCAGCCCTAACTTTTCGCGATACTTTTAAAGCTGGTGCTAGTTACTACGGGGTGAGCGATTTAGAGATTTTGGTTAGAGATACTCATAAATTTGAATCTCGCTATCTGGATCGGTTGATCGGCAAATATCCCGAAGAGATCGAAATTTATCGACAGCGATCGCCTATTTACCATACAGAACAGCTAAATTGCCCCGTAATTTTCTTTCAAGGGCTAGAAGACAAGGTTGTTCCTCCCAATCAGGCAGAATTGATGTTTAATGCGATAAAAGCCAAGGGATTACCCGTTGCCTATGTCTTGTTTGAACATGAAGCCCACGGTTTTAGGATGTCGGCAAATATTAAGAAGGCTTTAGATAGTGAATTTTATTTCTATGCTCGAATTTTCGGTTTTCAGCCAGCAGAATCGATCGAACCGATTGAGATTATTAACCTCGATTAGGAGTTCGCAATTCGGAGTTCGGAGTTCGGAGTTAGTAATTCTTAAATCAACTCGGCTGGTACGGCGGGCATTAAGATTTTAAAGGTTGTTCCTTTGCCTACTTTACTGGTAACAGAGATCGAACCACTACAACGGTGTACTAATTGTTGTACCAGGGTCAAGCCCAAACCAGCACCAGTCAATGATTCCTTGTTGGTCGGTTTGGTGCGATAAAAACCATTAAAGATCTTGTTGATTTCTGAGGTGGGGATACCAACTCCCGTATCGCTAAATAAAATCTCCACATACTCGCGGTCATTTCTCGGTGTAGCTTGGACAAATATCCTCCCCTGGGGAGGAGTAAATTGCAGACTGTTATTGAGCAAATTAATAATAATCTGTCTAAACCAACTACGTGGACAAGAAATAGGAGGAATACCAGCAGGGATTTTATATCCTAACTGAATCTGTTTTTCTTCGGCTAAGGGTTGATAAGTGCTGACTATTCCTGGAACTAGATCGTCTAGGTGCAAGTGTTCGGCTTCGATGGGGGTATCTAACTGCAACAATTCCAATAAACCACCTACTAAAGAATTTTGACGATCGCATTCATCACTGACCATCTGAAGATAGCGTTGGCGTTGTTCGCCTTTGATTTGTTTGGACTCCAAAAGACTGAGGGCGGTTTTCATATGGGTAATAGGCGATCGCAATTCTTGAACCAAGTCATTGAGAAAATCTTCTTGCAATCCCAACACAGTAGAGCTTTTTTCGGGAAGGCTATTAGTTTTAGATAAAGAATTTAATCTCGTTTGTAAGGTTTGGCTATGTTTTATTTGTTTGAGCAGCAGTTTTTCTAAAAGGTAGGTTTTAGGAACGAGATGAGCATCAAAATTAAAAGAGCGATCGCTGGGGGGACGTTCTGTAGCCACAATCTTGGCTCTAATTCCCGACAAAACTTGAGTAATTGCTTGGGGAGTGTAGCTGGAGACCATTTCTAGATATGGCTGCTGTAGTCTTTTACCAGAGGACTCCATTTGAATTTTGCCTTTTTGCCATTGGGCTAATACCAGACTACAAAAATCCGCAGATAAGACAATTAAAAAAGACTCTCTTTGTAATACGGGGTTTTTATGAAATCGAATCGGAACAACAGGGGTTTTGGTAGCGGTACGCTCTAAGAAAGATAAAGTCGGATCGTTTTTCTTGCTGCTGCATAAATAAATGTTGTCAGCATTCCCTTCCCTTTGTAATTTTTGTATTTGACCGAGCCAGCTTTTGGTTTGGGGGAGTTTAACCCACACTGTTGCCTGTAACTGTTTTTCAATTACTAGATCGATAATAGAACTAACGTGGGATTTAAGAGTTTCTGCACCAATAGATATGGAAGCAAGAGGTTCATCTAAGTCTTGAGTTAACTGGTACAAAGATGATTCAGAGATAGCAATATTCATATTGTTAAGAGCTACGCTATTATATCTAGCAGAATTTCGGACAGACAGAATAATTTAGACCTGATTACAGGAATAGTTTTCAGTAAGATTATTGACAAATAATCAATAACTATGACAGACAAAAGCTAAAAATGGCAACTATAAACTTTGCTTAAGTTCCCAAATCATAATCGTCTTTTAAACTAAATAGACAAACTTTTGTTACCTGACATACATAAAATATTAAAAATAACCAGCTCGAAGTTGTAAGAAAAGATTAAGCTGGGAAAGCAGCCTAGGAAGTAAGAGTAGTCTAGATATCTTAAAATAAAAAAAATTTGACCGTCTAAAATATTAATTTCTTTTTAATGAGCGTTACTACAAACCAGCCCCAGATTGGATTGGCTTCCCGTTTGGTAAACAGCATTTTGGCAATAAAACCTTTAGCCAACTTCGCCAAAACTCGCGCCCGTAAGATGATGATTGAGCGAGCGGAGTCTATTGGCGTACCCTGGCGCGAGAATGTTAAACAATTGAGCAACTACAATTGGGAACGAGAATTGGCAGCAGTACAAAATCCAGATTTGTCCTACCCCGACTATTACACCACTTCATTTCATGCCTATGAAACAGGTAATCTAAACTGGGAAGCTGCTTGGGAGGTTGAATCTGCTGCTCATGCCGTCCATGCTCAAATTTGGTCTAAAGATAAAGGCGATGTTAATGGCGATTCGATGCTTCGTCATAGTTATCATCAAGTAATTCAAGAACAATTAGCTATTACCCCCAGGAATATTTTAGATCTTGGTTGTGGTGTAGGCATGAGTACTTTTGCTTTGCAAGAAATCTATCCTCAAGCTCAAGTTACGGGAGTCGATCTATCTCCGTATTTTCTAGCAGTAGCACAATATAGATCGCGACAGAGACAACAAAACATCAACTGGATTCATGCTGCTGCTGAAGCTACGGGTTTACCCGATGGTAGCTTTGATTTGGTTTCTGCCTGTTTGATGTTTCACGAGCTACCTACTAGCGCGGCCCAAGCTATTATTTCCGAGGCTCATCGTTTACTCAGAAGTGGTGGTTATTTGGCGATTATGGATATGAATCCTCAATCAGAAGTATTTTTAAAAATGCCTCCCTATATCCTGACTCTCCTCAAAAGCACCGAACCCTACCTAGATCGCTATTTTGCTTTGGATATCGAACAAACATTTATCGATGCTGGTTTTACCGTTCCTAAGATCGCAGTCAATAGTCCCCGACATCGCTCTATCATTGCGCGGGTAGTTTGAGATGGCAGAGGAGAAGGAACGAGGAATAAGGAATGATAAATGAGGAATAAGGAACGAGGAACGAGCAATGATGAAGTATCAAATCTTAATTTAGTTCATAATTCATAATTTTGACTTCGTTTGGGGACTTGGGGAAAAACTCCTGTACAGACAAGCGGTGCCCCCATTCGCACCCTTCGGGTATAAAGGGATAAACGACCCCGCGCCGTCTTACGGCGCAAGACAAAGGCGTAATTCCGCATGTACGCCCTAAAGGATTAGTTGCGGCGTACTATGCGCCTTACTTTCGGTCACGCACCAAGACAGGCATGCCTTGTCTCTCCCAACTCTTCTTAAAATCAGCAATTAATGATTCAAAATCGGCTATTTCTATATCGATACATCTAGAGTAAATTCTTAGCTAAAGATTTATATAAATTAGGCAAAATAAATTAGAAAATAGATTCAAGCTATTAAAATTATTTAAACTATTTTACTCTAGATCGTGGAAATTAAAATTAAAAAGTTCCTGATAAACTTATCTACAATTAATATCATATTTTTCACCTGTATTTTTCAGCTACAAGCTCAAACTACTGAAACTGTAACTAACAACAATAACGAAAATGTAGATATTACCGTCCAAGAATCAGGTTCGCAAACTCAAGGACAAAGTGCCAACGGCAATACATCTGATGTAACTGTTACTGACAATGAAACCAGCGATAACTTTTGGACAAATGGCTATCGCGGACGTTTATCTATTCCTTCAGGAAACGCTTTTTTGACCTGTGGAGAACAAATAATATCTTTCTCTCGTTCTGGTGGTTTTGGTTTGGGAGTAGGTGCTGCGGGAGTTAATTTTAGCGATAATTCTGGCTCGCTTCCAGAAGATTTTCAACCTAGTTTGGCTGCAATTCGGCAGTGCGCCAAAGAAAAAAATGCTGCTGAAATTATCGATAAATATGTAGAATTAAGGAGAATAGATAGAGCGATCGCCAATACTTATCTCAGAACAGTTTCTCCAGAAATTTATGCTACCTTTTTTGTCGAAAATGCCAAGGATAAAGCAGAAATACTCTCTGAAAAGACTTATCTCGATCTCAGTACTAATCTCAGAAATGAGGAATTCGAGCGGGTAGTAGAATGGCAAGATAATTTTTATGGAGCGGGGTTAGCCAAAAAAAGAGCAGAATTTAGAGAAAATCAAGAACTGCACTCTATAGAACGGGATAAAAGACTAGTTGAACTGGAAGTTTTGGAACTAGAAAGAAGAGCTAGAGAAGTAGAAGCAATACTCAGACAAAAACAGTCCCAATTAAATATTTTTTTAGAAGAGTACCAACAAAATTGGGAAGCTAAATAGTCCGACTTTGTAAATAGTAAATTAAATTGATTGGCGGTTTGTAGTTAACCCTTTAGGGTTGAGAAACCTATCGCTTAAAATAACTCTTTATCCTCAGTTACAAAAATAATCTAGTTGATATTTAATAAAGGTGGGAATACGTATTTAAGTAAAGTTACTTAATAGTCTTAAATCATTCACTAACCTAACTAATAACCAATGACGAACGACCAATGACTAAAAGCCAAATAAATCTGGCAATTTAGATAGGATATTTATTATCTTATTGATACGAAAAATTACTGATACGGATATTCAAACATCAAGATTATAATAAGTGTCTGTGAATTAATTGGTTTTTAGAGCAAATTAATAGGTTATTTATTAACAAACTAAAAAACGAGATATAAAGGAGAATTTTGTGTTAGGAAATGCTAGGCATTTGCAACAGATATGCTCGCGTATGGAAGTTAAAACTAAATCAATAAATAAGCTAATTACTAAATCAATGCTTCCCTTATTCCCTGTCACATTATTTACCCTTCCAGCGATCGCTCTAGAGCGATCGTCAACAGTGCAGCGATCGGATAATCTTGAGGCATTAAGTCCTAGTTGTGTAAATCATCCTCAAAGTTACAATCGTTTTCTATCCGTCAAGAATAATTTCCGCCAATCTTGTAATTCGTCATTTATTCCCGCACAAAAATCTCCATCAATAGATAACATTCGCTCTTTATTAGCATCTAATTTTAGAACTAATTTTAGATTTTACACCGAACCAGTTATTTCGCCTGGTAAAGTACGTTTGATGACTGAAGAACTAGAGGGGTTGATCGGACGCTTTGAAACTACCCTCCTGACGGCTGAGGCTCATCAGAGCGATATTAGTGCTTCTACGGGTGAGGTAGTTGAACAGATACTAGAACAACCCACTATTACTAGTAAGCTAAACACCAAACAAGCAGCTAAATCTCAATATCGCGATGCCTATAGAGCTTTGTATCGGGCAAGACAAGGATTAAAAAGATTTCATAGTTTAATCAACCAACGCTATTACAGTTTAGCTCAGGCACAATGGTCAGCAGCGAAACAAGCTTTGTGGGACAACTATCCTGCCGATAGACTAGTTGCTCAAACTGAAGTCCGTGGAATGTGGCTCGATCGAGGCACGATTGTTAAAGCCAAGTCTGAAGCAGATTTAGCGAAAATATTCGATCGCATGGCAACTGCGGGGATTAACACGGTTTTTTTTGAAACAGTTAATTCTGGCTATACTATCTACCCCAGTCGAATAGCCCCACAACAAAATCCTTTAGTAAAAGGTTGGGATCCCCTAGAAGCTGCGGTTAAACTCGCTCACGAACGTGGTATGGAATTACACGCCTGGGTTTGGACTTTTGCAGCAGTCAATCAACGCCACAATATAATTCTCGATTTGCCTCGCAACTATCTAGGGCCAGTCCTATCCAGACATCCTGATTGGGCAATAACAGACCACGAAGGTAGTCGCTTCCACTATAGTTCGGGTAAGGTTTTTTTCGATCCAGCTAATCCTGATGTTCGGCGTTATTTATCATCGTTATTTGCTGAAATTGCTACTAATTACGAAGTAGACGGCATTCATTTAGACTATATTCGCTATCCTTTCCAAAGTCCTACAGGAAAAATGACTTATGGTTATGGCATAGCTGCTAGAGAAGAATTTATCAAGCAAACAGGATTCGATCCTATTCATCTCTACCCCAACCATCCTTTATGGTCGGAGTGGACAAAATTTCGCATCGAACAAATAGACAGTTTTGTGGCTTCTGTTGCCGAGAATTTAAAACAACTGCGTCCCGATCTAACTCTTTCCACCGCAGTCTTTCCGATGCCCAGACGGGAGCGATTAACGAAAATTCAGCAACATTGGGAAACATGGGTGAGAAAAGAATGGATTGATATCTTAGTTCCCATGACCTATGCCAAAAGCACGGAAAAATTAAATACCCTTGCCAGTCCTTTGTTAGATGAATTCGATCGCGGAAAAGCCTTATTTCTACCAGGAATTAGACTGTTAGACATACCCGACATCGCTGCACTAGACCAGATGCAATTGTTACGGGGAATGTCTACCGAAGGTTATGCCCTATTTGCGGCCGAAAATTTAAACTCCGATCTGACAACTATCTTTAACAACACTCAAGGGGAAATTACAGGGGATAAACAGCCTTTGCCTCATCGAGAGCCTTTTGAGGTAACTTTAGCTAGGTATAAAAGTTTACAAAAAGAATGGAATTTTTTCTTAGTCAACAATCCACAAACCTTAACCGATGTAGCCTTAGAAGAATGGGGAGAAAAAGCAGATCGATTGGCATCAGATTTAGAAAAGCTTATTGATGAACCTTCTCACAAAAATTTCTTCTCTACTCAAATTTCACTCAATTCTCTCCGTCGTCAATTTCCTCGTTGGATGCAAGAAACTAAAAATATTGAAGGATATCAGGCTAAAGTCTGGCAAAATCGCTTGGATACTCTCGATCGCTTGTTGAGTTATGGCGAGAGAAAAGTCCTCAACCCCAATCAGACCACAATAGTCAGGTAATTAAAATTTTCCTAACTGAAATACGTATTGCTATATCTTTCAGTTAATAATCATCACCAATGATATTAATGTAATTTTTGGTACTCTATTTGTATGTATTATTAAATAAATATTTGACTTAAAAATTAATTTTTAATGCATTATAAAAGTAAAATTAAACTGTTTTTTTTATCGCTTATATTAGCTTTTAATACTTATCCTATTTTGAGTGAACCCAGTCAGCCTTCTAATACTGAATTGGAGAAGATTAGAAATTTAGAACAGGCGATAAGTGAGCAAGATTTATTGAATGCTGCAATCTACTCTAACAGAGGTAATATTGGCATAAATAAAAAGCAATGGAATGCTGCACTAAAAGATCTCAATCGAGCAATTGAATTAGATCCCAATCTTGCTAAAGCGTACATGAATAGAGGATCTTTATATGGCATTTTGGAGCGATGGGACGATGCATTACAGGATTTCGATCGCGCTATCGAGCTAGAACCCGAACTACTACCGAGTTACGTTTATCGAGGATATATATACGGATTGCGAAAAGAATTTGAGTCTGCTTTAAAAGATTTGAATCGAGCAGTTAGTTTAGACGAACAAAATTCTACTGCTTATTATGTCAGAGCTGGAGTATATCTCAAACAAGAGCAATGGGAGAGTGCTCTACAAGATATAAACCGAGCTATTGAAATCGCTCCCAATAATTCTGCTCACTATATCTTAAGAGGAAATTTATACAACAATCGATTTGATGAAGTTGATAAGGCAGAAGTAGATTATAACAAAGCAGTATCACTCGAACCTGACTCTAGCAAAATAAGTTTGGAGAGAGGGGTTTTTTATACTCAACAAGAAGAATGGGATTTGGCTTTAAAAGATTTAAACCATTCAATAAAATTAGATCCTAAAAACCCACGGGCTTATTTTAGTAGAGGTAACGTTTATGCTCTGCAACAAAGATGGGAAGAAGCTACAAAAGATTACGAACGAGCATTAAAACTAAACCCTAATGATTTTCAGGTTCAGAGTAATTTGACAAATCTTCAGCAACAACAAGCTACTGAAGAAACAAATACAGGCAAAACCAACTTCGAGCAATCCTATGATTACAACAGTAATGGTTTGAATCATGCATTCAAACAAGAGTTTGCCGAGGCACTAGAAGACTTTAATAAGGCGATCGCTCTCAATCAACAAGATGCGGAGATTTATTTTAATCGAGCCAATGTTTATCTAGAACAGTCTAGGTGGCAAGATGCACTAGAAGACTACGATCGGGTGATGAAACTCAATCCACAGCTATCTCACCTAGCTTATTTTAATCGTGCAGGTATTTATAATCTGCGCGAACAGTGGGATGAAGCGATCGCCGACTATAATATGGCGATCGAACTAAAACCAGATTATGTCGCAGCTTACTATCATCTAGGAATTGTTCACCTAAAACAAAAAAATTGGCTAGATGCAATCAAAAATTTAGAACGGGCGATCGAGCTTCAACCAGATAACGAACGAGCGTATTTTAACTGTGCATTTGGTCATATGAAATTACGGCAATGGCATGAAGCTAAAGAAAAGTACGATCGCGGAATAGAGATAAATCCCAATGATGGAAAAGCTTATTTTAATCGAAGTATTGTTTTGGCAAACATAGGAAATGAAGGAGAGAGCATAGCTGATTTAGAAAAAGCCAAGCAGTTATTTTTAGAAACAGGAGATCTATCGAGCTATCAACAAGTCGAGCAAATGCTCAACAAGAGAAAACCAGCTTGGATCCTAAAAAAAGCACCTTAATTAATCGAACAGTGCGATCGCCCGATCTTGTAGGTTGGGTAGAACGAAGTGAAACCCAACAATAACAGTGCGATCGCGCATACGATGGGTGGGCGACGCGAAGGACGCGGAGCGAAGCGGAGCTAATCCTTTAGGGCTAGTACTTTAGTGCAAAAAAATAGCAGTAACCTGAAATTTTGCAACCGATATTCATTGCCCACCAAAACCCTAATGCTACTAAGAATTATCGAGCCAATTTAGAAGATCGTCGAGAGATTGAAAATCAAGCAAGTCCTCAGTTAAACTATCCAACTGATTTGGTTCTAAAGACTCAATTCGATCTGTAATATCGCTCTCTAAAGTACCAAATTTACGCTTGAGTTGACGTGAAATAGTAGCTACTTGCCCTTGTTTTTGCCCTTCAAGCCTTCCTTCTTCTTTCCAGCTAGTAGTAATTTGCATAATCTGTTCTTTTTCCTCTAATTTCATTTTACTCAACTCTGACTGAAAAATTGATTTCTCCTGTGAGTTGAGATTAAGATAACTATCCACAAAACCCGAAATAAACTGCATTTTGGCGAGATCGAGTTTAAGAGTAATCATCAGGCGCAAACACTCGGCTTTAACTTTTGGGCGATCGCTTTTTTCAATCTTCATCTTACTCATTAGTGCAGCAGCAACAGGATTCTTCTGTCTAAGAAATTCCCGCCAGTCAAGACGATTTAACTGCACCACTTGATAATCAAACCTTAAAACTTGTCTGTCTGGGAATTCAACAACAAAATTGCTAGCATCTTTTCTCTTGGGAGAATCATAGGAGAAAATAACAATAGGATAGATGGGGCGATCGTATTTTAAGAAGAGACTAGAAAAATAGCGAAACATCCGACGATTGAATTCAGGTGCAAAAGACAAGCTTGATTTTCTACGTGAATGAGAAAAGAATAATTTTGTTCTTGAAATTTAGCCAAAGCTACCAGATCCAGAATATTTTTCTCTCCTCTAGTAACATCGGTAAACACCTCCTTATCTATAAACTGAATCGAATCAGTATCCAGATATTCCAATACAGAAGGGAAAAATAGTTCTAGGAATTCAACAAAAAAAGTTGTTATAAGTTCTTTAAATAGTCGATCGTGGTTTATTTTAGCCATGACTCTATAATAGAGCGAACCGCGAAGCGGATCTTTTCGAGATCGCCTTAGATGAATTCTAAATTAATAATGCGAGGAAATTTAAACGTTTGGCAGATATTTGTTGGGATCTCATATCTGACAGGTAATTTTTATGGTGATATAGTATGTACTATTGGTTGGTAGATATTTTCTCTAAATTTATCTGAAATTGTTATCTTGCTTGAATACGTCACAATTTTGTCGAGGAGTTGATGGTCAAGCAAACTTTAGTTAGTATCCTTATCAATAACTACAACTATGCTCACTTGCTCCCCAAAGCGATCGATAGTGCTTTAAATCAAACCTATCCTTGGGTAGAAACAATTGTTGTCGATGATGGTTCTACAGATAATTCCCCAGAGATTATTGGTAACTATGGCAAGAGAATCATTCCCTTATTCAAGGAAAATGGCGATCATGCTTCTACCTTTAATGCAGGATTTTTAGCGTCTCAAGGAGAAATTATCTGTTGTTTGGATGCAGATGATTATTTTCAGCCCAACAAAGTTACTGAAATCGTGGAGATTTTTAAGGCTCACTCGGAAATTGGCTGGTGTTTTCATCCCCTGAGATTAGTCAACATTCAAACAGAAGAGTTATTGGGAGTTACTCGCGCTTTTCCCTTATTAGCAGAAGATATTTCGACTCTCTGCGATTTTCAGACACAGTTAGGCAAGGGAAAACTGAACTTTTATCCACCTTCTACTTCTGCTTTATCTTTTCGGCGCAGTCTCTTGCAACAAATTTTACCCCTGCCAGAGATCTTAAAGCAAGCTGCGGATCGTTATTTAACCTATGCAGCTATTTGGCTTAGTGTCGGTTATTTTCTCAATCGTCAGTTAACAATTCAGGGAATACACGGTAGTAATGATGGTACTCTAAGACAAGGCAAAAAGTTTAAACAACGTAAAGCTCGCAATCAATTAGTAGCAGCATATTTACTCCGAACTAAATTTCCCAAATTAGTCAAACTTACCAATCGTTTATTTGCTAGAGGGTTTAGCTATTACTGGCTTGAGGGAATTCAAGAAGCTGAGGGAAGAGATGCGATCGCCAAATACTATAAAACTGCTACGAGAGCGGATAAGTTCGCTATTGCTGCGATCGCTCTTTATCATAGTCGTCCTTGGAAAAAAATTCGACTATATACGAAAAATAATCCTGAAAATAATTAAATAAAAAAAATAAAGTGGTTTTCATTTCAATCTGAGACAGACAACTATAATAAAGTCCACAGATTCACACGGATTAACACAGATAGATGAATCTGCTTGATTAGATTATTGAATTGCAGATGTCCAGATAGTTTTACAAAAGGCTGCATTGTACTCTTTTTGTTTAACCAAATTATCTTAGCTAAATTAATTTTTTGGAGATGATTGCTAAACCGAGCGAAATATTTTGGAGAGTTGTTGACTGGTATCAAATTACTAGATTTAAAGAACAAATATCCTTTTGGATTGTTTTTGCGATCGCCATTTATCTCCCTTTTGAAGAGTTTGTTTTAAGATGGCTGCCTTTGCCTTCATTAATTATTCTGTTTCTACGATTTTTCCACGAGCTAGTTCTTTATTATTTATGGGCTAAGGTTTTTTATAAGCGTATAGTTAGAGGCGATCGCTTAATTAAATCTTCGATTGAACTAGCTCTTATCTGTTTTGTTTTTTGGGCAATAATTCTTTTAATCGTTCATCAAGCATCTATTGTAGCAGGGCTTAATAATTTACGCACTCTGATTCGTTATGTTGCTGTTTATTATCTGATTGTCGATCTTTATTTATCTAAACAACAAGTCCAATTACTATTAAAAACTATTTTAGTTTTAGGACTAATCCAGGGGTATTTGGCTACTATTCAATATTTTGCTCCTGCTAGTTTCAATAGCTTATTTGTTCCTAGAGATGTCAGCATATCAGCGGGAGGATTGGTAATAGAAAAAGGTTCTGAAGTTTCGGCTGGTGTTTTAAAAAGTGGGGCAGTAAATGGGACTTTTCCCAATACCGCTAATACTTCGGCTTTTTTGATTGCTTGCTTTATTATTTTACTAGCTTGGACGACTAGAAAAAGCTTTAATTTAGCTTCAGGCAAGACCAAAACATTATTAAATTTTGGCATAATGTACTTTGCTATCTTTGCTACTTTTAAACGACTCGCTCTCTTATTTGGTCTTTTAGGTCCTCTAATAATCTTATTCCTCTGGGGGAAAAAACTTTGGGCGGGAAAGATAATTTGGCTTTATTTATTTGGTCTTTTTGGTCTTGTGTTCTTTTCGATGTTTTTTCTCAACGTAGACACTGCAATAGATGGATGGGCAATCAGAGAAGGAGCAGATTTTGATTTATTAGGTTATTTCGGACAGCTTTTTAGCCCAGAATATTGGAATAAAGGAACGCGACAATGGATTATCAAAACAGTCGTTCGCGGAACTATTGGTACGGGAAATTGGTTTGGTTTGAGTCCTTCGCCACATGAAGCAATTTTAACTTTATCCGAGCTTTTACCTACTCAGAAAAGTGTCATCTTGGAAAGAGAATTTTGGTTTGAAGATGTTTATTGGGGAACAATGTTAGTCTATTACGGCATCCCAGGAGTTACCCTATTTGGCTATATATTTTACCGTCTCTATAAAACTTCTCAATGGTTAAGCGATCGCTGTTTTGATAGTTCAAGTAAAGCTCTTGGTATCGGGTTTTCTACCCTAATTATTATCACGATTTTTTATGCTTTTGTCGAACGCATCTTTGAAATCAAATGCTATTCCTTTTATTTTTGGCTCTTAGCTGGTATGGTCGTAAATGTATATAATCGCGACTCTCGACAATTAAAAGGATAAGGATAATACTATTTCTCTTTGAAGTTGTACTTAATATTTTGAGTTTAGATCTCACGCCAAGACGTTTATCCTCAAAGCGACGAGGACAAGTCCCCGTCGCCTTGGGGGCAGAGGCGCAAAGAAGTTGAATTCGAGAAGAGTGCATTGTCATAGAGAGTTGGTAGAAGTTGTCAAAACTATCTCAAAGTAAATTCAATCTGGAAAATAATAACAATTTATAGGAAATATTGTTTAGGCAATACGAATAAGCTTTACTCTTAGCTATTAGCTAAAAATCAATACCCCATCGCCCTTAGATGTAATTAGAATATCTTAATCATGATAAATTGGAATCCATTTACTCAACTCCAAGCAAGATATTTTCTCAAGGTTTTTTTAGTTATACTGTCGTGCTTTCCAATCTAGGAAAAATCAAATGTTGTTTTAAAGTTTCGTCAGTAAATTAGTTCAAATGTTTTGTTTAAACATTAATGATGTTAAAAATCCTTTCTAGATCTATTTATAATCTTAATTTTTTAGTTTTGACTACTTCGTTATTATTAACTACTTGCAGTTGGCAAAAACATAACCAACAATCATCAGTAGTAGCTCAACCATCAGTAGTTAAAGCTTCTGTGTCCTCTTTTTCTCGTCCCCTGTCAGAAAATTATGCCTGTTTTAACGTTAATTCTTTACTGGTAAAGTCTTGGTCAAATCCAGAATTTTGGCAAGCAATTAATCGAGTAAGTCCTAAATTGTTGAGAGTTCCAGGTGGGACAGAATCAAATTATTGGGACTGGCAAAAAGGAGGATTAATCGACAATCTTAGAGAAGAAATGGCTGGTTATCCGATTAATTTTCGCGACAAAAAGTTAAAGTACGATCGCAGTAAATTAGAAGATATCCAAGTAGGATTGGAGGCGACTAATACTACTCCTATTTTTGTTTTAAATCTGGCTAGTTCCAGTTTAGAATCCCAACTGGAAATGTTGCGTACCGCCAGAGATTTGGGAATGCCAGTAAAATATATCGAGTTGGGTAACGAATTCTATTTTAGTCTTCCCAACTACGAACGAGTTTTTCCTACTCCTGCTGACTATGCCCAAACTGCTAGAGAATGGATAGATGCGATAAAACGGGAGTTTCCTAACGCGGAAATTTCCTTAGTAGGAGTAGCAGCTTCCTCAAAAGATTCGCGCCGTCAAAAAAACTGGCATCAAAGCCTTTTAGATACGACTATGGAACAGGCGGATGCCGTAACGCTGCATATATATAAGGGACATGGCTTAAACTCTTCGATTGAAGCAAATTCTGATTATCCTTTTTTCACTTCTGAAGAAGTACCGATAATTTTGGGACAACCTTTTAGAAAATGGCACAGTCTTCAAAAGAATAAACGATTCCAGTTAATTCCAAACAATAAGGAAATTTGGATCACCGAATACAACTTATTTGAAAAAATATTTGGTAAAAAAAATCAGAACCAACAACAGAGAGTTATGGGTTCTTGGGCGCACGGGCTTTACACCCTAACCACTAGTTTACTGTTTCTGGAAGATTCGCGCATCGCGATCGCCTGCAATCATGTATTAACAGGAAATTCTCGTTTTGCTGCTATTTTTAACCACGAAAAGAGTTTTGTTAATCCTACTGATGAAAATGTCAGGGTGCAACCGATGAGTCTTTCTGCTACTGGGGTGACTCTCAGCTTTCTTGGGGAGGCTAGTTCGGGAATGAACCAAGCACAGAAAATTGATTTTTTTGGCGTACCAACTTTAGTGGGCAAAAAAAACTTTGAATATCCCGCCCTGTATGGTTGGATATTTCACAATGACACCCAGTCTCAAGCAATAATTGTTAACTTGTCAGATCGAGATCTCAAGATCGATCTAGAGTCACTTTTTGCTAATCACTCTAAATATAAGCAAATTGCGGAAAACCCTCGAACTCTAGTAACTAGAAGCGAGGTTTTGAAACTGAAAAGTGGTATTGCCTTCAATGGGATGGTACTACCACCCTATTCTGTCACCAAACTAGAAGAAAAATAGTCTGCTTTATTGAGTTTCTAGTTGACCCTTTAGGGTTAAGAAATTCACCTACGAACACCATCTAATTTTATGTTTAATAAAAATTTATGACTTATTTAGCAAACTTAAATTTCTTAAACCCAAAATAATATCGCTAGAGCAAAATCAGGAGAAAATTATTTTCATGACTTTACCTAATTTAGTAATTGCAGGAGTTGTCAAAGCAGGAACAACTTCGTTGTATAGTTATCTATCTCTTCATCCCGATATTTGTTGTTCTACTGTTAAAGAAACTTGCTACTTCTCTTATTATCGGTACGGTCAATGGGATTCTCGCTATAAAAATAGTGAAGAGCCATTTAAGCAATATCAAGGCTATTTTTCTCACTATAACCATCAAAAGTATATCATGGAAGCTACCCCTGGATATTTTGAGGGTGGTAAAAAACTTGCTCTAGCGATTAAAAATACTCTGGGAGATAAGGTAAAAATAATTATTATTCTTAGAGAACCAATTTCTCGGCTAGTTTCTTTTTTTAAGTATAAAAAAAGTATGCTAGAACTAGAGCAAGAACTAAATTTTACAGAATATATAAAGCGGTGCGAATCATTACCACCTCAAGAAAGAAGAAACAATGAAAATGATAAGTATTGGGGAATTGAAGGCGGTTTGTACGCCAACTATCTAGAAGATTGGTTAGATGTTTTTGAGGATTCTATTTATATCGCTTTTTTAGACGATCTTAAAAATAACCCCCAACTATTTTTAGCTAAAATTTGTGCTTGGTTGGAAATAGATAACCAGGTATTTAAATCACAAGAATTAACCATCGAAAATAAAAGTCTCAACTACAAAAACAAATATTTACAAGAGTTAGCTATATTAGTTAACACCAAAGCCGAAAAATTTTGGCGGGCAAATGCAGGACTAAAAAGAGCTTTAAGAAATGCTTACTATCGCTTTAATGGTATCCAATATCAAGAAGCAATTAACGAGAAAACTTTAGATTATTTGCGTTCTATTTATCAACCTTATAATCAAAAACTAGCAGCACAACTGTCGGCTATAAATTATACCGATCTTCCTCAATGGTTACAGTTTTAGTAAAAGCTCTAAACCTTGCGATCTGCTGATGGCTTATAGATAAGCTTTAATGCCTATTACAAATACTTGATGGTTGAGATGAGTAGTGAGTAGCGAATATTAATTGCCAGTGATTAATGACTAATAAAAATTTGTATCATTCTTATTTAGATTTAAGATTATTTTCTCTTAGGATGAATTCCTGGAAATCTTAATATTTCTAGATTTTGACTCTTGGCAGAGAATATCGATCTGTTAGACCGTAAAATCTTGTAGAGACGTAATATATTACGTCTCTACGATCCATATTATTTTTTTGAAGGTTTTGGTAATCGGATTTCATATGACTTCAAACTAAGTCTGTTGTTACTTTTGAGAAATAACTCATGTATATTGCTCTTATCGCTCATTATCTCGGCCCTCGTTTGGGAATTGGACAGTATCTAGAGCGGTTATTGCCTCCTTTAGTTGCAGAATTGACTCGTCAAGGAGTTTCAGTCATAATTTTAGCTTCACCCAACGCGATCGCTAAAACCCCAGCCCTAGAAAAGTTACAACGGATAGTTAGACCTCTGCCAGCCCTAGATTACTCACCAGGAAAGAGATATCTTTGGGTTGCTACTCGCTTTACTGATTATTGTCGTCGCCAAAAAATAGAGACAGTAGTTTGGCTTTCTAATCCGATTGTACTGCCTTGGCATCCACCGACGATCGCTGTAATTCATGATGTCAATGAATGGAAAGCAGCAGATAAATATGGCGATCGCTTGAAAACCTGGTTGCGGGGTGCGGTTTATCTCGATGCCTCGCTTAATTTTGCCCGTCAGATTATTGTCGTCTCAGAGGCAACAAAACAAGATTTATTGCACTTTCGCTCTAATCCTCAATTAAAGTCAAAAGTAAAAGCGATCGCCAATGGCATTGACTCTCAACTAATCGATCTACCTCCCGTGACAATTGCTACCCCCACTGCACCGTTTCTCTTATCCGTAGGAAGAATCGATCCTGCTGCTAAACGCCTACCAGAAGCAGTAGCTTTAGTCTCAGCCCTCAGAGAAATTAGCCAGGAACCTTGGGAATTACATTTAGTAGGAGGAATGAATACGACGACTCAAGCGAGTGGAGAAGCCTTCCTCAAGTCGATTGAAGACAAAGCTTGGGTTCACTATCACGGTTATATCGAAGATCGCGCTTTAGCCCAATGGTATCGTCAAGCAACCGCAGTAGTTTTTCTCTCAGAAAATGAGGGTTTTGGTTTACCCATCGCCGAAGCGATCGCCTTTAGGCGTTGGATTATCGTCAGTCAAAACAATCAGGCGAGTAGTGAAATTGGCGGTTCGGCAATGATTCCTATTACTCTGAATAATCCTCAAGTATCTGCCACTAAAGTCCTAGAACAACTCCAAAAAAGCTCCTCTCCTACTATTCAAGGAAGTGGACAAACATGGAGTAACTCAGCCCAAAACTATGCAACAGAAATTATTAATTCGAGCGAAAATTAATACTGGACAATAGTCATTGGTCATTAGTTCGGAGTTGTTGGTTGTCAGTTGTCAGTTGTCAGTTGTCAGTTGTTAGTTGTATTTCCTCGTTCCTCATTCCTCCTTCCTCGTTCCTTACCTAGCGCAATTAGCATAAATAGCGATTTGCGATCGATTGCGTAGATTTAATCGATTAAGAATATGAGTGACATGAGTTTTAACAGTTCCTTCGGTAATATAAAGTTGTTTGGCGATTTCACGGTTGGTACAGCCAGTACCGATTAAATTTAGTACTTCTACTTCCCTTGGGGTTAACTCTGCAAGTTCGGGTTTGTCTGGTTCAGTTTCAGTTGCGCAAGAGTCTAAAATACCATCGAGCATTTTTTCCATCAGTCCCGGCCCCATCTGGCTATATCCTCGGTATACTAAGCGAATTGCCTGGGCTAATTCTTCAACAGGCATATCTTTAAGCAAATATCCTTTGGCACCTGCCTTGATTGCTTGAGCGATATAGTCGTCTTCATCAAAGGTGCTGACAACTAAAACTTTGGTCTTGGGAAATTTTTGACAAATAATCCTCGTCGCCTCTCGTCCATCCATAATTGGCATTCTGATGTCCATCAAAACCACATCTGGCTGGAGAGTTTCTACTTGTTCAATAGCAGCTTGACCATTGTTGGCTACACCGACAACTTCTAAATCGGACTCCAAATTTAACATTGCCCGTAGCCCCTGACAAACCAGTTCTTGATCGTCTACTAGTAAAAGGCGAATCATGAGAATATATTTAGCTCCTGTTTTTAAACGACACTATTTTTATAGGCTTATCTATTTAAGACGATTAATATTATTACCATAAATGGTAATAGCTATCCTAACAGTAGCTAACCTTTTAAATTGAGTTTATGTTTATTGTTTGTCGATCGCTCGATTTTTAAGCCAAAAGATATTGAAGAGATGGAAGGGCTTGGCTCAGTGCGATCGCACTGAGTTGGTCGGATTAGATCCGGGAGCGGTACGGGCAATTTTTCAAGACAGCGATCGGACATACAACGCGAGTTTTCAGGGTTCGGAGCGAGAAAAGTAGGGGCGGTTTGCGATGCGGTTGCGCAAGCCCTAAAGGATTTGCGACACGAAGTTAGTCCTTTAGGGCTTCGCGGCACAAGTCGTTAGACGAGCGCGAGTCCTTTAGGGCAAACCACCCCTGCTAGTTATTATTTAACCTCAGCCAAAATACTTTGAGCTAATTCTTGGAGATATTTTTCTCTTTTGAGCATAGCGGGGCTAGGTTCGAGTCCTAAAGCAGATAACATATCGCGCCAACGATAAGCCCAATCGTGTTTGAGCAAAGAATTAGCTACATTCAGCTTAGCGATCCGCTCCAATCTTTCGGGTTGAGTATCCAGTTCGGCGATCGCCTCAACGACATCGGTTCCCGAAAAATCTACCTTGACAATCGCATCTTCCCAATCAAAATAACGAGGAAAAGCCTCTCCTGCGGGGGGCATCCCGATCATTACCGTTCCTGCTGCTGCGCCTTCAAAAAAACGATAACCGATTTCTTGAGTACCTCCTGTTTCTTTGGTTTCGTTAAATTTAGCGTAATTAGTAATGTTGTAGCGACTGCGTTGAAACAGATTTGCCAATAATATACGGTGTTCTCTGGGGTTGCCAATTTCTAGCTTGCCTTTAACAGTGTCGTAATAGTAGAAAAAATTATCTTTTGCTGCTCTTGCAATCAAAGCATCATGAATGATCGGCGATCGCCTGCCCACATAAGAAACATCGATAGTACGTTGGGGAGGATCGGGATAAGGAGAAAACCTTAGAGTATCAACCGCAGGAGGAATATAAGTTACGGGAGGTTTAATTAATTTACTCAAACCATCGATACATTGAGTTACCCCCAAAAAGACGCGATCGAAATTCTCCCAAGGTTCTTTAATCAACCGCCAGTTTTCTAGATCGGGCATCCACATCTCGGCGATAAAACAGGCTGTTTTACGACATTTCTCGCGCCATCCTTTAATTGATTCGAGTAAATGCATCTGCCAAGGATTATCTAAAACCGCAAACAACAAATCGTATTCACGATCCAAAGACAACTCTGTAGGAAAAGGAGCAATACTGGCAGCAAAGCGATCTGAACTACTGATATACTTTGCCATACGGTAAATTTTTCGGGGGAAATCGAACTCACCACTAGGAGTATATAACCGAGCAGATTCTAAATCAGTGAGTAAATCTTCAAACTCATAGATACAACAATTAGCTGCCTGAAAGCGAAACCCACGAACCGATACAACTAAAATACGAGACGATCGATCTGCATCTACAGCAGAAGAGTTGTTGGACATATCTAATAAATCTTAAGAATTTTGATTGAACAATTTAGCCAGTCAAGATTGGATGGTGGTACATACTTAAATTAAATACGTTGTAACCTACCATTTAAAGCAATGAAGATAGATATTGAGTCTTTGGTTAAGAGATAAATATTTACCTAGTTCTAGAATTTAGACTCCAAGCAAATAAAAGTCTTACTAGTTTATTGTTCCAGTCTGGTCAAACTGGCATTTTGGTAATAGTGAGCCAGAATACGATGGTAATCAACTCCTTGCTGAGCTAAATAATAAGCCCCCCATTGGCTCAAACCCAATCCATGACCAAAACCACGACCGCGAACCTGAATATTATTACCATCTGTAGTCATTCTAAATAAAGTACTACGGAGGTCTAGAGCTTTACGTATTTGTTTCCCACTAACTGTAGCCGTACCGCGATCGCCTGTAATTTTCATCGCAATTACTCTACCGCGTGGGGTCATTTGTACTGGCTGTAGACCCTTGATGTTACCTACTCCCGCAACTAAACTTCTAATCCGACTGACGGGAAATATTTGTTGCCATTCAAATACAGGAGCTTGATGATCGTAATCTATCACTGCTCTTAAATAAGGTAAAGGAGAACTCCAGACATCTTCAACATTTTCGGTATGTCCTCCCGAAGAGGAATGAAACGCAGCTAAAATTACTTGGTCATTGTAGGTCATGATCTGACCGAGAGTCTCATTTACTGCTTCGTGGGTAGTAGTATATTCACTATCTAAGCCTTTGTACACTTGGGTACTAATAGTAGTATCAAGATCGTAAATATTGTTAGCGGAGGTATTGCGTTTGTATAAAGCATAGGAGCGGGCTGCTACTGCTTGAGCTTTAAGAGCCTCGATCGGCCAAGTAGAGATTGCTTCTGCACCGACAACACTATATAAATACTGTTCTAAATCCACATGATTAATGGCGACAAGTTTCTTCCCTTGGCGAACCAGACGAGTTCTACCTCGATACCAGCGATCGCCTATCCAGACATAGCCATTGTCTTGAGGTTCGATAATTAATTCACTCGCACCCAAACGATTGGCGATTTTGATTTCATTGCCTTTAGTTTTAGCTGCCAGAGAAGACAGGGGAGTGATTTCGCCAATTTGCTTTCCCGTACCATCTCTAACTACAGCGGGAGTCGAACTACCAACTTTGATACGAGAAACATCTTTTTTAATTGCTACTCTTAACTCTACTGCTTGAGCTGGTAAAATAATCGATAGCCAGATAAGCCAGGAAAATAACCAGTGGCGTTTGTTGAGAAATACAGATTTAACAATAAAATTAATAGATTCTAGGTTCTGAAATGTCATTCTCTTGATAGTTGCATTGTCACAAAAGATCGTTACCAATATATTGCGCTATTTCACTTAGTATGACAATAGCAATCTATATCAGAGACAGAATTTAAGCTATAACTTCTTAGATTCTTCATACTTACCCTCTAACCTAACTCCAAAAAGCTTTCGTATCTTTGGTTCGATCCTGGTACGAGTATTGTTTCAATGCAATTGTCTTGACCCAGAAAGAATATTTGTCTCGAAAACAACAGTTATGCAATCTTAGCCAGAATAGTTTAGCTTAACAATGAGCTTTAGTTTAAAGTCTCCGTAGTATCGAGAGAATTGGCTAATTTTAGCCATCTTTGTTGTCTATCTTGAAAAATACAAGATTGAATCATTTCCTCAATATCTCCTTCCATAGCAGTAGCTAAAGGGAATTTTTGACTCAAACGGCGATCGCTGATGAAATCTTCTTGATAATTATAAGTACGAATTATCTCTAGTTGTTTGCTTGTTGCTAATTTCAAGGTATGTAGTTTTGCCCGGAGAATTTCCCTGGCGCGATCGCGCTTCGGTGCAGGTAATTCTTATTCCCGTCGGTTGATGGAGAACTTGTACTCCAACTTCAGTTTTACTTTCTCCATAGCGAGCATACATTCGTACCAAATCGCCAGCCCAAATACTACTTTCTTCTTGGTTAGGATCGGCGATAATTTCTAAAAAGACCCCCTTCTCATCCAGGGGATCTTGAGGCAAAAGCAGAATATTCAATTGTTCCGTTAGCTGAGAGATCTTGGTTTCTAATATTTCTGCGATCGCTAACTCTTTTAGTTCGGGGTCTTCGGCTGGATCGGCAACAATTTGGCGAACGCTGGCTAATTCTGCCTCGGCTTGTTTTAGCTGGCGATCTAGTTTGGGAATATCTCCTTAACAATTCAAGAACTTGAGATTGACTGAAAAATTTACTGTAAAGCTTCGGCTGTATCGGGAGAGTTGGCTAATTCTTCTAATCTTTCTTGTTGATCTTGGGAAATACAAGATTGAATCATAGTCTCAATGTCTCCCTCTAGAGAATTAGCCAGAGCAAAGTTTTGCCCCAAACGATGATCGGTAATGCGATTATCCTTATAGTTATAAGTACGGATTTTTTCCGATCGCGCTCCCGTTCCAACTTGCGATCGCCTTAAGCCTCTGACTTCCTGCTGTTGTTCTGCTAGCTTAATTTCATATAACTTAGCCCGCAAAATTTGCATGGCTCGTTCGCGGTTTTGCAGTTGCGATCGCTCTTCAGTACAAAAGATCCTGATTCCTGTAGGTTTATGAAACAAATCTACTGCTGTTTCTACCTTGTTGACGTTTTGTCCTCCCGCACCACCAGAACGGGCCGTTTTTAATTCAATATCCCCAGGATCGATTTGTACTTCCACATCGTCCACTTCTGGCATCACTGCTACCGTAGCTGTAGAGGTGTGTACCCTACCTCCTGCTTCGGTTTGGGGAACTCGCTGCACCCGATGTACTCCTGCTTCAAACTTAAGCTTACTGTATACGGAGTCTCCTGTAATTTCTAGAATTGCTTCTTTAAATCCACCCATGTCTGCGGGAGATTCACTCAAAAGATGTACCTGCCAATTTTGACCTTCAGCGTATCTAGAGTACATTCGTACTAAATCGCCAGCCCAAATACTCGCCTCATCACCTCCCGTACCAGCCCGAATTTCCAACATGATGTTTTTATCGTCATTAGGATCGCGGGGTAACAAGAGAATTTTGAGTTGGTTTTCTAACTTTTCGATTTGTTCTTCTAACTCACTAACTTCCAGGCTAGCCATTTCCTTCATTTCAGGATCGCTAGCTTCCTTGAAAATTTCTTTTGCTCCTGCCAGTTCCTCGTTTGCCTGCTGCCATTTTTGATAAGCTATTACTGTTTCTTCCAAAGAAGAGCGAGCTTTAGCTATTTTTTGCAGTTCGTCGGGATTAGTAGCAATATCGGGATCTGCCAGACGATGAGTCAGTTCTTCAAAAGTTTGTTCTACAGATTTTAGTTTATCTAATAGATATGCCTCTGCCATTGGTTTTCTCCTAGTCAAATAGGGTTTAAAAAAATATCTAAAATACAACAAGCCCAGCAGTCAATCAAAGCTAACTACTGGGCAGATAATTTGTCTTAAATGGCTACTTTTTTGCGTCAGATCCAGAATCATTACTAGAATCGAGCATACCGTACTTACGTAAAAAGCGATCGACTCGTCCTTCTGTATCGATGATTTTTTGAGTTCCAGTATAAAAAGGATGATTGCCAGACCAAACATCAACATTAATTTCGGGCTGAGTTGAGCCAACAGTCATGACTACTTCACCATTACAAATTACTTTGGCATCTGGATACCAGGTTGGGTGTATATCGGGTTTGGGCATTTTGTTTTTCTCTCCAAAAATTGTTGATTAATTCAAATAGGTAGCTATTAACTAATTTTAATTTGATTTTAATTTGAACTTTCGTGACTAGAAGAAAGTCGGAATTTCCGCCAAATTCTCAAGCCAATAGCTAATGACTCAAAGCTAACAACTTGATAAGTTTATCGTTTGGAGAATTGAGGAGCTTTACGAGCTTTCTTCAAACCGTATTTCTTACGTTCCTTACAACGAGGATCGCGGGTCAAGAAACCTTCTGTTTTCAAAGGCTGACGATTATTGGGGTCTTGTTTGCACAAGGCTCTAGCTACTCCCAATTTAACCGCGTCAGCTTGACCAGTTAAACCGCCACCATGAGCATTGACCAAGATATCATATTCGTTTTCAAAGCCGAGGGTTTCTAAAGGCCCTCTAATAGACATTAAATAACTGGGAATGCGATTAAAATAATCATCACCTGATTTTCCGTTTACCACTAGTTTGCCTTCGCCTGGGACTAAGCGAACTCTGGCGATCGCCGATTTCCGACGACCCGTACCCCAGTATACTACTTTATCTTGTGTTTCTTCCATGTTTTAGTTCCTCGCAGGAATAGTGTTGATTGTTAAAGTTTCAGGAGTTTGAGCAGCATGAGGATGTTCTGCCCCCGTATATACTTTGAGCTTAGTAAATAGTTTACGACCCATAGCGTTTTTGGGTAACATTCCCTTGACAGCTTTTTCAATGATGCGTTCGGGAATTCGTCGCTGTAATTGGTTAAAAGTTTCGGTTTTCATCCCACCTGGTCTTCCAGAGTGGCGACGATATAACTTCTGCTCGTTTTTTCTCCCAGTCACCACAACTTTCTCGGCGTTGACGACAATTACAAAGTCGCCAGTATCCATATGAGGAGTAAAACTGGGCTTGTTCTTACCGCGTAAAATCATCGCAATTTCTGTAGCCAAACGACCCAGGCGTTGTCCCTCGGCATCAACTACATACCATTTCTGTTCCAGATTGTCTTTTGTTGGTAAAGGAGTTTTATTCATTTTCGCGTGATAGTATTTTGTGGATTATTTTAAATAAGAGAGTTACGGAGCTAAATGAAAATTAGGTTGAGTATCAAACCATAATTGTTTGGCAAAGGGAAATTCGGGATAACCAACCCTAAGTAAGCATAGTCCCTTGGCGGGGGCAGAATACTTTACTTCATCTCGACGCTGGTTTTGCCAAATCTCGGTAAAACTTTCGGGCGATCGCTTTTTTACTCCTACTTCTACTAGCATTCCCACTAGCAAACGTACCATACCGTACAAAAAACCATCTGCCTGAATTTCTATATACAAGAACGCGCCTCGGCGATAGCATTTGGCATCCTGAATGTTTACTATAGAATCTTCTCTATCTGAGCCAGTCCTCTTGAAAGCTGACAGGTTGTGTTTTCCCAGCAAAGGAGTTAAGGCTTCCTGAATTAATGACTCCTGCAATCCAGACTGATAGTAGTGCCAGCAGGTTTGATTGACAAACACATTGGGTTGTTTATCGGTATAGATCGTATAGCGGTAACGTCGCCAAACAGCCGAAAAACGAGCGTGCCAATCAGCAGAAACTCGAGCGGAAGCCCTCACTAGTATACCTTCTGGCAGTCTCGCGTTGATAATTTTTGCCCACTTGTAAGAAGGGATTGCCCCTTGATACTCAAAATGAGCTATTTGAGCAGCAGCGTGGACTCCTGAATCGGTTCTACCCGCGCCATAAATCCTAATTGGATAGCCAGCGACGCTAGAAATCGCCTTTTCGAGACATCCTTGAACGCTAATGCGATCTGGTTGCTTTTGCCAGCCGTGAAAGTTAGTTCCCAAATATTGAATAACTAACGCCACTCTTTTAGGTGATTCTGCTTTGGAGGATTGGCAGCCTACAACCATCGACTCAATATCCAGTTAAACTAGCTCAATAATTGCCATTTCGGCATTATCGCCACGACGACGTTTGGTTCTGACAATCCGAGTATAACCGCCATTGCGGTTGCCATAGCGATCGTCAACTGCTTTAAATAGCTCGCTCACTAATTCTTTATCATAAAGATAAGCAAGAGCTTTTCGTCTTGCAGCTAAAGATCCATCTTTGGCTAGGGTAATCATTTTGTCTACTTCACTGCGTACAGCTTTAGCACGAGTTTTAGTAGTCTTGATTTGACCATGACGAATAATTTCTGTAGCCAAAGAACGCATCAAAGCTTTCCTTTGATCTGCTGGTAGTCCCAGCTGTGGTACTTTACATCGGTGACGCATGATTAAAATTGTTCTTTTTTGAGTTTACTTCCCTGACTTTTCTTGAGGTAAGGTGATTCCTAATCTTTGCTGTAAGGCTTCTATAACTTCATCTGCTGACTTTTGTCCAAAATTCTTAATTTCTAACAAGTCTTCTTGAGTATAATCAAGTAAATCGGACACTGAGTTGATCTGAGCGCGCTTTAAGCAGTTGTAAGCTCTGACTGATAATTGAAGTTCTTCAATCGGAATTTGACTGGTAGGATCTTCATCTTCTTGAAAATCTGGTTCGATTTCCTCTAGAGTTAGATCTTTGAGAGGATTGAACAGATCTACTACTATTCCTGCTGCCTGAGATAGTGCTTCTTCTGGTTTGACACTACCGTTAGTCCAGATTTCCATGAGCAATCGCTCGCGAATCCCCGAACCATCGACACGAGCATCTTCTACGCTATAGTTGACCTTAGTTACAGGCATAAACACGGCATCTATTTCGAGAAAGTCAACAGAACTTCCTTCAGCTTTGCCTCTTTCTACTGCACGATAGCCTTTCCCTTTTTCAACCTTAAACTCCATCTCTAAGCTAGTCCCTTCAGCGATGGTAGCTACATATTGATTGGAGTCAACTGTTTCTACTCCTTCAGGCAAGGTAAACTGTGCAGCAGTGACTGTTCCAGGCCCAGTAGCGACTAAACGACCTATTTCGGGCTGATTGCTATAACTTTTGAGGACAATTTCTTTCATATTGAGAATAATCTCTAAAACGTCCTCTCTAACGCCCTCAATAGTAGCAAATTCATGGGTAGCAAACCCGAATCTATGTTCTTGTTTGCTTTGATCTTTTGCCATTCCTCCACCAATACGGATTGCAGTAACAGCAGCCCCTTCCAGATTGGACAATAAAACTCTTCTTAGGGCATTTCCTAGAGTTATACCTTGTCCTCTGTCTAAAGGTTCTAAGACAAACTTGCTATACTGGTGTTGATTTTTTAAGGTTTTAGATTCTACACACTCAATTTGAAATTGTGCCACAGGCTGATTTCTCTCCTATTTGACAAGCGATCTGGTAAATCGAGTAAAATAACCGCTTTATCCAGTCGCAACTGTAATAATTGCTAACCAAGGTTATACTCTACGTCGCTTGGGCGGACGACAGCCATTATGAGGGATGGGAGTAACGTCACGAATCAAGGTTATTTCTAATCCTGCACCCTGTAAGGCGCGAATTGCTGTTTCTCGACCAGCACCAGGCCCACTAACCATAACCTCTATTTGACGCATTCCTTGATCCATTGCTCTTCTTCCCGCACTATCAGCTGCGGTTTGAGCAGCGAAGGGAGTACCTTTTTTAGCTCCTTTGAAACCGCTAGCTCCAGCAGAAGACCAAGAGATTACATCTCCTCTAGTGTCAGAGATAGTTACGATGGTATTGTTAAAGGTTGACTGAATATGAGCCACACCATTGGGAACATTCTTTTTACTTTTTTTGGGGCCGCTTCTTCTTTTTGGTTGCGCCATATTACTTTCGTGATGTAGTTAGATTTACTAATTTTTGCTACTTATTTCTTACCTGGAGCTTTTTTCTTCCCAGCTACGGTTAGCCTTCTACCCCTTCTGGTACGGGCATTAGTCCGAGTTCTTTGACCCCTAAGAGGTAGCCCCATGCGATGGCGACGACCGCGGTAAGTACCGATGTCAGCCAAACGCTTGATGTTCATTGCTTCCCAACGTCTCAAATCCCCTTCGACTTGATAGTTATTTTCAATGTAGGCTCTCAACTTAGTAACGTCTTCGTCCGATAAGTCTCTAACCCTAATATCTGGATTGACTCCAGTTTCGGCGAGTGCCTTTTGCGATCGCGATAGACCCACTCCAAAAATGTAAGTCAGTGCAATTTCTACACGCTTATCACGAGGAAGGTCTACGCCAGAAATCCTTGCCACGTTTTTACTCCCTATTTACTATTGTTGTTTTATGCTATTTATTAGTCGAACAGCTTCAACTAGTTAAATTGTGCGTCAAATAGTAGACAATTATCCTTGGCGTTGTTTATGCTTAGGATTACTGCTACAAATTACCATTACTCGCCCGCGTCTTTTGATCACACGGCATTTCTCGCACATTCTTTTGACTGATGGTCTAACTTTCATGCCTTTCCCTGGCCACACTGCAAGCCTATTATTATATCTATAATTTTGTTGTTACGTCAAATAGCCGTTCCTTCTTTTTAGAGTCGGCAATTTACTTGTTTTTAAGACGATAGGTTATCCTACCTTTGGTCAAGTCATAGGGGGTCAATTCTACCTTGACTCGATCGCCTGGGAGGATCTTGATGTAGTTGCGTCGAATTTTACCCGAAATATGAGCTAGTACGTTAAAGCCATTATCGAGATCGACGCGAAACATTGCATTGGGAAGAGACTCTGTCACCGTTCCTTCCATTTCGATTAAATCTTGTTTAGCCAATATTCTATGTTCTCCGCTAATTTATGCTCAATATTCGATCTTAACGCTTACTGTTTGTCGGTTTAGCGGGCAAATTCCCTTGAGACTATTTATAACTAAAAGTCGTCTTCTGTCGATCTTACTTAATTGTTTAGATCGGCTAAACCAGAAAGAATGATACCTACGGCTAGGCCTCGCCAATTGTCTTATTCAAGGATTTGGTTACTTCTTCCATAGTCCGATCGCCGTCAATAGTTTTGAGGGTTTCTTTTTCTAGATAAAAATTGATTACAGGTACTGTATCCTGATGATAAACCTCTAGACGACGGCGAATTGTCTCCTCGTTATCATCTTTACGTTTTCTGGCTAACAGCCTCTCTACTAGTACTTCATCTGGTACTTCCAAGTTCAAAACACAATCAGCACCTTGATTTAATTCAGCTAGCAATTTTTCTAGGAATACTGCTTGATTGACATTTCGAGGAAAACCGTCTAGTATCCAGCCATTAGCTGTGTCTTCATAAGATAAACGATCTTGAATCAGGTCTAAAATTAAAGCATCAGGGACTAATTCACCTCTATTCATGTAGTCTTTTGCTTGCATACCTAGAGGTGTCTGGTTGGCTACAGCAGCCCGTAAGATATCTCCAGTAGAGACATGGGGAATTTGATGATTTTCTGATAGTATTTGTGCCTGGGTTCCTTTGCCCGCGCCAGGAGGCCCCAAGAATATTAATCGCTTTGCCATACCAATTTATAAACCGCTTTGCGGTTAGCTATAAGCCATAAGCTAGAAGCTGTAAGCCGAGCGAGAGCTGTATTTCAATATAAATAAATAGTCTCGAAACCTAGAGCTTATAATTTATAACTATTGTTCAAATTAAAATGTCAGTGGGCGAATCTAAAGTTATTAGACTCGCTATTATCGTCAACTGTTTTACTGCTTGACCATACCTTCGTAACGTTGAGAGATTACGTAGGTTTGAATTTGCTTAGCCGTATCGATCGCCACCCCAACTAAAATCAGCAAGGAAGTAGCACCAAAACCGCTAAACACAGTCGTTCCAGCAGGAATTGCACTTTCTACAAGAGTCGGGATGGTAGCGACCAAACCTAAAAAGATTGCTCCTAAAAGAGTCAAGCGGTTGAGAACTTTTTCTAGATAAGCACTGGTTGCTTTCCCTGGTCTAATTCCAGGAATAGATGCCCCCATTTTTTTCAAGTTTTGAGACATATCAACAGGGTTGACAATCAAGGAAGCGTAGAAGTAGCTAAAAAATAGGATTAAAAGCAAGTAAACGACGATATATGCCCAGTTACCAGGACTAATTGCTACAGCAATTTGGTTAAACACATTTTTCACTGCGCCCTCACCAGGAATAAATCCCAATAGCTGCGCTGGTAAAAACAATACCGAAGAAGCAAAGATAATTGGCATTACTCCCCCTTGATTTAATCTCAAGGGAAGGTAGTTACTCCTTTCGCGGTATACTCTTCTGCCTACCTGACGGCGAGCGGAAATAATTGGAATACGACGAGTGCCTTCTTGAATAAAGACGATCCCCACGATCATGGTCAAAAAGACCAGTAACAGAATGATTACCTGTGCGATCGCTTCTCGACCACCGCTTTGAGCATATTCAATGGTGTTACCCAAAGTCCTTGGTAGTACGGCAACGATATTGACAAAAATCAACAAAGAAGCCCCGTTACCAATTCCTTTTTCGGTGATCAATTCTGAAATCCACATCACAAACATCGAACCAGCAGTTAAAGCCAGTACAGTTTCGGCAATGGGAAAAATACTTCTCTCAATGATGCCGTTATTAACCAGTAGTCCTAGGGTGATCCCAAAACTTTGGATAATCGCCCCGCCTAACGCTACATAACGAGTAATTTGAGAGATCTTGCGTCTTCCCGCTTCCCCCTCGTTTTTTTGTAAATCTTCTAGGCTCGGAATCGCAGTTGCCAATAACTGCATAATAATGGAGGCATTAATAAAGGGCAAAATACCCAGAGCAAAAATACCTAGTGCGGAAATACCACCACCTGTAAAGATATCTAAAAATCCGACGATGGAGGCGTTGCCCGAACTATTGATAAAATTTTCAAAGATCTCGCGATCTATTCCTGGAACGGGGATAAAGACCCCCAGTCTAACTAAAATTAGAAGACCAATGGTCACTAGCAGCCTGCCACGAAGACCAGCTGCCTGCGCCATCTGTAAAAAAGTCTCCTGTGCTGATGGAGTTTTTTCTCTAACCATGCAGGTTTACCTCTTATATACTTGGTACTAAATAAGTTATTGACGAAGAAATCTTATATAAACTTAATCTTATACCTTCGTTCCTTATGATATACCAATCCCGTTGCTTGCTTACTTAGCAATTACCTCGCAACTACCACCTGCTGCCTCAATTTTTTGGCTCGCGCTTTTAGTAAAGGCTACTGCTTTGACTGTTAGAGCAACATTAAGTTCTCCATTACCCAAAATTTTGAGAGGGCCATAATTGCTATTAACAATACCTCGTTCCATCAAAGACTCTAAAGTCACTTCTGTGTTAGCAGGTAAGTCATTCAAAGCTTCAACGTTAATGACGGTATATTGTTTTTGATTGACTAGGGGAAAATGTTTGAGTTTGGGGACTCGACGGTAAAGGGGCATTTGACCGCCTTCAAAACCCGCTTTTGTACCAGTACCAGAACGAGATTTTTGACCGCGCATACCAAAACCACAGCTAGCTCCTTGACCTGCTGCAATACCGCGACCAACTCTGCGCTTGCGTCTTTTTGACCCTTTTTTGGGACTGAGATTTTCTAGTTTCATTGTTATTTACTGTTGAAAGATCTAGGCATATAGCTGCTCTATAGAGACATCTCTTTCTCTTGCTACTTCAGCAAAAGTCCGTAGACTTTCTAGAGCATCGATCGCTGCTCTAGCATTGTTTAGGGGGCTATTGGAACCTAACTGTTTTGCCAAGATATTTTTTACTCCAGCAAGCTCTAGCACGGTACGTACCGCCCCACCAGCAATTACCCCAGTACCAGGAGCAGCAGGGCGCATGAATACCTTCGCCCCACCAGCAATACCATTGGTTACGTGAACGATGGAATTAGCTTTGGTAAGGGATACTTCAACTAATTGTTTTTTAGCATCCGCAACACCTTTACGTACCGCACCAATAACGTCAGCAGCCTTACCTACCCCTACGCCTACTTGCCCTTTCTCGTTGCCGACAACGACAATAGCGCGGAAGCTAAGTTTTTTACCGCCTTTAACTACTTTGCTGACTCGACGGATTTGGACTACTCTTTCTTGCCAGTTAGAGTCTTTTTCTTTGGCGCGACTTTTTTTGCGCGATTTGGATTTAGCCATAGTGATTATAAGATTGATGTTTTGCTTTAAAAATCTAAGCCAGCTTCGCGGGCTGCATCTGCTAGAGCTTTGACTCGACCATGATAGAGATTGCCACCGCGATCGAATACTACTTTAGCAATTCCTTTTTCTTTGGCTCGTTCGGCAATTAATGTACCTACTTTGGCAGATACTTCACAAGTAGCTCCCGTAGAAGTAGATTTTTCGACGTTAAAATCTGATGCTGCTGCTAAAGTATGCTGTGCTACATCATCAATAACTTGGGCATAGATATGGTTGTTGGAACGAAATACACACAAACGAGGGCGTTCGGGAGTTCCACTTACTTTTTTGCGTACCCGTCGATGACGGCGTTTTACTGATTCTTTGCGTGAAAGCTTCATGATTTCTACTTACCTGTCTTACCAGCTTTGCGTCTGATCTGTTCGTCAGCGTAGCGGATTCCTTTTCCTTTGTATGGTTCGGGAGGTCTAACTGCCCTGATTCTGGCAGCAATATTACCGACCACTTCTTTACTGATGCCACTAATAACGACTTCAACATTTCTGTTTTCCACCGCCACATCGATACCGTCGGGCATTTCCATTTCCACTGGTTTACTGTAACCAACGTTAAGAGTTAATTTTTTGCCTTGAGCTTGCGCTCTATAACCAACCCCTTGGATTAGCAAACGCTTTTGAAAACCCTTGGATACTCCCTCAACCATATTCGCCACTAAAGTACGGCAAAGACCGTGACGTTGGCGACCGATGCGGGAGTTATTGGTAGGGGCGACTAGTATAGTGTTACCTTCTTGTTTAACTTCGATTGGTTCGGGGATTTCACGCTCTAAAGTTCCTTTAGGCCCTTTAATAGTGACGTGCTGCCCCGAAATCTGCGCGCTTACTTTGTCAGGAATTGAAATAGGCAATTTGCCAATACGAGACATAATTTAATCCTCCTGTTGATTTACCAGACGTAACAGAGGATCTCACCGCCAACGCCTTGACTGCGAGCTTCTCTATCGGTCATTACTCCACGAGAAGTGGAGACGATCGCAATACCAATACCGCCGAGGACGCGGGGAATATCTTTTTTGCGAGAATATACTCTTAGTCCTGGTTTGCTTACCCTTTTGAGGGTGTTGATAATTGGTTGACGATTTCTACCTTTATATTTAAGGGAAATTACAATAAATTTTTTCGGTACTTCCCCTGTTTCTTCAAAACCCTCAATAAAACCTTCGCTTTGTAATACTTGAGCGATCGCACGAGTCATCCGAGTCGAAGGGACTTGAGTGGTTTGATGCTTGACCATGCAGGCATTGCGGATGCGGGTCAGCATATCTGAAATAGTATCGGTTGCTGCCATTATTTCCTATTGATGATATTTAAAATGCTCTTGAGGTTAATTTTCACGAAAAGGCATTCCCATTTCTCTGAGTAAGGCTCGTCCTTCTTCGTCATTAGCTGCGGAAGTGACGATAGATATGTCCATTCCTCTAATTTGGTCGATGCTATCGTAGTCGATTTCGGGGAACATTAGCTGTTCGCGAACCCCCAAACTATAATTACCACGACCGTCAAAGCTTTTAGGGCTGATGCCACGAAAGTCACGAATACGGGGTAGGGCTAAAGCAATTAGTCGCTCTAGAAAGGCGTACATTTTTGCACCGCGCAAAGTCACCATCACGCCGACAGGCATTCCTTGGCGAATTTTAAAACCAGCGATCGCTTTTTTAGCTCTGGTGACGACGGGTTTTTGTCCTGTAATCACCGTCAATTCATTAATCGAAGATTCTAAAGCTTTGGCGTTTTGAGATGCTTCCCCTAAACCTCGGTTGACGACGATTTTGACGACTTTAGGTACTTGGTGAACGTTAGTGAAGTTGAATTGTTCGGTTAGTTTGGGAACAATATCTTCCAGATATCTAGTTTTTAGTGGTTTGGGCATGACGATTAATTGATTCCTGGGCTTGGTCAGGAGACTATAAAGTTAAATTTATCGAGGTGCTGAATGCTGACTAGTCGATAATTTCACCAGTTTTTTTGAGCATCCGCACTTTGCGACCGTCTTCGGTAAAGGTGTAACCGATCCGACTGACAGTTTTTTCCTTGGTGGAATAGAGCATCACGTTAGAGCTATGGATCGGAGCTTCAAAAGTGACAATTTGCCCTGATTCTCCTTCCTGCTGGGGCTTGAGGTGTTTGGTACGAACGTTAACACCCTCAACAATTACTTGACTAGTTTTAGGAATTACTTTGGTTATTTCACCTACTTTACCCTTGTCACGTCCAGAGATCACCTGAATGGTATCTCCTTTTTTGACGTGCATTTTGTAGCGAGTCGGTGCTTGTTTTGATTTTGCCATTTAAATTACCTCTGGAGCTAAAGAGACGATCTTGGTAAAGTTTCTCTCTCTTAATTCTCTTGCCACAGGGCCAAAGACACGAGTACCTCTGGGGCTTCCTTGTTCGTTGATAATTACCGCAGCGTTGTCGTCAAAGCGAATACTCATGCCACTAGGACGATTTACCGCTTGCTTAGTTCTCACTATTACTGCTTTAACAACTTCGGATTTTTTAACCCCCATGTTGGGTAGAGCGTCTTTAACTACGGCAATTACGACATCACCGATAAAGGCATAGGGACTGTTCCCTTTGCCAATTACACGCAAACACATCAGCTTGCGTGCGCCACTGTTATCAGCGACATTCAAATAGGTCTGTTGTTGAATCATGTTTATTCTCGACCGAGGAAATCGGATTAATAAAAGTTAGGATTGTTTGGTTTCAATAATTTCCTCGACCATCCAGCGTTTGGTTTTACTGAGGGGGCGAGTCTCTTTGATCCGCACGCGATCGCCAATTTTGCATTGGTTTTCTTCGTCGTGGGCTTTGTATTTTTTAGTTCTGACGACGATTTTGCCGTACTTGGGGTGAGGAGAACGGTTTTCGATCGCCACCACCACGGTTTTATTCATTTTGTCGCTGACGACTTCTCCTACTCTTTCTTTTACTGCCATGTTCTATTCTCCTTTTGCAGCAGCGATTTCGCGCTCGCGTTCGACGGTTAATAGTTGTGCCAAGCGATGTTTGGCGTGTTTGAATAGATGGGGTTTTTCTAGACGGCGAGTAGCTTGCTCTAGTCTTAGTTGAAATAACTCTCGCTTAACCGCTAAAATTTCTTCTGCCAGTTCTTCATCGCTCAGTTTCCTGGCATCTTCTACTTTTGGTAAAGCCATAATTTTATTTATAATCCTCGTCGCGAGTGACAAATTTAGTTTTGATTGGTAGCTTTTGGGCTGCTAAACGCATTGCTTCTTTTGCCACTGGTTCGGCTACACCAGCCATTTCAAACATAATTCTGCCTGGCTTGACTACCGCTACCCAAAATTCGGGCGAACCTTTCCCCGAACCCATCCGAGTTTCCGCAGGACGCATCGTAACGGGTTTATCGGGAAAAATCCGAATCCAAATTTTACCGCCCCGTTTAACATAACGAGTCATGGCTCGACGAGCGGCCTCGATTTGACGAGAGGTAATCCAAGAAGGTTCGGTAGCTTGGAGTGCATAGTCGCCAAAGTTTAAGGTATTGCCACGATAAGCCATACCCCTCATGCGACCGCGATGTTGTTTGCGAAATTTCGTTCTTCTAGGACTAAGCATAATCTTAGTATTTTGCTAAATATTAAGTCGGGTTAACAGTTATTCTGAGCGGTCGTCAAATTTCTGACGACGACGCTGACGGCGGGGTGCTTGGCTAGGGGTTGCTGCTGCTTCTTCTTGTCCTGGAATAATTTCGCCTTTGAAAACCCAAACCTTGACACCGAGAATTCCATAGATAGTCAATGCCGTGCGATAAGAGTAATCAATATCGGCTCTGAGGGTATGTAAGGGGACTCGACCTTCTCTAACCCATTCCGTACGAGCGATTTCTGCCCCGTTTAAGCGTCCGCTAACTTGAATTTTGATTCCCAAAACTTCGGCTCGTTGCGCTCTTTGAATTGCTTGACGCACGACTCGGCGGAAAGAAACCCTCCGTTCTAGTTGCTGACAGATATATTCAGCAATCAAAGCTGCATCGGCATCGACGCGAGGAACTTCAATCACGTTAATCCGAATCTGACGAGCATTGCCCACCTTAGCTTGAAGATCGGTACGCAGTTTTTCAATTCCCGAACCACCACGACCGACAACCACCCCAGGTCTAGCAGTGTGAATTGCTAAATCGATTTGATCGGCTTTGCGCTCAATTTTGACTTGAGAAATACCTGCATTATTGAGTTCTTTGTTAACGTATTCTCTAATCAAGCGGTCTTCTTGTAGCAGTTCTGGATAGCGTTTGGTATCGGCATACCAACAAGATTGGTGTTCTTTAGTAATCCCCAAACGAAAACCCGTTGGGTGTATCTTTTGTCCCACAAGTATCTCCTCGTAATAGTAATCTAAGTTGTTAATCGGTTACTTCAGGCGCGACAGCCACAGTAATGTGACAGGTTGGCTTGCGAATTTGGTACGCTCGACCTTGCGCTCTGGGACGATAACGTTTGAGAACGGGGCCACCATCAGCAAAGGCTTTGCTGATTACTAAGGTTGCAGGATCTAAGCCATTGTTATGTTCTGCATTTGCCACAGCCGAGCGCAATGTTTTTAAAATTGGTTCGCAGGCTTTATAAGGCATGAATTCGAGAATAATTAGAGCTTCTCGATATTGACGACCGCGAATTTGATCTAATACCCGTCTGACCTTAAAAGGAGACATACGGATATATTTGGCGATCGCTTTGACTTCGTTACTAGTATCTATAGCCATAGTGATATCTGGTATTTAGCGTCTCCCTTTTTTGTCACTTTTTGCGTGACCTCTAAAAGTACGGGTAGGAGCAAATTCTCCTAGTTTGTGACCGACCATCTGATCGCTAATAAACACGGGGACGTGCTGGCGACCATTATGGACGGCGATCGTATGTCCGACCATTTGAGGCAGAATAGTTGAGGCTCTCGACCAAGTTTTGATTACTTCTTTCTTGTTAGCAGCATTCAACTTTTCAATTTTTTTAAGCAGGCTGTCGGCGATAAAAGGCCCTTTCTTTAAAGAACGACTCATATTTTTCTAATCAACAATGAATTAACGACGGCGACGAACAATTAACCTGTCACTGGGCTTGTTTTTCTTGCGAGTTTTCTTACCTAGTGCTGGTTTACCCCAAGGAGTAACAGGTCCGCTTCTACCAATAGGAGCGCGTCCTTCACCACCACCGTGGGGGTGATCGCAGGGGTTCATCGCACTACCGCGTACTTCGGGTCTTCTACCCAGGTGACGCATTCTACCCGCTTTACCCAATTTGAGGTTGCGGTGTTCGACATTACCGACCTGTCCGATAGTGGCGTAACATTCTTTGCGTACCATACGAACTTCTTTAGAGGGAAGACCGATAGTAACGTAATTCCCTTCTTTTGCCATTACTTTGGCAGCAGCACCAGCAGCACGCACGATTTGTCCGCCTCTACCTGCAACTAACTCTACGTTATGAATGGTTTCACCTAAAGGCATCTTACTCAAGGGAAGAGCGTTACCCACCTCGATGGGAGAATCTGGCCCGGCGATGATTTGCGTGCCTACTTTCATCCCGACAGCAGCTAGGATATAGCGTTTTTCGCCATCTTCGTACTGCACCAGAGCAATGCGAGCATTACGGTTGGGATCGTATTCGATCGCAATTACTTCTGCGGGAATATTGCGTTTATCGCGACGGAAATCGATAATGCGATAAAGACGCTTGTGTCCGCCTCCGCGACGACGGCTAGTGATTACACCACGGTTGTTACGACCTTTTTTACGGTGTTTGTATTTGGTCAGGGACTTTTCTGGTTTGCTTTTAGTAATTTCCGAAAAGTCGGCAACTACCGCTTGGCGCGTCCCTGGCGTGTATGGTCTAAATGAACGAGTACCCATAATTTGCTGTTATCTAGCTTTTTCGAGTGCGAGTTGGTTATACGTCGGGGAATAGAGCAATACTGTCCCCTTCTTTGAGAGTTACAATTGCTCTTTTATATTGAGGCTTGTAACCCATGAATCTACCGACGCGACGTTTTTTACGCGGTAGAGTCAAAGTATTTACCTTGACTACAGTGACATCAAACAGGCTTTCAATTGCTGCTTTGATATCGGGTTTAGTAGCTTTGGGCAGTACATCAAAGACATACTTATTAAGCTCCATTTGGATCGTGCCTTTTTCGGTAATAATCGGCTTAAGGATTAAGTCTGCTAAATCCCTTTCTTCATATCTAGTCTTCACCGTAAACCTCCTGAATATTTGCTAAAGCTTCTTGAGACACGACAATTTTGTTAGCGTGAAGAATATCCGCTACGTTGAGGTTGGTAGACTTAATTAACTTGACTTTAGCGATGTTGCGAGTAGACAAGTTAACGTTGTCGGAGATCTCTTTGAGGATCATCAACACTTTCTCATCTTTGCCAATACCCCAACGTTCCAAAGCTGCCATAATTTCTTTAGTCTTGGGACGTTCCAGTTCCGCACCGAAGTTTTCGACTACCACCAGATCTTCTACGCGAGCCGAAAAAGCCGTTCTTAGTGCCAAACGTCTTTCCTTGCGGTTCATTTTGGTGCTATAGTCTCTGGGTTTGGGGCCAAAGATTACACCACCACCACGCCAGAGGGGAGAACGGATCGAACCCGCACGAGCGCGTCCAGTTCCTTTTTGTCTCCAGGGTTTGCGTCCCCCACCACGTACTTCTGCACGAGTTTTAGTAGAAGCTGTCCCTTGACGAGCATTATTTAATTGGCGGACTAAAGCACGGTGTACGATATGTTCCGCATTTTCTTCTTTGGCTACTTTTAGTTCTAGGGTTGCCTCGCCAGCATCTTCCCCTTGCCAATTTTTGACTACACAATTAACCATAGCTACTTGTTTGTTATCTATCTATCTTTTGCTAAACAACAAGCTGTTACTTGCCGACAATGTTGCTAGGAGAAATACTGAGCAAAGAACCAGGTTTGCCTGGAACTGCACCCTTAACGAGCAATAGGTTTTGCTCCGCATCAACTTTGACAACTTTGAGCTTGCGAGTAGTTACTTGCTTCCCGCCATAACGTCCAGCCATTTTCTTACCAGGATAAGTACGACCAGGGGTAGTACCAGCACCAGTAGAACCAGGCAAGCGGTGGTTTTTAGAACCGTGACTCATCAAGCCTCGTTTGAAGTTGTGACGCTTTTGATAGCCAGCAAAACCACGACCCATTGTTTTGCCACTAATATCAACGGTAGTTTCGGTATTGAAAATTTCACCGATGTCTAGGGTAGAACCCAACTCGTACCCTGCTGTATCGTTAACGCGATACTCCTTAAGATGACGCAAGGGACTAGCTCCTACTTTATTTAGATGACCTAGTTCTGGTTTAGATAAAGCTTTTTCTTTGACTTCACCGTAACCAATTTGGATCGAACTATAGCCGTCTGTTTCTTTAGTTTTAATTTGAGTTACGACACAAGGCCCAGCTTGAACGACAGTTACAGGGATAGCGTTTCCTGTTTCCTTATCGAAAACCTGAGTCATGCCTAGTTTAGTGCCAAGAATGCCGACAGACACGAGTTTTAGCTCCTCTATAATTGCAACACAATAAACCTTTGAAGCTGTTAGCTCTTAGCTATTAGCTGTTAGTTGTTTGACTAATATGCTTTTAACTAGAAACTTCCAGTAATTTCGGTTGAGTGATTTACCTGCTGACTGACAAAAAAATATCCATCTTGCGTGAGGTTCTTGCCAAAATGCGATCGCAGGGCGTACCCTTTGGGTAATCGCAACTATCTACAATCGAAAATCAGCTAAAACTCCTCTTTACAAGATGCAAAGCAGCAAATATATGTTTTTTTCTAAGATTTACGGCTAGATCCAGCTAATTACTGGCTCTATGTACAATTACCTTGACCCTCAAAGACTTAAAGAAATAAATCCCTCAGTTTCTTACGAGGAGGTAGCAAATCCTATTCATATTCTCACTTACCCCATAACAAGTTTGTTTTTATCCTTGTAAAAACTCCCTTATCTAGTCTCCAGAATTTAATCCGTCAACTAAGGGGGATGATTAGATCGCTAGATCTATAAGGTGAGATTTGCCAGTTTTAACCACAATCAATAATGATACATGACTATATGTGATTCTTGCAAGAATATTTTTTTACAGTTTTGGGATTTTTTGAAGGGATGGAGGTTAGGGCGATCGCAAGTCATGCAATTACGCTCACTGTAAAATCTTATACTAAAAAGCAATAGAATTAAACTACCAGACCGCAGAAGAAAACAAGGAAAGAGACATTCGATATTGTTGTGTCTAGCTTTGTTTACTCTAGCTGTAGCGTGCCGTCAATCAAGGGTTCTTAGCGATTGGAGACTGGTTAAAATCTTACAAGCAACCATTGAAAGAGTTGTACTCTGAGAAACGCTTCATCCAACCCTTTGATTTTTTCCCATACTGATTTCCGTCCTTCCCTACTGCGCCTAATCTCAGGGTAAGAGCATCTCAAACCCTATTGACAAAAGGATCGGAGAACAGTCATCATGATTGTTAGTGTTATATTTTTGCCCACCCTACAGGAGATCGCTCTTAGAAGAATTTAGAGAGAAAGACGATGTACTACACAAAAAAGCGATCGCCAGCTAAGTCAGTAAATGGTAAATCATTATCGACCTCAACACCATCCCCTATTGTCAGTTCTACAGGACTTGAAGCAGGAGAATCTAAATCTGGCGCAAAGATTTGCAATTGAATATCAGCACCATCAAAGTTAGTTACAGGGTCTTCTGGGTCTACAGGGTCTAAGGGTTCTACAGGTTCTTCGGTTTCAGTACCCAAAACATAGTCAATTACAAGTGAAGTTTATGTCGCACTTGTTTGATTGCATCTAGAAAATAATGGGCAAAGTTAAAAAGACTCTTGCCTCAGTTATTCTAACCATTGATGTATCGCCAAGGGTAAATCCACTCTAGTCCGTAGTTGAGGATTGATACATACGTGTCTAGTTTGGGCTTTAACTAAAACTCGATCTAAATGCTCGACGTTAAATATCCGATAGCTAACTATAAATTCACTGCTGTTAACTAAATCGGATTTTAAATTTATTTGTAAGCGATCGCCACAAAAGAGTGGACGCAAAAAATCGATTTCTGCACGAACAATAGGTAAAGCAATTTCTCTATTACTCAACATCTGCTTGAGGCTAATTCCCGATCTTGCCAATGACTCTTCGTAGGCTTCGTGACAAATTTCCATTCCTCTGGCAAAGTAGACTACTCCTGCTGCGTCGGTGTCTCCTAGATAAATTCGTCTTGAATATTGAAAAGCCATTAAATTATACCAGTTCTCAAAAGTCATTGGAGACTTAGTTTTAATTCAAAATTCAAAATTCAAAATTCAAAAACTAAACATAGTAGGGATTTGAAGAATTTTAATTAATAAAA
>JASJEI010000477.1 GCA_030064795.1 Pleurocapsa sp. MO_226.B13 | reverse complement strand
ATACTCCTCCCACATATCAAGAGGCTCGAATACATGGGCATCAGCATCAATAATTTTATAGTCTTTAAGCATTGACCGATTAATTCTATAGTTTTGAAAGCGATAATTTTAAATGACCAGTTACATCCACATCGGAAATGAGTTAAGTTGATGTTCCTGTAAGGGGTCTTTCAACAAATCTAGTTTTTGCGGAACTTCATAGAGCCGTCCTGACCCTAACCGACACCACCAGTGGCGCATACCTGGAACAATTACCTTGACTACTCTTAGTCCAATGTCAGGGCGAGTCTGGTCTAAAACCAGCATTTCCATACCATTTTGCTCTACAATTTGCTGGCAAAGTCTTACATCTTCTAGTAGATCGTCACTCCAATTTTGAGAATAATCCCCATACACTTTGGGAGTAAGATTTTCATCGGGAACTAGATAAGGCTGATTCTCCAAGGTAGCTGTTTGCCACCATTTTATAGCTAGGGGATCGGAGAAGGGGGGATATTGAGTACTGCCATCAGCCCTAGCTGTTAAAACATTGGGTAGGACTTGATTAACCTCAGTTAATGCTCTGCTCATAGCAATCTTCGGATCGAAATGAGCGCCGAAGCCAAGGGTGATATCTTTTACCTCTCGATCGCTTCTCCAAGTAATGGCAACAAATGCAGGAATATTCAGATCGCTCGTAATATCCAGAACACATAGTTCGCGGTTAAGGGAATAGTAATATTCCTTAAGGGCTCGAAAATATGGTTCGTCAAAACTATCTAAATTGACTCTTGGTCTCTTAATGCGGTTATACCACCATAAGGCAACACAATCTCGCTCAACTAATTCCATGAAACCCTGCAGAATTGACTCTTCCAGGGTGTTACCAGCAGCACAACCATTGGAATCTGCCCAACAATCTGGCTTTTGTAATTTTGGATAGCCGTAATAGCAGTAAGCTGTTGGCAGATATTTAAAGTCTTGATGAGTTAAAGACCAGACTGGCGTCCATTCAATTTCTCTTTCCTCATCAAAGGGTTCTGGAACCTTCTGAAACCAGCCAGAACAACGGCTATTCCATTCCAGACGGTTGCGGTATTGTGCCTGGCTGAAATTCATACAGGCATTGGGATGAATTGCCTTATCTCCCATTTTTTGATAACTGCCTGTTTGTCTAATTTCATCTCCTTGAAAAACTCCAGAATATCTCTCAATTGCTTCGCACAAACCGCTGGCCTTCGCTTGTCGATCAATTCTGCCTTTCCCCGCACTTCTGCCGGTGAGATTTTGGTGTAGGGTGTCCAGATTGTCGAACATCGTGGCAAAATGATGTTTGGCAATATAGGTATGGATTAAACCATTGGAGTCTTGATATACTTTTCTTAGTTCTCGAACTACCCCCGTAATTGGATTAATGTGGTGTTGATATTTCTTTAGAGTTTCTTCTGGTAGGCAACTACGATGTCCTCCATCTGCAATAAAAGTTTTCTTGCGATGTCCCAAAATAATCGGTAGAGGTTTCCTCTTCAGCCCATTAACGATCTCTCCACAACTTGGACATTGGGGGCGCTTAACTAGGATGTGGTTTTGAGTTTCTAGGGAGAGATGATCGTGCACGACTAGCCTCCCTTCTAAACGCTTATTCTCACCTCGGACAATCCATTTAAAGACTTCTGTAGCTGCCATGCCCAGGGCGTTTTGCAATGTAGAAGGAATAGAACCCAGAGGGGGAATGGGTAGTTGTGAAATTTCTTTGTGTCTCTCGATCGCTCCCGTAATGGGTCTGTTTCCTCGCAAGCGTTGAGCTAGACACTGCCAACAACCTGTTCTTCTCGGATAAAAGATAGGTCCAATCCAAACAATTGTTCCCACAAGTTTGACCAGCATCCAAGGCTGCGATCGCAATAAAGCCTTTTGATTGAATTCATCTAAACCATCATGCAAGTAGTTATCGGTCAAGACTAGCTCTAGGTCTGCCTCCTCAGAAACCTTGATATGCAGGGCTTGTAAAGCATCACAAAATTCTGACACAGGCATATTCAAACCCAAAGAGTTAACCTTCACTTGAGTGGTTTGTAGCCGTTGGTAAGCTGTCTGAAGAGGGACGTTTAAATGCTCGCAGAAGATTGCTAAGTTGTCTGGTAAAGGATTATTGCTTTCAACAATATATCCCTTCTTTTCCATCAACATCAGAGCATAGAAAACTTCAGCAGCAGATACTTTTCCTTGAAGTAGATCGACAATTTCTTCAGCAGTACGATGACCGTCAATCAAAGGCATTAAAAGTTGATATATACGACCAGTGAGTACAAGAGAATCTCTCTCAGACAGCAGGAAAACAGCTTCTGAAGCGACACTTTCCCAATGAAAACAATTCTTTAGCTTCGGCTGATTTAGCATATCATCCGATACAAATGATTTATTGGTTGTTCTTATATTTATATGGGTTTAGCAACTGTAAGGTATCCACCTATTATGACGCGGATAAAAAGGTTCAGCACTTGAATCTTGATCGATCCACTCCTGTAACACCTGGGAAGATAAGCATTCTTCTGGAGGTCTTTCGGGATAAGGTATGTATAATCCAATTGGCTCATTACCAAGATCGTCTGGTATAGTCCAGTATCCTTCATAGTTATGCTTTGGAGGCTGTTTTGGATGATCTTCTTGACTTTGCCATTCAGTATAGGGTTTTTTATCTATGATGACATCGAGATTTTCGTCTTTGAAGAGGTTTTTAATATCTTCAACAGTTAGTTCAGTTCCCTCTAACCATTTCTGAGCAATAAGCTGAGAAATTTGCTTATTTCGCTTGGCAAATACGTCCCAGATTTCTTGCTCTAACGAAGGTAAAGAGGGGGGATCAATCTTTCTTAAACCATCTCCATGTAACTTTCTTAAGGTATGAAATATTTGGCTCATAATTCTAATACGATCCTCTCGAAAAAATTAATAACCGACAAGAACATGCTTGCGAGCTTATTACACTTTAGAACTCACAGATATCACATATATATAAAGTAGATTACCTTAAAATTTCTGACCTTATCACTCTTTCAAGAAACAGAAATTTTTCTTTACATTTAGAAGTTAACTTTAGTTTTTTTGCTCATTAGAAAATCACTAAGATCGACCGCACATCAATTTCATCCCTGCTGCGATCGCCATCAATTAAAGATGCTACCAGATAGGAAAAGCGATCGCTCAGACATACTGTCTCTGTCTCGGACAAGAAAAATACCTTGTCTGGTTCTATAGTTTCAACAGAGTAACAGGGATTAAACTGCGGTTTATCGAACATCGTTTTAGTTCTTTACTCAAAAGTAAATTCAAATTAATTTTAATTTTGTTCTTAGTTTCTCAAGCTCATAAAATTTCTCCCAGAACTCATCTATAAATCTATAAACTGATGAAATGTTGCTCTCCCTTTTTAATAAAATATCGCCGATATAATTCACAACTTGCGATCGCTCTAGCACCTGAAAGTTTAATTAACCCCATACTGCTTAACTTGTGAGTTAGGATTGGATCTAAGGGAACAGGCTCAGTGGCATTCAGAACAGTATCAAAAGCTCGTGCTAATTCAGGCTGTGATTCCAATGTTGCCCAATGACGCTGCAAGTGATGAACATAAATTCCGCTAGCAGTGGGAGCAGTTTCCAGTAATTGCGATAGAGTTATGTCTCTCCGACTAAGATGATAGATTGCTAAGTGTATTAGAGCCGGATGTCCCCCGACCATTGCCATTAATTGTCTAACTTCTTCCCCATCTGCCCAGTCGAGTCCGTAACGTTGGGCTAACTGCTCTACCTCTGACTGATTGAAGCTGTTTAATTGAATTGGTAGTCCTACATTGAAAGGGGACTGGTTCAGATGAAGAGGAACGTAAATTTCCGTCGAGTGAATCACAATGAGGCGAAGCTTTCGCCAGATTGGTATTCTTTTCGCTTCTTCAAACCAAGAACGCAGAAGAGGTAAAAAATCTTTCGCTATTTGGGGATGCTCGAAAATCTGGTTAACCTCGTCCAATGCCAAGATTAGGGGAGTATTAATTGACTCTAGTAGATAATCTTGGAAATAGAGGGTGCAGCTAATTTTGCTTCCGAGATCTTCATCCCAGTACTCGTCCAGCATCGGTTTACGCTGAAGCTGATGAGCGATATTGGCACACAACCACCGCAAAAATTGATTCAAATTGGTCAAAATAGACTGCTCGACTTGTTCTAGGTTCAAGCTGATGGTATGAAAGCCCTGGCGGTTGGCATTGTCCAGAATCCTCAGCAGCAGTGAAGTTTTGCCCATTTCTCTGGGCGCTTTAATCCTGATTAACGCCCCTGGGTTTCTGATTTCTTGAAAAACTTGCTCCTCAAGGGAAGAGCGTTTGAGGTAATAAGGAGAATTGAGAGGGACGGAGCCACTGGGGTAGCAAGGTGATGCCTCCTGATTCTCATGGCAGGGAAATACCGCCATATCTTGGCTCAAAGGCTTTGTCTCTGGGACTGCTGGGATGGTTACATAAGACTCCAGCAGTGCCCGACAGTTTTTCTTGGTCACGCGCTGACCAATGATTTTGGAGAGTCGCTGATACAACTCTGGAGCTACAACAGTAGTACAATAGCCAGGACTATAACCTGCCTCGATCGCAATTTGATTATAAGTTTTATATTGCCAAATGCCTCGCAGAATGAGAATTTCTATGGAATTGAGAGGGCGATTTTGGCTCTCAATTAGCTGGCAGTCAACAATCTCCAGGAGGCAATCGAGGTTCATAGGCTCATTTTTAACATTTAATTTACTTCTCTTCTTTAAGAATAATGCTTGACAACATGGTAAGCTCACAATCACATATTTATTCATAAGTTTTTCTATGAGTTTTTCTATGAGTTCTGGGATGAGTTTTATGATATTTATAGGTATTTAACTAAATTAATATCAAACTAAAGATTTATAGAGAAGTAGGAATTGAGCCAGGAGAACATTTCTTATGCAATTTAGTGTTTTAGACAATCGTTACAAAGGAAAGTCATCCCAAATTCCTGTAGTTGAAGGCCAAACAGTTGGCAAATATCGGCTTGGTAACATGAGCAATTTTGAAGAGATTTTAGTATTTGCAGAAGAATTGATCTATGGCAAGATCGGCAATTATTTTAGTGATTTGCAACGTACCATATTACTCACTACTCTACAGGGGAGTAGAAAGACTTACGATCAAATTGCCGAGGAATGTGGCTACTCTCCTAAATATATTAAACAAGACATTGCGCCAAAACTCTGGCAGCTGCTTTCTCAAGCTTTAGAGCGAAAAATCACTAAATCTAATGTTAAAGCTATACTAGAGCACCAAATGCGTTATCAGCCACCTGTGGTTGAGTCGCCTGACCCTGTTGCTTTATCCCCTGTTCCCTCGGCTGCCCAGAAGGGTAACCATAAGGGGAATATTCTCTTAGTGGACGATCGACCAGAAAATCTCAAACTGTTATCTGATTTGCTCGAAGAACAAGGATATGAAGTACAACAGGCAATTAATGGTGTAGTTGCAATACAAGCAAGTGCCATAGCCTGTCCTGATGTAATCTTATTAGATATTAATATGCCAGAGTTAGACGGCTATACTGTTTGTCAAAGATTCAAAGCCAATCCCCAAACCCAAGATATTCCCGTGATTTTTATTAGTGCCTTCGATCGAGCCTGGGATAAAGTTAAAGCCTTTTCTTTGGGAGGTAGTGACTACATTACCAAGCCTTTTAAAACAGTTGAGGTATTAGCGAGAGTAGAAAATCAATTAAAAGTTCGACGTCTGCAACTTCAGTTACAAGAGAAAAACCGTCAGTTACAGCAAGCCCTCCAAAAGTTAGAAAAAATTACTGCCCAGTCTGAGCTAACTAACTACTAAAATTTACACATTGACAGGGTGATCGAATAATTCATTAAAAAGTAAAGTCGTCGAAAAATAGGTACAGAACAAACAGAACAATCAGAAAAACTTAATAATATCTCTCGAAAATAATCGATCGCAATTCATGATCTTCACTGGGGAATTGAAGCATTACATCCACCCAATTAAACAAACTGTGACATTTGTAATCTATTGATGCCTAGATTTAGTTAGTAATTCAATTTTATTACATTATTAATTCAATTTTTGGCAACACTATCCTTTGCAGACATGCCCTAGTACTTGACTAATTCGCTTGTACTATGAATCATCAGAAAACTATCCCCAAAAGAAAATTCAGCCTCCGCACCACTCTTGTGGTGTCGTTTGTCGTACAAATTGTAGCAGTTGTCGGGTTGACCGGATGGCTCTCGTTCCGTAACGGGCAGAAGTCGGTGAATGAACTGATGAACCAGATCAGCAATAAAGTCACGGCTAACGTTAAAGAGCGCTTTAAAACCTTTGCCGACACACCCTATCAGTTTTTACAAATTAATGTGGCGGTCATTCGGGTCGGTAATTTAGACTTCACTGATTATCCGAAAATGGCGCGCTACTTCTGGGAACAAACGCAAATCTCTGATGCCGTGCCTTACGTTTATTTTGCTAACCCACAAAGAGATTTTGTTGGCGTCTGGCGGGAAACTGACAGTCTCACCACCCTTCGGATTAGAAACCAATTGACCGCTCCGCGTCTGGAAATTTATCAACTCGATCCCCAGGGAAAACCAATGGCGTTAATCAGTAAGGACATGTTCGATCCGCTTACACGACCTTGGTACCAAGCGGCAGCAAAAGCAGGGAAGCCAACTTGGTCTCCTATCTACGTGTTTGTAAATCTCCCCCGCCTCGGCATTACCCACGTTATCCCGATCTATGATGGCTCGGAGTCACTCCTTGGGATGCTGGGAGCGGATCTGACACTATCTGATATTAGCAATTTTCTGAGGCAGCTAGATGTCAGTGATTCGGGACAGGTCTTTATCATTGAACGTTCGGGAGAAATTGTTGCCAGTTCGGCAGCAGAACCCCCTTTCCTCAAGACTGAGACTGGGGAAAAACGACTGGCTGCGGTAGACAGCAGCAACCCTTTAATCCGAGAAGCGGCGCAGATTTTGCTGAGTCGGTTTGGCAGTTTCGAGGGGATTGACAAGAGCGAGCGGTTTACCTTCGAGATAGAAGGCAAGCGTAAATTCCTGCAAGTGACGCCGCTTCAAGATGGCCGGGGTCTCGATTGGCTCATGGCAGTAGTCATCCCTGAGGCGGATTTTACGGCGCAGATCGACGCCAATACTCGCAATACAATTATCCTGTGCGTCATTGCTCTCGGGGTGGCTATATTATCGGGAATTCTTACCTCTCGCTGGATTACTGAGCCCGTTGTGCGCGTCTGTCGGGCATCAGACAAACTGGCTCAGGGGGATCTCGAGCAGCAGGTAGAACCAAGTTTCATTACTGATATTGATACCTTGGCAGAGTCTTTCAATAAGATGGCAGGGCAACTTAGGGAATCCTTTAATGCCCTGAGTCAGAGTGAAGCTACTAATCGTGCGATTGTCAACACCATTCCCGATTTGATGATTCGCGCACTAGGTGATGGTACTTATTTAGATGTGATCGACAGCGCTCGCTCGCAGTCGGGTCATGGGGTCAAACAGTTTAGACCAGGGAACACCGTTCGGGAACCATTACCTCCTGAGCTGGCCCAAAAGCGAATGCAATACATTCAGCAAGCCCTGGCAACGGCTAAACTACAAGTCTACGAGCATCAAATCATACTTAATGGTCAACCTCAGCATGAAGAAGTCCGTATTATGGTGTTGGGGGAAGATGAAGTGTTGATCATGGTGCGGGATATTACTGCTCGAAAGCAAGCTGAAGAAGCCTTAGAACAAGCCAATCAAGAATTAGAGCAAAAAGTAGCCGAACGGACAGCTTCCCTAGCAGAAAGCCAAAGAACTTTGGCTACCCTGATGAGTAATCTACCGGGAATGGCCTATCGTTCCCTGAGTAACTCAGACTCTACTATGGTTTTTGTCAGTGAAGGATGCAATAGTTTAACGGGTTATTTACCTGAAGATTTGACCGAAAATCATTTAGTTAAATATCATCAACTAATTCATCCAGAAGATCGAGACAGAGTCAGGCAACAGGTACAAAAGGCACTTAAAGAAAAAAAACCATTTCAACTTACTTATCGTATTTTAACCGAACAGGGAACTGAAAAATGGGTTTGGGAACAAGGGCAAGGAATTTTCAAATCTGAGAAAGAATTAGAATTTATTGAGGGTTTTATT
>JASJEI010000476.1 GCA_030064795.1 Pleurocapsa sp. MO_226.B13 | reverse complement strand
TAACTGTTCTATTTTTTCCATCAGAATATTGTAATCTCGAATGGGTTTCGTCAAAAATTCATCTGCCTGAGAATCAGTCATTAATGATTCTCTTTCGTTCGCCATCCCATAGGCTGTCAAAATCAAAACGTTGAATTTTCTGAAATAAATTAGCTTGGGCGATCGCCATCTCTAGCTGTTCGGCAATGATCTGAATTATTTGTAATTTGCTATTGGAGATGTTTTTGGCACGACGATGATGGGAGATTAATAGACCCCAAAGTCGATCTTCATTCACTAAGGTGACGACCATGGTAGACTTTACTCCCATCAAGGTGAGATATTCTACATGACAGGGATCTACAGGGCGTTGTAGTAAATTGTTTAAAGACTCCGAGCGTACTTCTTCTACGGTAAGTTCTCCTGCAGGAGTAGATAGCAAACGATCTGGTTCAGACAAGATCATCTCTTGCTTGTCTAAGTTAACGATGGAACGAACTTTTGCTTTGATAAATAGTTCTCGTGTTTGGGGAGGAATATCACTTGCGGGAAAATTTAATCCCTTTAGAGGTGGTAGACGATCTCCATCGATCGATTCGGCAACTACTTGACCGCTACCATCTTCATCAAATTTGTAAATTTTGACGCGATCGCTTTTTCAAAAATCCCGAACTTCTGTCACGGCAGTATTTAAAACTGTTTGCAGTTCTAGAGATTGCCTAATATTAGTAGTGATTCGGTTGAGTAGTTCTACTTGATTCACAATATAGGAGGAGATCCAGTGAGTCTATTTACCTATCAATTTAGTACTTTTCTCAGATCTTGACATTAAAAGGTTCTGTTGCCAAAAATCAAGTCAAGCTAGATGAGACCTAATTAATTCCAAAGCGGGAAATATCTCACTTGCTTGAATTTTTGGGGAAATAAGAGTTAAAGGTGGCAGTTTTATCCGCTTTTGACCACAACTACTCTCATTAACTCATATTTTTAGCTTAAGCGAACAGTATTGGGAAGTTACCTTGTCTTTATTACTTGGCATCGTTACGCGCTCTGTTCCCCGTAATGTACTAATTTTGTACTAAGTTACTAGGGATGTCACTAGCTATTCAGGACAAGGAAAAACAGACAGAACACCCTAACCAGTGTTGGCTAAAAAAAAGCTCGTAGTCGAAAACTGTCAAGGGCTTGAATCGAAGATTTTTTACGGAGTAAAACCCTTGACTGGTGGAGACGGAGAGGTATAATAGCCAAGCTTGCTGGTTAGGGGAAAAGACTTTAAAACTATTAATCTCTTCTCCCAGAGCATTAAGAGAAAGGACTAATAGTAGCTTTAGTTCCTAGATAATCCTAGACTATTTTTAGTTTATCAAGCTATTAAAAATAAGCAAGAAAAAACGACCCGTGACTGAGGTCGTAAACTAATAGGTACGAGATATGACTAAGTATCGAGCAAAAGGAATGAGTCTATATTAACTTCTCAATTGCCTTACTGTCTTTTTGGTAGATTATTGATAGTAATCTGATAATTACTTCCCTATCATCTTCGTTCTCTGCGACTAACTTTTTCGCTTCTGCTAAGGCAGTTACAAAGTCGATAGCGTTTTGATTTGACTGAGTGAGCAGGTCAATAGTCGTTTGGGTAGACTGACGTTTTTTGTAAGTACCATCATTCATTGCTGGAGTATGCCCCATAGATTGCGCTCTAACCTCTAAGGGTATACCTGCTTGCATACCGTTAATGTTAGCCAAGTGACGTAGAGCGTGAGTCTGAGTAAACGGAGCATTCCATCGTCTAAGCTGTTCTGTAGCTTTATTGCAATAAAATTTTCTTATTTTATCGTATTTTTTACTTCTAGGCTTGTTGCCTGGAAGTAAAGGAAATTTTATATTAAGCATTTCTATTAAGTCAGGATACTTAGGAGGAATATTAGGTCTAGCTAATCTGTATCCTGTTTTAGTAGTAGTACCTAGTTCTGTTTTATCATTTATTACTATTAAGTTTTCTTTGTTGTCAGGACTAGCTAAAGCAGGTATAGTTACACCGTCTTTAGTAGTAAAAGATTTATTCGAGTTTGCTACAGCAAAAACTTCGTGTATCCTCAATCCATAAACTACTTGCATGGAGAATACCCATAACCAAGCTCGTCTTACTTTTGTATCAACATTGCCATGAAGTTCACTTGTTTCTCCTATCGCCTCTTTTCTCCAATTTAGGAAGTCATCTAGAGTAACTGTTTGAAGGTCTTTAAATTCCGTTTGTGTCGTATCTAGCTCCTGTAAAGAATCTAGTAAGGACTGCTTTTTATTAAGTCTACAGAGTTTCTTCATGGCAGATACGGAATACTTATAGCTTCTACTGCCTTTTTGCTGTTTTTCTGTGGCTTGAATTATGGTTTTAAGATTAATGTTTTCTTCTGGGGATAGATAGCTGTAGAAACGTCCATATGTCTCTCTCCAGCTACTTAAATCACTAGGGTTAGTTTTATCTCTCTTCCTTTTTGTTCTACTAGGTCTACTCCAGAAATCATCCTCAACCTTCTTAATCGCTTCAGCAAAGGTTATTTGGTCATCTACTAGCCTAGATTCTTCTTCTATCTCTTTCTTGTACCATTCCCAGAACTCAGTTTCACTAGTTAAGCTTTTTAGCTTAGCTTTTACTAAATAACTTTTCCTAACCGCTTCATGCATTCCATCGATAGAGAAGGTACAAGCGCATTTATACTTACTTCTAGTCGTGTTAGGAGTCTTAAATTGCAGGTAAATGTTATTACCGCCTTTAACTAGAGTTACGCCTCTAGGAGTACGTTTGCACTGTATTTTCCACTCACTTTGTAAAGTTTCGTAACCAATTTCGTAATTATAATCTTTGCTCACTTTTTGCTCACTTTGTTTCAAAACGTTAGTGAGCAAGCGTTTGGGCTATAGCGTTAGCGTTAGAAAAAGGGTTTAGGCAGGTTCAACTCCTGCACCCTGGACTATTTGAAGGAACGAGGTATGAGGAATAAGGAAGAAGGATTGGAAGCAATAGTTGATTGCGGATAGAATAATTTGAGCATTGTCCATTAGGATAAATTATAAACTTGCTAATCTTCTCGTCAAGCACTTTCAGTAGTTCAATTGGTAATACTAGGAGGAGATAGCGATTGGTTTGCCTGTAGCGTAGCCTTGAACGTAGTCAATTCCGATCTGACCCAAACGTTCTAATATTTGTTCGTTTTCGACAAATTCGGCAATAGTTTTGATTTTCATCAAGTGAGCCACCTCGTTAATCGAATTAACAATAGCGCGGTCGTAATCCTCACTAAGAACGGCTTTGACTAAATTACCGTCAATTTTCAAATAATCGAGCGGCAGATTTTTAAGATAAGTAAAAGACGATACTCCACTGCCAAAATCATCGAGAGCAAATTTGACTCCTAGGTTTTTCATCGCCGTAATAAATTTTTGAGCGTGATGGATCTGAGCAATAGCCGTAGTTTCTGTGATTTCAAAACAAATACAATCTCCAGATATCTGAGAATTTTTAATTAGATCGACGGCAAAATTAGTAAATCTCTCGTCGTTGATACTAGCACCAGACAAATTAATCGACACCAAAGTGCGATTGCGGGCAAAATAATCGCCATAAGAATTGAGAGTCGCTTCTAAGACCCAGCGATCGATAATCGTAATTACACCATAACGTTCTGCGACGGGAATAAATTCTTCAGGAGCAATCAAATTGCCCAAACGATCCTTGAGACGTAATAAAATTTCATAGTGTTGACGCTGTTTGCCGTCATCCACTACAGGCTTAATTAACTGTTTGACTAAGTAGAAACGATCTTCTTTAATCGCCTGGGATACATTGGCGATATGTCCCATCTGAGTTTGCTCTAGGTCTAGTTCCCGATTATTGTTTTCGGCAATATAAACCCGACCTCGACCTAAATTCTTGGCTTGATAACAAGCTAAATCCGCACGACTTAACAATTCTGTAGCATTAGTAGATGCGGAGGAAATCCCCACCATGCCGATACTAACTCCAACATCAAATTCCACATTTTTCCACTTAAGACGATAGTTAGTAATCGCAGCAATTAGTTGTTCGCAAACTAGTTTAGCTTCAGTAATCGAGCAGCCTTCGAGCAATAGCCCAAACTCATCTCCTCCTAATCTGCCTAGAGTATCTTCTTTGCGGATCATATTTTTGAGTAACTGAGCCAATTCTGATAGTAGGCGATCGCCTACTAAATGTCCAGCAGTATCGTTGACAATTTTAAAGCGATCTAAATCTAGATAGCAAAGAACCGACTCTGTACTGTATTTACGCGCTTTTTGGACGGAATATTTCAGTTTTTCGTTAAATTCTCGGCGATTAAGTAAACCAGTTAGGTCGTCATATGTAGCTTGGTAGGCAATTTTCTTATATAAATTTCGTTCGGCGGTAATTTCTTGTTTGACTCCACGATAACCTTGAAACTGATATTGGCGATCGAACAAGGGATTTCCATTAATCTTAAAAATTCTCACTCGATCGTCATTTTCTTTTAAACTAAAAGTAAAATTTTTAATCGGTTTTCTCTCTTCGATTATTTGTCTTAAAAGCTCCCAGTCTACATCTAACTTGGGATTATTACGGTGGATATCTGGGGGATATTTACCTAAAAGCTCGGCAGGTTTTAAGCCACATAAATCTTCAAGATCGCCAGATAAATAAGAATACTTTAGTTCTCGATCTAACTCCCAAAAAACATTGGCTCCTGCCTCGGCCAAATCTTTGTATCTTTGCTCATTTTCTTGTAAGATTTTATTTGCTAAAGCACGTCTTCTATTCTTTTCTATTAACAAAATAATTATCAAAAAACTACAGAGAAAACTAAGGACAACAATCCAAACTAAAGTTTTATGCTTGTTATAAAAAGATGGCTCGACATAGAGTAATTCACTATTCTCTGGCAGTAAATCTAGTTTAATATCGCGCTCGGTTAACTGTCGGTAATCAAAAATCCAGCGGTTCTTGCCTACTAAGATTGGGCCTACTTCATCTGGTCTTGCTCCCTGCAAGATCTTTAGAGCCAGTTCAACCGCCTGTCTGATATGATAATTGCGATCGAAAATTTTGCCTCCTACTACACCGTTGCCCAAACGAATTTCATCCTCGGTGTAAATCGGGTTTGGTATTCGCGCCTGCAAAATTTGAACATCTTCTTGGGGATCGACCAAAACTCGTTGAGATTTATTTTCAAACAACCGACCAAGCATCAACACCGGTATATGGTCGGGATAGCCACCCAGACGAAATTGAATCTCTTTAGTTGTTAGATCTTTGATTACTTCCACTTTGAGAGGGGGATTAGAGAGCTGTTTGATTTCTTCAATTTGCTCTAAATTCGCCCGACTAGTCGCAGTAGAATCATCGATCGCAATAATAGTATCCGTCCACATATGTCTAGTAGCTTCTAAGGCAGTATCTACCACGGTGTAATTTTCTAATACTCCCGTCAGCCAAGGAGTATCTAGTAGTTCTTGACGTAGATTTTTAATCCCCAGAAAAACCACAGGAACATCAACAAAAAAGCGATCGCGTTCCTGTAGTACCAATTGCAAACTAAGATCGTCGATCACCATCAGCAAATCAATCTCGATCCTGGCATATTTTTTATTGATGTAATTGATAAATTCTTGTTGATGTTCTGGTTGTGGATGGCGGTTAATATCTAAAAATTCGTGAAATATATTAGTGCTGTTACTTGCTTCAGCAAATCCCTGTTCGATTCCTGCTTGATACTGTTTTGTCCAAGATAATTCTGGGTGATGAGAATGAATAACCAGAATGTTATCTTCTGCTTCGGCTGGTACTTGATTGCAGCCAAAGAAAACTAAACTATAGAGCAAAAAGCTACTGGGCTTAATAAAAAAAAGTCCAATTGCAGTAGCTATATTTGCTCGTGACTGGCGATTATGGGACATCGACGTATAAGGATCGGTAATATGCTTACAAGCTAGCCAGACATACCAAAAGGTTCCAGCCAAATAATCTTAATTTATAACGTTGCCAAGAGGTATTAGAGGTTGTTCTCTGAAATATATCTTAGCTGTGCCTGAGAAAAACAATCAAAAATAAATGTTATCTAAAATTTGAGCTGAAAAGCGATTATGCTGACCATAGTCGAGCGAGCGCGCATTATTGTTGGTCGTTCGCTGTTGAATAACTCAAAAACACACAATTCTAATCTAGACTAGATCGGAAAAAATATTTAAATAATTTTGCTCATTAAAAAAAATCTAGAGTGGCTCAACTATTTTAGCTAGTTGAAAACACTATAATCGAGTTATTTTTGATAAATTCGTTACTAACAATGGGTATATTGTAAACGAGATCGCTTCACCAGCAACACACAAAACTGAAGCTAGTTATCGACAAATATACCCAAGAAGTAAAAGCTAATGTCTATTTTTCAAGTTACTCAAGTTACTAATTTAGCAGATTCAGGTGAAGGTCGCCTGAGAAAGGCGATCGCTTTAGTTAACAATCAAGCTGGTGCTAATGAAATTATTTTTGCCCCAAAGAGAGATTTATTTTAGCTCGTTTCAGTTTTGAGCGACATATTTCTTCTTGTTAGTCATTAGTTATTACTTGCCCAATTTACTTCTTACTTTTTACTTCATCTGTCTTAACCAAAAAGTAAAACAATAATATAAGGATCGAGATCTTTGGTTTGGTTGACTTCAACAAAAAAAATCAAACAGTTGCTGAGAGTAAGAGCGATCGCTCCTACTGTTTCTGGATTAATAATTGTCAGTGGTGTGACCGATATTTGCCCTGGTTTAATTTTTAACAGCAATAGTGGTGCTTATCTTAATGCTGATGCTCATAGCGAAGAACTGTTATATTATCTTGGCAAGCAAGAAAACTTTCTCCATCCAACTGCGATCGCGGGTTGGCAAAGAGATCTTTCTCAAGGTTTATCGAGCGATCGCTTAGAAGCGATGGTCGTCACAGCTACTCATCCCAACGATCGTAGAGTCACAAAAATTCAACAATGGTTGTGGATTTTGGGGTGGTCATTTATTGGCAGTAGTTTGAGCCTGGTGTTATTTAATATGAATCTGTCGTCAAAAGATTCAGCTAATGTAATTAAACCAGCAACAATTAGTATAGTTGTCCCTGTAGGTCTTCTTTCGATCTCTAGCTATCTGTTATTTTGGTCTGGCTGGTGGCTGTCTACTATCGCTCCTTTACCGATCTCGATCGCAGTTAATTTAATTGTTACGGGTTACCAGGTTCAAAAACAAAGACGAATTGCCTTTACCGATAGTCTGACTAAAATAGCTAATCGTCGTTTTGGCGATCGCTATCTAGAACGACAGTGGTCAAACAGTCAGCGAAAAAAAACGAATCTGGCGGTAATTTGGTGCGATCTAGATTTTTGGAAAATTTATAACGATACCTACGGACACCAACAAGGAGATGTTTGTCTCCAAAAAATCGCCTCGGTTTTAAGTAGTTCGGTACGTGGTAGCGATTTAGCTGCTCGTTATGGTGGGGATGAATTTCTCATTGTCCTACCAGATAGTAATACTAAAGTTGCCCTGTTGGTTGCCGACCGCCTCCGCTCTAAAATTAAAGCCATGCAAATTTCCCACGCAGGCTCTAAAGTTAGCCAATATGTCAGTATTAGTATGGGCATTGCTAGTTTAGAGGGTAATCAGATTATCTCCCTAGAAGAACTTTTAGCTGCTGCCGATCGCGCACTAGATCTGGCAAAACAACAAGGACGCGATCGTATAGTAGTCAACGATGAAACGTCTTTATCCTAACTTGCTTAACTTTCTTTTTTCGGCTAGATGACAAAAAAAGTCAATATATTGTTGATGTCCGCCAGGGAAAGCTATGTTTAGAGTGAGAGGATCTTCCGTATCTCTAACATCCCCAGGTCCTTCTACGATTTTAATTTCTGAGGCATTAGAATTATCTAGCTTGAGGGGTTTACGATTCTTGACTTCGCCACCGCTACTATCTACATAGACAATAATATTACCCGTATTAAACTCTTTGCCTATCTCTTGAATTAATTCCAAAAATCCGCGATCGCTTCCTCCTCGTTTAAACTCCAGGCGATCGCCATTGTCGATCGCTTTACTAGTTACAGTATCTCCTACTCCAACTATGGTAGGCATGATTGCTGGGTCGAAATTATCTTTGACTAGTTGGAGTAATTCTGAATGCTGTCTGGGTGCTTGTCGAGCATTGAAATCTTTACCCAGAGG
>JASJEI010000082.1 GCA_030064795.1 Pleurocapsa sp. MO_226.B13 | reverse complement strand
CCCTCAAATAAATTATGTCATTCTCAACAGGTAAATTTAAACCGACTCAATTTAACGGGAGAGCATATTTTAATCGTTGGTGGTGGCTTAACTAGCGGACATTTAGCCAAAGGTGCGACAAATCTGGGTGCAACTGTTACCTTGATGACTAGAAAACAGTTACAGTCAAAAATCTTTGATGCCGATCCTGGTTGGTTGGGACCAAAATATCTTAAAGACTTTCATGCTGAAACCGATTGGTATGTTCGTTACCAGCAAATACAACAAGCACGTAATGGCGGTTCGATGACTCCAGACATGATGCTGCAATTGAACCAAGCAGCCAACGAAGGGAAGATGAGGATCGATGAATGCTGTCAAGTCAGTTACGCACAGTGGCAAGATAATCTCTGGCAGGTTCGTTGTCACGATGGAAACAAACATCAATTTAACCGTATCTGGTTAGCTACTGGTACGAAATTTAATGTAACAGAACATCCTTTATTACAAGACGTACTGGAGACTTATCCGACAGAAATAGTTAACGGTTTACCCGTACTAGACGAACATTTACGTCTGCCCAAGTCCAACTTTTTTATTATGGGTGGTTTGGCTGCTTTGCAAATTGGTCCTGTTGCCAGAAATATTGGCGGTGGGAAAATGGCTTGTCATCGTATCGTGCCAGCAATTGTTAAACCCAGTTTGGCGATTGATTGATTTTTTCGTTGAGGATGCGATCGCGCTTTCCAACCCATTAGGAATTCAAGTATCTTGTACCATTGAACTAAATAGATTTAGCAGTTGCCCTTAAATACCCGTGAGTAAAACCAAAGCAGACGATATTTGTCAGGTAAGATGTTTCAACACCGATTTAGTTACTCAAATTCGGTCAACTTTTCCTTCAGAGGATACTTTAGAGGAAATGACGGTTATTTTTGGTGCTTTAGCAGACCGCTCGCGGGTTAAGATACTTTATGCCCTCAGAAACGGCGATGAGCTTTGTGTCTGCGATATTGCTGCCATGTTAAATGTCAAAATCGCTACCGCTTCCCATCATTTGCGGAAAATGCGAGATTTGAAATTACTTAAATATCGTAATGACGGCAAATTAGCTTATTATTCCCTAAAAGATCGGCGCGTGACTGATATTCTCAGCTATTCTTTGCGGGAGTTGATTTAGCTTTTATTTAGTATGTCTTAGTTTTTCTCTATTTTTATCGTTTCAATTTAGTTTACATTCTAATGTTCTTTTGAACGTTTGAAGATAGAATGATTTTATTCAAACATTCATTTGAACGTTTAGATAAAAAATCATGGCAGAACATTGTTGTCAACACAAAGCAAAGGAATTAGAAAAACTGCAAAAACGCCAAGCTAAAATACTGTGGATTATTTTGATAATCAATGCGGTGATGTTTGTGGTGGAGTTTAGCGGGGGAATTAAAGCAGCCTCTTTATCTCTAACAGGTGATTCCTTGGATATGCTCGGTGATGCTTTAGTTTATGGCTGTAGCCTTTACGTTATTCAAAAAGGTAAAAAAGCCCAGGCGCGATCGGCAATGCTCAAAGGTAGTATTATGTTTCTATCGGCGATCGCTGTATTTGCTAGAGCGACCTATCAATTATTTGCTCAAACCGTCCCCACAGTTCAATTAATGGGCGAGATAGGTATTTTAGCTTTGGTAGCTAACCTAATCTGCTTTTTACTGTTGATTCGTCACCGTAACGACAATATCAATATGTCCTCGGTTTGGCTGTGTTCCCGTAATGACATTATTGCCAATACTTCGGTGTTAATAACTGCTGGACTGGTATTTCTAACTGGTTCGTTTTTGCCAGATTTCATTTTAGGGTTATTACTCACTGTGGTTTTTGCCCAATCTGCGGGAAAAGTTCTCACTCAAGCAAGAGCCGAATTAATTTAAAAACCAAACTAGATAGAATGATAATGATTATCACAAAATGGATCGCTATGAATAAAATCTGACTAAGATCTCAATATAGATAGATTTCTCTTCACTAATAGCTATGACTACAGCAACCAATCGGATTCAAAATAACTCTAGTATTGGCGGGAAAAAAAATGTTTACCACTGGAATTTTTTAGACAAGCAATATCAAATAGTTTATGAAACCATCGGAGAGGAAAATCCCGTACTGTTACTTCCCGCTTTTAGTACGGTTTCCAGTCGCACGGAAATGAAAGGTATTGCCAATATACTGGCTACACAATATCGAGTGACGGTTTTAGATTGGTTGGGATTTGGCGAGTCTCAATGTCCTCCTGTGGATTATAATCCCGCATTATTTCAGCAGTTGTTGGGAGATTTTATTAAATCTATTTTTAATAGTCCAATTATCCTTATTGCTGCGGGTCATGCTTCAGGATACGCTTTAAAATTCGCACAGGATAACCCAGATCTAATTTCTCAACTAATTTTAATCGCTCCCACTTGGCAAGGACCTTTACGAGTTATGGGTTTACCCGATGGTGTCAGAAATGGAGTTAAAAATCTAGTGCGATCGCCTGTTATCGGACAAGGGTTATACTATCTCAACACTACCCCTTCCTTTCTGCGCTTGATGTATAAACGTCACGTCTATGTGGATGAAACCAAACTAACTCCAGAATTTATCGCCCAAAAACATCAAATCACCTCAAAGCCTGGTGCGAGATATGCCCCTGCTGCCTTTGTTACTGGCGCGATCGATCCTGTAGCAGATAGAGAAGAATTCTTGCAACTTTTGGATTCTGTATCGATACCCGTGTCGATCATTCTGGCAGAAAATGTGCCCCCGAAATCAAAAGCGGAAATGGAGGCGATGGTAGAGTTGGAAAAAGTGCAAACAGTTAGATTGAGAGGAACGTTGGGGATTTATGAAGAGTATCATGAAGCAGTGACAGAAGCAATTCAGAATTTTCTTTAGCTATAAACTTTTAGAACAGGCAGCAAACCTAACCTAAAATAGAGTCTAAAGCCAATTCGGTAAAAAAAGCCTACTGCAATAGACTTGAATGCCCAATTTTTATAATAGACAGCAACAAGAGAGAAATAGTCTAATATTAGGTTTGTTGCTTTCTTTATTTATACATGGAGCGATCGCGCTAATCGTATCTCGATACCAAACCAAAGAATTTGTGTCGGCAGAAGAAAAATCTTTGACTCCCATCGCTATTGTCGAATTGACCGAACAAAGAAATACAGAGACATCTTCGGATAAATCTTCGTCTAATACGCCAGCTAAATCCGCCCAAAATTCCCAAAAAGTTGCAGCATCAGAAACTCCTACAGATCCTCCAGTAGAAGAAAAATTATCACCTTCTAAACCACCCACACCACCCGAAAAACCTACACCGCCAAAATCTCCTCCAAATCCTCCAGTCAAACCACCGCCAAAATTACCGCCAGCCGTAACCGAAACGCCAGAAATTAAACCCGTTACTACCAAACCAAATAAAGATCGAGTAACCGCAGATAATACTCAGGTTGCATCAACTCCGACCGCCAAGCCAGAAAGAAAAGTAAATCGCCCGACTGCAAAACCTGAAAAACTAATCGAAGATAACCAACCGCCCGATAAACCTTTTGAGAATTCAAGTTTAGCCGAGAAAAAACCACTTGCCGACTTAGATAAACCAGTACCAAATCGAGAACAGCCTTCGTCAAAATTACCAACTACAGAGCGATCGCTTGACAACCAAAAGCCCAATCCAGAAGATTCTGAAAACACTGTCGCCAACAATTCCGATGCGAAATCCAAGACAGATGATAATAGTGATGACCTAAACAACGATCGGGCTGCTGCAAATAATGATACCAACCAGACATCAGCACCTTTATCTATTGCCTGCAAAGATAACTGCCAACCAGAATATCCCGATGTCTTAGATGGTGTAGAAGGAACGGCAGGAATTCAACTTACATTAAATCGTGATGGTCGAGTTATCGATGCGATGGTCGCTATTTCTAGTGGCAACTCTCTTTTGGATGAGCAAGCCTTAGAAGCAGCCAGTCAAATGGAGTTTAGCGAAACAGATCGCGATCGCGCCATAGTTCAGATTAATCTTAGTTTTGCCGTTGCAGACGAGGAGGAATGGTAGAGGAGACGGGGAGAAATATAAATAAGCACAATCAATATTGTCGAAAAACTGAAAAATCACGGAAAGATAAAAAACGCAGTTTAAATTAGTAATATTTAATCTACGACAGGCTGTCTTTTGCTTCGCACATTTTCAACTGCTAGATTGTGAAGTTGTCCAAATTAAGCACTGCTGGTACCAGCGCATAACCAAATGTCAACCCAGCTATCTCTAGCTAAAAAATTTAAACTAAAGTGAAGCAAAAATTATCTTCGGTATTAATCTTTAATTTATTATTGTTGTCACTATGGAGTATTAAAGATCTAGCATCTGCTACCGAACAGCCTAGCAAAACTGAATCTCCCGCAACTACTTTAAAACAATGGCGGTCGCAGTCAAATAATTCTTTAACCCACATAATCGAAATAAGGACGCAAAAAACTCTTCAAGGAATCGAAATTAAAGTTATTACCCGCGACAATAAAGTACTGCGAGGCATTCAATCTGTAGAAGGAAACAATTTAGTCATTAATTTTCCCAACACTCGGCTCAACCCCAGACTAGTAGAAGGCGTTCCCGATTCTAGTGAGGGCATATCCGCGTTAAAAGTAACTGGGGCTGATAATACAGTCAGAATCATCATCTCTGGAGAATCAGGAACACCCACGGGAGAAGTAATTACGCAAGATTTCGGTGCAACTATTAATGTCATTTCGCCACAGCCAATAGCAGATACTCAAACACAACCAGACCAAGTAATTGATGTTATTGTTACCGCTGAGAAAAGACCCGAACGACTGCAAGACGTTCCCATAAGCATTACTAACATCGACGAACAAGAAGCGGAAGACGCAGATATCGACAGCTTTAGAGATATTTCCGAAAATACTCCCAACTTTACTACCTATACTCCCAGTCGTAACTTTGTGACCTATAGCGTTCGCGGGTTCAGCAACTTTAACTTTATCTCTCGCGACTCAGTGGCGTTTTATATCGATGATGTTCCCTATGACTACACCAACTTTTTGGGTTTAAATGTTTACCCAATCGAGCGAGTAGAAGTGCTGCGAGGCTCGCAGGCAACTCTTTACGGTAGAAATGCTCAAGCAGGAGTAGTCAATATTCTTACCAAACCACCAGCCGAGGAGTTGGAATTTGAAGGGGGAATTAGTTACGGTAATTTTAATAGCTATGAACTGGAGGCTAGCGTTAGTTCGCCAATTGTAGAAGATAAATTGGCTTTTCGTCTTTCGGGAACTTATAACAATCGCAATGGTTTTACGGAAAATACCTTTTTAAATACAGATATCGACTCTCAGTCGGGATTAACCGCTAGAGGTAAGTTGCTTTGGACTCCCACAGAAGATTTGAAAGTATCGTTTAATGCTTCAGTAGAAGACTATAACGACGGCGCACAACCATTTGTGGCTTTAGATAGCGAAGATCCTTTTGAAGTCGAACAGGATTTTGATGGTTTTACGAATGTCAATACCGATACTCAATCTGTTAGAGTCGATTACAGACACGATGCCTTTCGCCTCACTTCTATCTCTGCCAGACGCTTCTCTAGTTCCGATTTTGAGGCAGATATAGATATCTTTAGCCCTCCCACGGCTAATACTGCCATTCAAGTATTTGACGTTGATTCTGACTCCCTCAGTCAAGAAATTCGCTTCCAGTCTCCTAATAACGAAGGCAAACTGCAATGGTTGGCAGGTGGGTATTTAGAGTTTAGAGATTTTGAAGTTAACGACAGCAGCTTTATTACCGACGCGGGGATAACTTTAACTGAAGCAGAAATTGACGAGAACACTTTAGCTTTCTTCGCACAGGCTAGCTATGAACCAATTGAACCCCTAACCCTAACCGCAGGATTGCGCTATGAGAGTTTTGACAGCACCCTCAGCAACCAAACTACTTCTGACTTTACTGGTTTTGACCGCACCATCACTAGTTTTGATGATGTCGAACAGGATGACGATATTCTTTTGCCTCGCTTTACCGCCCAGTATCGCTTTAATGCTAACTTAATGACCTATGCCTCGATCGCCCGTGGCTACAAACCCGCAGGAGTAAATTATTCTGCCGATACCGAAGAGTTATTGACCTTCAATACGGAAACTTCACTTAACTACGAAATTGGTTTGAAGTCTTCTTTCTTAAATAATCGTCTTAACTTCAATCTGGCTGCTTTTATCAGTCCAGTAGAAAACTTTCAAATTAATGCCCTCGATGTCAACACTTTTGCCCGTCAGGTGGCTAACGTCGATGCGGATATTGCAGGGGTAGAATTGGAAGTAAAGGCAACTCCCTTTAAAGGCTTTGATGCGATCGCGGGTTTTGGTTATGTAGACACTAGTTTTGAAGATTTTAGTAATCCCTTTGGCAACGAAGATTTGGAAGGTAACTCTTTACCCTATGTCCCTGAATACACCTATAATCTCGCTTTACAATATCGAGCCGAATTTGGTTTGTTTACCAGACTTGAATTGCAGGGAGTTGGCGAAAGTTTCTTTGATAATCCCAACGAGTTTAGAAGAGAACCCTATACTCTAGTCAATGCCCGTATCGGTTACGAACGAGAAAATTACGGCATTTATTTCTTTGCTAACAATATATTCGATACCGAATATCTAACTACAGCCTTCGATTTTGGTTCTTTAGGTCAAATAGCTAGTTATGGCAACCCCGCTACTTATGGCGTTCAAGTTAAAACCAAATTCTGATTATGAATAGATGGGCATTACTGGCAAGCCTTTATGTGGCACAATTTCTACCCATAGCTTTTTTTGGGCAAACTTTACCTGTTTTTTTAAGACAGCAAGGAGTAAGTTTAGAATTAGTCGGTTTGACTAGTTTACTCAGTTTACCCTGGACGTTGAAGGTTTTATGGTCGCCTTTGATCGATCGCTATGGTTGGACGAAATGGGGACACTATAAATTTTGGATCGTGGTGATGCAAAGTTTGATGGGTATTGCCATTGTTGTCTGTGCTTTGCTTGACTTCGATACTAACTTCATGCTGTTGCTGGTTGTGATGTTATTGGCGATTTCTTTCGCTGCGACTCAAGATATTGCTACCGATGCTTTGGCTGTCGATATTCTCAAGCCATCGAAAAGGGGTTTGGGCAACAGCATTCAAGTGGGTGGAGGCTACTTGGGAAGTATCCTGGGCGGTGGCGTAATTTTAATTGCCTTGGATGCTATTGGTTGGAAAAATAGCTTGTTATTGATGGCATTGGGAGTATTTGCTTTAATGTTACCCGTAATTGGCTATCGCGAAAGCAAATCGACCCCTAAAGCCGAATTTCAATTAAGCCTGAGATCTTTGACGGGATTTTTTCATCAGTCAAAAATTCCACAATGGATTTTAATCTTGGTAGTTTATATGATGGGCGTAACCATCGCTAGCACCATGTCTCGCCCTTTACTAGTCGATTTAGAACTCTCCCTTAGCGATATTGGCTTGATGAACGGTGTTGTTTCCTTTAGCGCGGGATTTATTGGTGCGTTTTTGGGTGGATTTTTGCTGAAATATTTAGGGCGCAAACGAGGATTGATTATCTTTGGGTTCTTAATCTCAGTCGCGATCGCTCTCTGGATTTTACCGACTGTGGGTTTTACCAGTCTGCCGATTTTATATCTCTGTGCTGCGGGGTTGCAGTTTACCTACAGTATGGCTTGCGTACCGATGTTTGCCATCTGTATGGATAATAGTCGTCAAGGCAATGCTGGCTTTGACTATACCCTACAAATCACAATTATTTTTGTCGGTAGTTTGCTGGCAGGTAGCTTGAGTGGTTTTCTTGCCGAATCTTTAGGCTATTCAGGGACATTTGCGATCGCATCCATATTATCTTTAGCTGGAGTATTGTTAGTTAGTTTTTTGCTGGAATAGAGTAAATTTTAGTTACTCTTTATGTATCGTATCGATGCCCGTATTAATTATTCTGGCAGAAAATGCGCCCCCAAAATCAAAAGCGGAAATGACCGCCATGGCAGAATTAGCCAAGGTGCAAACAGTTAAATTGAGGGAAACTTTGGGGATTTATGAAGAGTGTTCCGAAGCGGTGACAGAAGCGATTCAGAAATTTCTTTAGCATCAATGTTTAATAATTTCCCAGGCTAATTTTAGATTAAAAACCGTTTTTCTGAGAATGAGATCGATTATCATTATCTAAAAGAGCTTAGGAATTAGATTATGGTAGCGACAACCACCAACACCGTTCCCGTCACCGTACTAACTGGTTATCTAGGTGCGGGAAAAACCACCCTCCTCAATCGCATCCTCACCTACGAACACGGCAAGAAAGTAGCGGTCATCGTTAACGAGTTTGGAGAAGTGGGGATTGATAATCAACTGGTAATTGATGCCGATGAAGAAATCTTTGAGATGAACAACGGCTGTATTTGCTGTACGGTGCGGGGTGACTTGATTCGCATTATCGGCAATTTAATGAAGCGTCGCAACAAGTTCGACCATTTGGTCATTGAAACCACTGGGTTAGCCGATCCCGCCCCTGTCATTCAAACCTTTTTTGTCGATGAAGATCTGAAAGACAAGATTGCTTTAGATGCAGTGGTTACGGTAGTTGATACCAAACATATTCAGCAACATTGGGAAGCAGATGAAGCACAGGAACAAATTGCTTTTGCCGATGTGATTCTCCTCAACAAAACCGATCTCGTCAGTCCCCAAGAGTTAGATGAATTGGAAATCAAAATCAAAGCCATGAACGGGATGGCGAAAATTTATCGCACTCAAAATTCTGAATTAGGAATGGATGCGTTATTGGGAGTACAAGCATTCGATCTAAACCGTGCTTTAGAAATTGACCCCGAATTTCTAAACGAAACTGCCCACGAACACGACGAGACAGTAAAATCTTTTGCCATAGTGGAATCTGGAGAACTAGACGGACAAACACTGAGTAACTGGTTGAGTAATCTACTACAAACTAAAGGTGTAGATATCTTTCGCATGAAAGGCATTTTAAATATTGCAGGGGAAGAAGACCGCTTTGTCTTTCAGGGAGTACATATGTTACTTGATGGTAAACCAGACCGCCCTTGGAAGGAAGGAGAAACCCGTAAGAATGAATTGGTGTTTATCGGTCGAAATCTAGATGAGGCACAACTGAGAGAGGACTTTAAGCAATGTTTAGTGTAGGCGCAAAGGGAAAAGTCTTATTTCAGCAACAATGGCAGGGTAATCTCTCAGAATACGTTACAGCAGTAGCTTGGTCGCCTGATGGTCTGTTAGCTGCTAGTTCGGCTGCGGGGGAAGTGGTTGTATGGCAAGATGGCAACCTGGTTAGTTTATTACCTGCGGGTTTAGTATCAATTGACTGTCTGGCTTTTTCTGATGATGGCAAGTTTTTAGCTGCTGGCGGACAGGATGGCAAGGTTAGAGTTTGGTCAACGATCCCCCCTGCCCCCCTTTCTAAGGGGGGGGAACAAGAACAGGAAGTGAAATTAATTGCTAGTTTAGATAATGCGTCCTCATGGGTCGATAAACTAGCTTGGAGTCCTGCTTGTAACCACTTAGCCTTTAGTTTGGGGCGTTACGTGCAAATCTGGGATGCCGATAGTCAAACAGTTATAACTACCCTGCCCTTTGCCAACTCTTCTGTTTTAGATTTAGCTTGGCGACCCAATGGGGAAAGTATCGCGATCGCGGGGAACGGAGGGATTAAAGTATGGTCTGCTCAAAATTGGGATGATGACCCCTATCCGATCGATATGCCCTCAGCTAGTATTGTTACGGCTTGGTCTGGGGACAGTAAATATATTGCTTCTGGTAATTTCGACAATACCATCACGGTTTTGGAATATGGCAGTCCCCATCCTTGGGTAATGCGCGGTTTTCCTGGTAAGATTTCCAATCTAACTTGGTCACAAACATTGTCAAATAACACTCCTCTCTTGGCAGCATCGAGTATAGAAGGGATTGCCGTGTGGAAAAAAGAAACTGACGATGAAGATGGTTGGGATGAAGATGGTTGGGATGCCCGTATTTTAACTTCACACTATAGTAAGGTTCAAGCTTTAGAGTTTCACCCCCATAGTTTATTATTGGCTTCTGCTGCGGATGATGGTTGGTTGTGCTTGTGGACAAAAGCCAAACAAGTAGGGCAAATATTAGAGGGTGCTAGGGATGGTTTTTCCTGTTTAGCTTGGAGTCAAGATGGTCAACTGTTGGCTGCGGGGGGTCAGAATGGGGAATTGATTATTTGGTCGGAGTCTAAGCGGGGTAAAGGTTTTGGTTGATTGGAGTTTGAGAGGTGCGATTAATTGTTTTTGCTCTTAGTTCTTAAACAGACTAGATACAATGGAATTAAACGCAATATAGTCAAAGTAAATAAAAATTGTGGATAATTGGAATATTTTACTAGAAAGTCGAGATGATGGTCTTACTGTAGCTACTGTTCTAGAAGTTCCCAATCTTCAAACTACAGATGAAACTAAACAGGGTGCAAT
>JASJEI010000475.1 GCA_030064795.1 Pleurocapsa sp. MO_226.B13 | reverse complement strand
ACTTCATCGGTTACTGGATTATCTCGTAGTGCCTCATCTTCAAACAAAAGGTTAATGGTATCTAATCGGAAGCCTTTGACCCCTTTGTCCAACCAGAAGTCCAGGACTTCAAACATGGCCTCTTTCACAGCAGGATTTCGCCAGTTAAGATCGGGTTGCTGTCGATAAAAAAAGTGATAGTAGTATTGCCCACTCAAGTGGTCTTCTGTCCAGCTAGATTTTTCAAAACCCGCCCAGTTGTTAGGAGGTCCCCCATTTTCGGCGGGCTCTCTCCAGATGTACCAATCCCGTTTGGCTGAATGGCTCCCGGAACGAGACTCGATGAAGAAAGGATGCCGCTCTGAGGTATGGTTGAGGACGAGATCGATGATAATTTTGAGCTGACGTTTTTCTGCTTCTTGGACTAATTGTTCAAAGTCAGCCATCGTCCCAAACTGGGGGTCAATATCAAAGTAGTCCATGATATCGTAACCAAAATCAACTTGCGGGGACGGATAGAAAGGGTTAATCCAAAGCCCTTCGACTCCAAGGGACTGTAAATAATCTAGCCGAGAGATTATCCCTCTTAAATCGCCAATCCCATCACCATTTGAATCCTGAAAACTACGGATATAGATTTGGTAAAATACAGCACCTGACCACCAAGGTGGCTCTGTCTGTTTGAGTGGCACAATCATATCTTGTTCGATCTCGTTTTACTTTATTGTTGTCATGGGTATTGTCTTAAAATGTAAGTATAAATTCTTATTAACTTACCGTGAGATGGAATTAAGACATCTACTCGGATACGGACTCGTTCTCTTCGGGACTGTAATGCTTACCCTAAGTCCCTATAGTTTTGATGTAACTCAACTGAAATCTCGGACTACCTCAAAACAAGCCAGGTCAATTGTCATCTTTATTGGTAAATTTCTTAGCTATCTAGGTTGGTCTGCGCTTTTTATCTCCCTGGGACTTATCGTGGGCATTATCGGCTATCATTGGGCAGCAGGTCTAAGTTGGCTCGATGCCAAGGGTGGAAGCTTCAATGATACGAGCGTGGCATGGGTCCTATTAATCCCCTATCAACTACGAGTGCTAAAGTGTTTGCTTCTCTATATGCACTTTTCAGTGGTTTGATTTTTGTCCTAGCGATGGGAATTGTTCTATCCCCCTTGATGTACAGTTTGCTAAGTCAATTCCAAGTTAATCTAAAACAAGAAAACTCAGAAGAAGGCGAGCGAGCAGCCAAAAAATAATAGAACCGTTACTTTTCTGCGTCACCTGTGTTTCCAGACAATTTTCAATCTCTCAAGAAATCCACCGCCAGTTGATTGAACTTTTCCGCTCCTTCAAAGTTAGGAATATGACCTGCATTGTCTATGATTTCTAAGCGAGACCCTTTCAAAATACGGTGCATCTCCTGCCCACAGCGCAAGGGAACTGCTTTGTCTTCCCTGCCCCAGACGAGAAGAATCGGAACCTCCATTTGGGCTAAACAATTTATCTCATCGTTGAGCTTGTAAAAAAACTGTTTGCGGAGAATCGTCAGTAATACCTCTGAGGTGCCGTTGATTTTGTGAAACCGTGTCACGTTGTCGAAATAGCTTTCGGTCAGGAGTTCGGTGTTGTAAATCCAGATATCTCTTAAGTTCTTTCTTCTCAGCACATTACTATTCAAACCCAGAAAGAATTCGCCAATTCCAGGTAGCTTGAAGAACTTGCCTGTTAAAGGTAATGGATTGGGTAGACCGGCTGGAGCGACCAGCAACAGTTTGTCGACCCGTTCTCTATGTTGAACACAGAACAGGATAGCACTACCACCTCCCATAGATTGACCCACAAGAGATGCACGACTTATGCCAAGGCTGTCCATAAACAGCAATACTTGATCGACATAAAGTTGGTAGCCGTAATCTAGGGGTTCTCGTGTACTGTAACCAAAACCCCACAGGTCGAGGGCGTAAACCTTGAAATTCTCGGCCAGCGCATCTATGTTAGCTGCCCAGAGATATGAATCGTAAAAGAAGCCATGCAGAAGTATAACTGGTTTTCCTTCTCCCTTCTCAATGTAGTGTGTCTTCCGTCCGTCTAGATCGATAAATTTACCTTGGGCGTATTTACTTGCCCAAAGAGCGAGAGGTTGACTGTTCCAAGGAATAAACTCTGACATCTTCTTTTTCGTCGCTCAATAGCGAACCTGCCGCCCAACTATCAATTCAACTTCTACTTGTATTAGCCTAATCACATCTCACGGTATGAAGTGTGGTTCTTCTACAATTAATTTTAAACATTCTGTGATGGTAAGTTCTTGATATATTTCCCACCATTTTTGAGTATGCCTCATATATGAAAGATTAAACCTTTCATTGCCTACATATTCCATCAGTTGCAAACTTTGTTTCAAATGATGGAGAAATTGCATTGGGGCTGGGACAGTTATATTTGGCACAGAAGTAAAAATAATTTCGATACCATTTTGAGTAGATATCAACGAGATAATTAAAGTCGTTGTCGGTAGGTGGTGGTTTTATATGTTTTGGTTTCAGAATAGTTTCAATGATCTCATCGGCTGTTTCTTTAAGACTGTGTTTTAGATAATCAGACACCCTTGGTTTTGTCCGTTTCACAGAAGCTGGCATCCAAATTTTTTTCTTACTTGCCATTTTATTTACAGGCTCTCATACAGTTTTAATGCTACTATTGCCTAACTATTTACTACAAGGAAACTTTACCATTTCTCCACTCTTTTACTAGTGTCTGGTCTTAACGCCATTAACTGAGATAATATCGTTAGCTAACTCTTCTGCCATCATTGGAATCAAACGCTTGATATTTGTTTTGTAGGCAATCGGCCATTCTTTAAGCAATTGCTCTCTTGCATCTTCATTTATATAAACGGTTTGATCGGCTGTTATTAAAACCATTGCTACGTCACCTGAGTTTTCCGTGACTGCAAAGACAAATTCATCACGGTCGGTCTTTAAACCCTCGTACCAGTAGTCAATGTGTTCTTCTAATTCATGCTCATATAGTGCCCGTTCCATCTTGCCACCTTGTAGCAAGGCTTTACGTAGGAGATTGGCGATCTTTTTCTTGCTCATAGTCTTATTCTTTTGAGCCTAAAAGACTATCAAGAGAGTTATTCCAGGAGAATTTTTTTCTTATTTCCAGACAACTATACTATAGAAAGAACTAGCGAATTTAACTTTTAATCCAGATTTCGGATGAAGAGTTGGAATAGGTTCGGGGGTTAGATTCTGATTGGGCAATATTTCCGATGTATAGTTACGCAATAGCATAGAAGTAAAAATCTTCATTTCCATCTGTGCAAAAGCAGATCCCAAACAAAATCTCGGTCCACCACCAAAACCAACCAAACTGTATTCCATTTTTTTCTTTAAAAGAGGAATATTGCTCGCGAGATTTTCTCTCCTACTTTTTTGGCTCTCAGACCGACATGGCAGAGCAAAGATTCCTAGCACTGAAGAAATTCAGTTACTTTTTAGCGGAGTGCTATAATTCTAAATCCACTCCAGCGGCGACAACTTATAGTAGCGTTTCAGTTCGCGATAAAGCTCGGGATGTTTCCGTTTCAAAAGTAATGGTTTCTCAAAAAAAGTTTCTGTCGCTACGGCAAAAAATTCTGCTGGGTCAGTAGCGCCATACCAATCCATCACTGTTTTCTTACCTCGTTCAACATCTCTAAGCAATTTCTGATATTCTTTTTCAAACACGCTCGCCCAACTGAGATAGTCCGACCTTCGCGACAGAATCGGCACTCCATCAGCCCTTCCAGACTCTTGATCTAGCTGATGGGCCTCCTCGTGGAGGATGACGTTGCGCCCGTCTGACCAATTGGTGGCATCGCGTTTTATATCCTCCCACGAGAGCACGACTCGATCTCTAGCCCAGGATTCGCCAATCCTCACGACTTGACTCTCCTGGACAACATAACCTCCCACAAGCTTAGTCTCGTTCACTCTATAGGCGCTCGGGTAAACGAGAATAGAAGAAAGCTTCGGGTAATACTCTCCTCTCTCATTTAGCAGGAGGAGACAGGCAACGGCGGCAATTGTGACCTTGATTTCATCAGTTAGTCGCAACCCACCGCAACCGATGAACTGTTTTTCGGCTAGGAAAACATTGATGTGACCGTGAAGTCGCCTCTCAAGCGACTCCGTCAGGCGTTTGTAGATGGGAAGATTTTGCTCCAGAATGCTCACCCAATGCCTGGTCACAGGCTGATTTTTCAGCCTTGAGCGCCGAGCCGCCGTCAGAACTGGGCTGAGCCAAATCAAAGCGATAATCAGCAATATAGCTAACAAAAAAAGGACGGTCTTAACCATACAAGAGACTATGTGGTCAGGTCGGGAGGAGTTGGTGCTAAAACTATAATTGAGGGGCAATGTGGAGAGGCAGAGAAATGTTCTCGCTCATGGTTGGAAGACCTCAAGAGTTTTTATGATAGTGTTTTAACGCCAGAACTTGTAGCAGCTCTCAACGTAAGTTAGGCAGGAGCAAAAAACTTTAACTTCCCTCTTTCCAGCGATACTTACCAATACTTGACCTAACCCAACCCTGTTTGCCAGCGCCTTTGCTCAAGGAATTACTAAAAGCCTCATAAGCTTTTTTCTTAGTTTGCCCTTCGAGTCCTTCTGGATAATAGTAGTTCACTATATCTTCAGCGTTGATAACTTTGGGATAATATTCCTGCAAACAAAGAGCCACAGCATCAACAATAGTTTCACAAGAAGCTAGTTTCTCCGAGTAAGGTAATCGAGATGAAAATGCCTTAGTTGATTTTTTAGCTTTGTTAGTATTCTTCTTCTTAGTTGGCTTCTTAGCTTTTGTAGCTTTGGAACTGCCGCTCTTAGTCTGAACACTATTCTTACGCGAGCCTTGAGTAACTGATTTAGAAACTTTCGCTTGAGACTTTTCAATCTCAGTAGCTGTCTTTTCTACATTTTTTTCTGGCTTGGGCTCAACAGATGTGACTTCAGGGATAGCTAGAGTGTTTGAAGCTTCTTCTGATAGCGTGTCCTGGGCTTTGTCTTCTAATGATGTAATTTGCCCCATTTCATTAACCTGTTTACCATTAGCGTCTTGGTTGACAGATTCTGTTGTTAGGGGATGTAAAATTGCTTCAATACTTGCCAATTGTTTCTCGGCAACTTCAGCATCCTGGGAATGTTGTTCCAATAATTGTCGATGATAATCAACCGAGGAGCGATGATATTGAGCCAACTCTCGATAATAATTGACTAATTCGCTTAAAGCTTTTTGAGCCACAACTGGTGTCGAAGGTGCTTGTGGCGGTTGCCTGGTTGAGATCGCTGTAATTACCATTTGATTTTATTCTCTGAAGCTGTTTAATCGAAGGTGCTGTTTTTTACAGGCAGCATTACTTAATATTTTATTAAACTTTTCAACGAGTAGCATCCACCAACGTTTTTAACTCTGGTTATGATTCAACTTCAGGGGAATCAAATAATTGACAGAACTGTTCCTCAGCCTTGAGGTCTAGTCCTCTCTCGCTATATCTTTGATAACTAGCTTCACTTCTATGGCGAGTAATCCTGCGAGCTAACATCGAATCCATCCCTTTAAGTGCCAAGTTAGTCGCAAGAGTATGACGCAACCGATGGGGATAGCATTTTTCTAAACCAGCTATTTCTACTAAATCCTTAACGATGCCATATAAACCATCGTAGGTTAACCTGTTCCCCTTACTCTTGTTGGAATGGGATAAAAACAGAGCAGAATTCTCTTCAATATCCATGCCTTCAGCTTCACGCCATTGTAAGTAATTATCGATCGCCAATCTGGCTTCAGACAAAAGCGGCACAAATCCGACGCTATCCCGTTTGGCTTCCAAGATCTGCAAGCGTTTGCCATCATAGTCTTTAACGTTTAATGCCGTAACCTCACTGGCTCTCAAACCATGTTCTAAAACTCGCAGCAGGGCGGTATCTCGAAGGCGATGCCAACCCCGTTTTTCTAAGGCATTAAATAAAGATTCTACTTCAGATTCACTCAATTCTTGAGGTGTTGGTGGCTTAAGCTTGGGTTTGGTTAAAGTCAGAGTCGGATCTTTGCTAATGTAATCCTTGATAGTCAGCCAATTAAAAAAACTCTTGAGGGCAGCAAGTTCCTGACAGATAGTAGCGTTACTCAGTTCTAATTCTTTGAGATGTTGTTTGTAGCGGTCTAAATCTTGATGTTTGAGATGATGCCACGCTTTCTCCGTCCATTTGGTGAAACGAGTTAATGCCCGCCGATAAGCTCGCTGCGAATTGGCAGATAATTCCATGCTGCGAAAATATTCATCTACTCTCGCGTTTCTGTAGTCCAGCGAAGTAGGTCGCGCCACCTCATTATTGGCGATCGCATTTAGCTTGATAATCTTGGGTTCTGGAATTGCCATTACTGCTGCCGGGTAATAATTGAAATGCTACTAGAATCGTAAAAATCTCCATCGCTACGCTTAAGTTTAAACCCTCCCAGCAACAGAGATAACCAAACTTTTCCCAATGATAATTCCGTTTCCTCTACAAGCCGAATTAAAGTACACTCTTCTCCGATATGTCGCTCGAACCAAACAGATATCTGTTCGCACCAAGCAGTAACATTCTCGTCATAGCTGGTTTGAAAAACTTGTTGTCTCATCTGCTCGAAATCGAGAACTTGCAGTAGTTTTTGTTTATCTACTTCTCCCGCCACTGATTCAATTTCTGGTATCAACGACTTTACTCTTTGCCTTGGTTGAGGTGGCTCGAGTAAATCGGAGATATCTAAACTCATCGATTGCCGAACTAACCCAGCTAGCAGCTCCTCATCAAATTCTGGTTCACTAGGATCGTATTTCTGCTGCCAATCATCCAGTAAAGCCTCGCTTTTAGATTGATAAATTTCAGCGATCGCCGCCAAAGTTTCTCCTGCCAACCTTAACTGCTTCTCAATGCTGAGTTGAGATAGTAGATCTTCAGCTTGTTCGATCAGAACCGAGACATTTGCTCGTTCTGGTACTTCCTTCGCCGCTTCAATATTCTGCCAAAAATCACTCAAGTTATTTAATCTCTATACTTAACTTTCAATTTGAGCTAGTGTCCGATAATTCTGAATTTTCTAACCACTGCTGAAGCTCGCCTAGATTATCAAACCCCAGAGAAGCTTTTCTCAATTGTTTGAGTTGGGAAATTTCCAAGTCATTAATTTTTAATTCCAAAGCATCTGTTATGCTAATCGATTTAAATTGAAGGATTTCTCGAATTGATTCGATCAATTCCAATTTTCTCCCCTCTTTTATTCCTTCTTCTTTCCAACTAGTAGTAATTGCCATAATCTTTTCTTTATCCTCCTTCATCTTTGGGGAGTGGGGAGTTGTGAGTGGGGAATCGTAATATGCCTACTCCCGACTGCCGATTCCCGACATGCTCAAAAATGGTGGTCTTGATTATTTAAATTGTATGCTAAGGGACACGCTTCAATAGGGCATTCTGTAGGATGTTTCGTTAACATCTGAGCAAAATTATCAATTCCATACTCCTCATTTAATTTAAGCAAAACCCGCTCCAAATAAGTCCTTACCTGTCGGGGAGTCCAGCCCAGACAGTGAACTGGTTCGACCACAGCGAGTTGCCGCTCCCCCTGCCAAACTGCTGCCGAAACTGCGTGTAAGGGTGCATCCTTACGCTCATGCTTATAAAGAGTCACCATGGCCACAATCGGTTGCTCTACCGTAACAGAAATTGTTTTCGGGTTCTCACCTGACTTCCTAGCCTGTCTGCGTTTGGCATTATTTTCCGCCCGATTACGGTAATGAGAGCGACGGCGGCGACAGATTTTAGGATTCCAGCAACCATCACCCGATTCGCCGTGAATTTCCCTGGCTGACTCAATATCCAACCCAGCACAATGAAGACATTTTTTGTTAATTCTTCTAGCCATTACAGATGAAAATTCCGCAATATCCAATTTAGTGTAATTTTAGTGTAACAGTGATAATGGTAATTATCTGGGATCGAGATATTAGTAAATTTGTTCGACTTGATAAATATTCAACAAAATCAAGAGTTCAGAATGGAAACTCAAACAAGCTTACGGACGTAACTTAGGATTTTACAGAACCTGCAAGAATGCCGCGCACAAAATAGCGTTGCAGTCCAAAAAATACCATTAATGGTACGGTCATGGTGATAAATGCTCCCGCGGTGAGTAAATGCCAATCCTGACCGCGAGAGCCAACCATATTAGTCAGTTGAATCGTGACCG
>JASJEI010000474.1 GCA_030064795.1 Pleurocapsa sp. MO_226.B13 | reverse complement strand
AAAAAGGGGTCATGTAGCAAGAAAAAACGTCGAAGACGGTCTTCTAAAGGAGGTTAAAGTCCTCAAGCTAGCATTCTAACCGTTAGGAATGCGGTCTATTAGATTTTAGTAGATTTTTATTAGCGGTCTGGAGCATCTACTGGAACAAGGTAGCCTTTAGTTTGGTTTCTTGTATGTCCATGTCCCGTAAAGAAAATCACCAACCGATTATCGGGGTTGTAGCCGTAGTTATCTATAAAATCTTTGATAGCATTCCGAAGATCTTCACCAGTAGGGTTTCCTACGGTAGTAACCTTAAATCCTCGCTGCTCAAGTGCATTAACAACCTGCCTTGCTTCCACCTCTACGTTATTCAATCGACTCCAGTGCTGGTAATCTCCTACCCAAATTACCAAAGCATGACTTGACTCATAGAAAATAGTTGATTTCCCATCCTTGTCAGTAATCTCAATTGCTTTGGAGTCACTCTGTGCTTTTAGTACACCACTGCTTGAGAGATAGGCAGTTAAACTGACCAACGCTAATAACTTAAGAAAGTAAACAAGTCGCCGTTTCATTTCTTCATCAGAGGCTTCAGAGCATTAATTACCTCCGTTGGTTGAGGTTGATTTTTATCTTGGAAAACTTTTACCTCTTCTCCTTGTATTATAATCATCGTACCGCTACTAAAGCGAGGATCGTTATCGATAAGAACCTCACCATTCTTACTGTGTACTACCAGTCCTCCATATCTCACATCGCGATAAACTTCTAACAAGGTTCTCGCTAGCTGACTTACAGCAACTACTCCAGCAAAAATATAGATCAGTGGTAATCCTTTACTGTCTTCTATAGTTGACTCATCACCTGTTATCTCACCATCGAAGTTCAACTCTTCTTTGACAGTTTTAACTTGCTCTCTCGGTACGCGCCACTGAATATCAACTGAGTCAGTTTCCTGTCCCCGAACCGACTTTTCTGGGAATAAACGGGCAAAAATTATCGCCATAAATCCCGTTAATACAACTCGCCTGGTTAGTTTCATGAGCTTTTAATTCCTAGATCTGTCTGCCTCAAGTTCAGTAACCCTCCTTTCCAACTCAGCCACGCGCTGATTCAATGGCACGTTCTCAGCACAACCAAGATATTGGGCGATCGCACTAACCACCACATCGGTTTTCGACGTGCCAGTTTTCTTAACGTAGCTGTTGAGCTTTTCCATCAGAGAAGGGGGCATTCTGACAGCGATTTGTGGTTTACCCATAGCTTCAGTTACTAGCTCTCCTTCAATGCTAATAACTGAATGACTAAGCATTGCTAAGGAGATATTATTTTTTAACATTACCTTTGAAGCTATTAGCTATTAGCTATTAGCTATTAGCCTTGGGTTCCGTGACCCCCGTTAAAAATCTTTGAAAAAACACGGAATCATTTAACGGTGAGTACAAACGAGACTTGCGCTTCCATACGGAAACCTCGACGCGTGATGCGAAGCGAATCCTTTAGGGCTTCCTCGTTCAATCTCAAGGGCGCGACTGCGGAATTTACTTCCGCAGTTTAAGTCGCCCGCCCGTTAAAAATCAACTCTCACCGATATCTCAAGCTAAAAGCTAACGGCTAAAAGCTAAAAGCTAAAAGCTATCTTAGATGTCATGAGAGGACTCCCGTTAAAAGCATTTGCGTAACGACAGTGAAGCAAACGGTTTAACGGTGAGATGAATCATGACCAACAAACAAAACCGCGCAGCGACAACTAATTCTTAGGAGTAGATTGGTTTTCCACATATGTTTTAAGCTGCTCAACAGTTACGCCTCCGCACGAGGCAACAAAGTATGCACCCGTCCAGAAATAAGGTTGGCCATAAAAGTATTGTTTACTAAGCTCAGGATATTCTTTACGAATTAATCTTGAGCTTACTGTTTTTAAGTTAGCAATCAATTTAGACAGTTCAATATCTGGCTTGAACTCCACGATGAGATGGCAGTGATCGCTCTCCGAATTGAAATCGATTAACGAGCAACCCCACTTTATAAGGGTTTGCTCGAATATTTCTTTGAGTCTAACTAGCCTCTCTTGATTAATAGCTTTTTTTCGATATTTTGTTACCAGAACAATGTGAGCAGTAAGCTTGTATACTGACCTAAAACCTTTGTTAAAAGTGCTTGACATGAAATAGCAGTAAGTATTATTGTCATGAATAATATCATTTGAGGTCGAGCAATGATTACCTACGCATATCCCTACAAAATCAAGCCAACACAAAATCAAATAAGGCAATTCGAGCAGTATTTAAGTATCTGTCGTAGTGTCTACAATTTTGCTCATGCAGAGCGCAAGGCATGGATCGAGTCTCGTAAATGTCAGGTAGATCGTTGCTCGATCAAGAGTGAATATATAATTCCTGCCGACAAGCCTTTTCCTAATTACAACATTCAGGCAAAAGCATTAACGGTCGCCAAGAAAAAAATACCCCATTTAAAGCTAGTCAATGCTCAATGCTTGCAGCAAGTATTGAAGCGACTAGATAGAGCATGGACTGATTTTTTTAGAATGCCAAGTCGTGGCTTTCCTCGATTCCGCAACGAATCGCGATATCGTAGTTTTAAGTTCCCCAAACCAAATACAATTTGCTTGGATAATGGCAGGGTAAAGCTCCCTAGTATTGGCTGGATTAGAATTAGGCAGTCTCGACCATACCCAAAGGGATTTTTACCCAAACAACTACAGGTTGTCAGGAAAGCAAGCGGTTATTATTTGGTGATTTACTTTGAGTCATCTGAATCTGTCCCTGATGCTGTTCCTGGGAAAACAAGTGTCGGTCTAGATGCAGGAATTGAAAGTTTTGTGGCAACTCCAACACAGTTAATCAAAAGCCCTCAGTTTTTAAAGCATAAAGCTAGGAAGCTGAAATTGCTCCAGCGTCGGCTTAAAAATAAAACCAAAGGCTCGAATAACTGGAAAAAGCTGCAAAATAAAATAGCTTGGCTACATGTAACGGACTGAAATTATAATCACTCCGACCCGAAATCATCGGCGTTTTGAGACCACATTAAATGAAACTATAATTTAGCTTCGACCCACATTATCTGAAACTGAGACCAAATTAATTGAAACTAAACTGAAATTATAAATCTCGACCCACAATAATTGAAAATAAGCCGTATCTCTTTTCAGTTATGTTATTCAGCTTATGTCAATAACGAGCGGAGGTATGTGTTTGAGTTATATGTTCTTTTTAGCCAAACACCTATGCGCCAAAATCATGGTTTAATTAAATTTATAACTGTTTGATTTAATTCTATAATCTGTATTTTAAAAACAGCGCAGTAAGTTGTGGTCATATACGCCTATTTGAGAGTTTCCAGCAATCAACAGGATGTTGATAATCAACGTCATGGAATTCTCGAATATGCCAATCAAAAAAACCTGGGTCACTTAGAATTTGTTTCTGATTCCGTATCGGGTCAAAAGAGATGGCGCGAGCGCGAATTGGGGAAATTGTTAACTGAGACTGCTTCGGCAGGGGATACGATCGTCTTTGCGGAAATTAGCCGTATGGCTCGTTCTACCCTACAGGTACTAGAAATTCTCGAATGCTGTATGCAGCGAGGACTTTCAGTTCACATTGCCAAACAGCGTACGGTACTCGATGACTCCATGCCCAGCAGAATCACTGCTACAGTGTTGGGTTTGGCAGCAGAAATCGAGCGAGAATTAATTTCTCTGAGAACTAGCGAAGCCCTAGCCAAACGCAAAGCATCAGGAAAGACATTAGGCAGACCCAAAGGCAGACAATCGGCAAAGCTGAAGCTAGATGCTAGAGAGCAGGAAATTCGGATGTATCTAGCCAAAGGAATCAGTAAACGCTCCATTGCTAAGTTAGTCGATTGCGCCCCTTCAACCCTCTACTACTGGTTGAAGAGACACCAGTTATTAAAGTCCAATCACTATCAGTCGGGAACATGAGACGCAGAGGCATTCCCACAGAAACCTTAATGGAACTGCGTAACTCCCTGGACAGACTTCCACCACGCAGTAAAGAACGTCGCATCCTAGTTGAAGAAACGGCTCAATTATACGGTGTCTCTACAGTAACCATTTATCGGGCATTAAAAGAATACATAACTCCTAGATCGGTTCGTCGTGCCGATTACGGACAACCGCGAGTCATGCCCAAACAAACCTTACTGCGATACTGTGAAATTATTGCTGCTTTGAAGGTGAGAACGAGTAACGGTCAGGGTCGTCATCTCTCTACCGTACAGGCAATTAGGTTACTAGAGGAACATGGAATCAATACCGAAGACGGACATCTGCAAGCACCGTCGGGATTACTCAAAAAAACTACCGTCAATCGCTATCTCAAACAGTGGGGTTACGATCAAGAAAGATTATCCCGCCAACCACCTGCGGTGCGCTTTGAAGCCGAATACAGCAACCAATGCTGGCATTTCGATTTAAGTTCTTCCGACCTCAAGCGACTGAAAAATTCTGCTGAGTTAGAACCAGGAAGAGGCAAGCCGTTATTGATGTTGTATAGTGTCGTTGATGACCGCAGTGGAGTAGCCTATCAGGAATACCATGAAGTTTATGGGGAAGATACAGGAGCAGCATTAAAGTTTCTGTTTAATGCCATGTCTGCCAAATCTACAGAAGGTTTTCCCTTCCAAGGAATTCCCAAAATGCTCTACCTGGATAATGGTCCAATTTCTCGCAGCAGAGTCTTTCAGAAAGTGATGAATTATCTGGGAGTTGAGGTACGTACCCATTCCCCTAAAGGTTCTGACGGGAGACGAGTTACCGCCCGTGCTAAAGGAAAAGTAGAACGACCCTTCCGTACAGTTAAAGAAATGCACGAAACCCTCTATCACCTCCACGAACCAGAAACCATTACCGAAGCCAATACCTGGTTAATGCAGTTTCTCCTTCACTACAACAAACAATCCCATCGGCGAGAATCTCATTCGAGAATTGAAGATTGGCTTTCTAATCTAGAACGAGAGGGAATTAGGGAAATGTGCAGTTGGGAAAGGTTTTGCACCTTTGCTCTTTGAACCAGAACAAAGGAAAGTGGGAATTGACGCTCGCGTAACTGTAGATGGGATCGCCTATGAAGTAGAACCAGATTTAGCGGGAGAGAAAGTAATTCTCTGGTGGGGCTTATTTGACAGCGAACTATACGTCGAACATCAATCAACTCGTTATGGTCAGAGATGCACCCATCGGCAAACCCATCCCTCTCGATAGCTATCGCAGTTTCAAGAAAACCCCAACGCAAAAAAGAAGCGATCGCATTGAAGCTTTAGCCAAACAGTTAGCGTTACCCGATTCTGCTCTCGGTACGGTCAAGTTACCAGTCATCAAAGATAATTTGATTCCCTTCCCCGTTCAGTCTTTTGTTGACCCAGACCCCTTTGAAGAACTGGAGTTTAAGAATGTCATCGCTGCCAAAGTAGCGATCGCCGATTATTTGCTCAAACCCCTGGCTAAACTCACTCCAGAACAGATGGCAACTGTAGACGAGATTCTCTCAAAAACCCTCAACAAGAAGGAAGTTATGAGGGAAATCGGGGATTATTTTAGTCATTAAGGAGGAGGGGAGCGAGTTATGTTCAGTGAGGTCATGAATTTCTTTGGTTTGGAGCAAGAGCTAGATCATTTAGGGTTTTTTGCCACCGAAGCCCAAACTCATTTGGAACAAGAAATTAGCAAAATCATTACTCAGGGAAGGTTGATTGCTCTTTCTGGCATTGTTGGTTCTGGGAAAACTACCTTTCTACAACGCTTGATAGCAGATTTAGGCAAAGCCAAGGAAATAGCTTGGAATGAGTGGCGAGAAGATCATCCTTATTCAGATATTGACCTTTCAGAAGCCAACCTTGCTGATTTTGACATTAATGGTGCCAACCTTAGTGACGCTGACTTAACAAGAGTTGACCTTAGTGAAGCTAATCTCAGTAGATCGAAAAAATTTTTTGGAGTCAGAGAGCATGGGGGTTTCAGCCGATACTCTTATTTTCTGAGAGACTGTCAAAATCAGCCTTTCAGAGGTTAGAGATGTTAACCCCAAAATAGCGATCGCTGATTTTGACAGAAACAATGTCGGCTGAAACCCCTATTATTCCGTTCGTTTTCGATCTACTGACATTTTGCTATTAGTCGTGTGCTTTCGACTAAGTCCGCTTCTGAAGCGGACTTGCCGCCACAGTCTCCTGAGCTAGACCAGATTCTCCGTCTAGCCTCCTAACCCCGACAGTTTCAAGTTTTGATGACTTAGCCCAGAATCTGGATTTCTGGGTGAATTTCTGCGAAAGTATAGATCGGACAGAATTTAGAACCAGAGAAATTACAAGAATTACTAGAACACCGATTCAGTAATCACAAAGCAGAGTTGATTTGCTGTTGAGCGATTTGAATAGTCTCGAAAAAGATCGAAGTTAATTCGCGAGTAATCATCACGAATTATTGTTCGACAGTGTAAATTTTGGGGGTGGGGAAAAACGAAGCGATAAAATAAGCTTTCCAGTAACAGAATCAAAAGAAGCCCATGCGACCAGAACAGTGGAATCCGCCCATTGAGTTGTCCAGCCAAGAGCAAAAAATCGTTAAACGGATTAAACGAGCCAAACTGTTTACCTTTTTACGAGGAATTCGCCACTTATTGTGTGATGAAGCCTTTCAAGCCGAACTGTCCCAGATGTATGCAGAAGCAGACAAAGGGCATCCTCCTGTTCCGCCAGCACAACTGGCTTTGACTACTATCTTACAAGCTTATACGGGAGCTTCGGATGCCGAAGCCATTGAAGCTCTGACTATGGATAGGCGATGGCAGTTGGTGATAGATTGCCTCGATTGTGAACAACCTCCCTTTTCTCAGGCGACCTTAGTCAGATTTCGACAAGCTTTGATCATTCATCAACTTGACCGACGATTGATAGAGCGAACAGTAGAACTGGCTCAAAAGACCAAAAAGTTTGGTTCACGACAATTAAGAGCAGCTTTGGATTCTTCTCCTTTGTGGGGAGCAGCCAAGGTAGAAGATACCTATAATTTGTTGGGACACGCTCTCAAAAAAGCGTTGCGTGTGATAGCTCGTCAACAGGGGAGGGAGTTGACGGAAATAGCTTCTGAGATGGAAGCTGACTTGCTCACGGGGACAAGTTTGAAAGCGGCATTGGACTTAAATTGGGAGAACCCCGATGAGAGAAATTTGGCATTAGGTATGGTATTGGGAGTATTATCGAGCGTGGAAACCCACTTAGAGTTAGAACCAGAAACAAACTCTCATCCAATGGTTCTCTCCAGCCTCGAAGCTGCTCAACAAATAGAGGCACAAGATGTAGAAGTAGATGAGCAGGGTGAAGTTAAACTCAGAAAAGGGGTCGCTAAAAACCGACGGATTGCGATTGAAGATGAAGAAATGCGTCATGGACGCAAAAACCGCACCAAAAGGTTTGATGGTTATAAGCGTCATATCCTTAAGGATCTAGATTTGGGAATGGTACGAGCCGTCGGCATCACCATGGCTAATATGGCAGAGGCTTCAGTAACTGAGGCGATCGCTGTTGACTTGGAGCATCAGAAAACTCAATTGAGCGAGTTACACATTGACCGAGCTTACCTGAGTAGCTCTTTGGTCAAAAATCGAGCTCCACAGTTGACCATCTACTGTAAAGCTTGGCGGGTATCTAATGGCAGTAAATTTGCCAAATCTGCTTTTATTTTGGATTGGGAATCGGGGACAATTACTTGTCCTAATCAAGTAAGTTTACCCTTTCGCGAGGGAGGCAAAGTGCAGTTTCCCGAAGCTACCTGTCTCAATTGTCCTCTCCGCAAAAAGTGTACTACCAGTAAGAAGGGTCGTAGTGTCTCGATTCACAGAGATGAAAAGTTCATCGCTGAGTTACGCCAACGTCAATTAACACCCCTCGGTCGGGCTAAATTAAGAGAACGGGTAGCTGTGGAGCACAGCTTGTCACACATCGGTCGCTGGCAAGGTGATAAAGCCCGTTACATCGGAGTGCGAAAAAACTTATTCGACTTACGTCGCACAGCCGTGGTTCATAACCTTCATGTACTCGTAAGACTGTTGAAAGACGAACCAGAGCTATTTGCTTCAAAATCAGGCAATGCCTAGTTTTCGATTACTGAATCGGTGTTCTAGGTGCTTTCAATCCCTATGTCTGATTAATGCTGTTTAGATTCGGTTGGCATAAAACCAAATTAGATTAGCGTAAAAGTTACACCAATTACAATTTCTCAAAAAAATCGTCCAAGGAAAATCC
>JASJEI010000473.1 GCA_030064795.1 Pleurocapsa sp. MO_226.B13 | reverse complement strand
CGAAAGTGGGAATAAATTAAGAATTTTAAGTCTTTCTTCGTACGGTAAGTTTCTTAGTCTCGGTATCATTTTAGTCAACCGACGCTGGACACTCTCAAGTTTATTAATATCTTTTTGATAATATGGGGACCAAAATTGTACACAGTATTCGAGGTGAGGACGGACCAAAGAATTGTAGAGTTTTAGCATTATCTTTTCGGATTTATTTTCGAATACTCTTCCAATAAAACCAACCAATTTATTAGCTTTTTTGACCACTTCCGAGCAGTGCTGACTGGGCTTCAAATCGTTCGATATTAAAATGCCGAGATCCTTTTCTTTTCTTACTGCTTCAAGTATTTCTCCATTCATTTGATATTGAACTTGATCATTATTACTACCGATGTGAAGGACTTTACATTTATTTACGTTAAATTGCATCTGCCATTTAGTAGCCCAATTTGTTAGCTTGTCAAGATCGGATTGCAGAGCTTCTCTTTCTTCCACTGTAGTTACTTTACCGGCTATTTTTGTATCATCGGCAAATTTTGATACTTTACAAAGGAGGCCGCTGTCTAAATCGTTAACGTATATTAGAAACAAAATGGGTCCTAGTACAGATCCCTGTGGAACGCCACTTTTTACGTCAAGCCAGCAAGAGGAAGTTCCGTTAATGACAACTCTTTGTTTTCGCGAAGTTAACCAATCGTTAATCCAATTTTGAATGCTGCCACAGATACCGTGTGATTTTAATTTATTGATTAGCCGTTTGTGGGGAACTTTGTCGAACGCCTTCTGAAAGTCTAGATAAATTACGTCAACCGATCTACATTCGTCGAATTGGTTAAACACGTCATGAAAGAAATCTAGTAGGTTAGTTAAACATGAACGCTTGCATCGAAAGCCGTGTTGTGAATCTTTTAAAATTTTATTTTCTTCCAAAAAATTTACCATAATATCACGAATAATGGTTTCTAACAGTTTGCTGATGATCGAGGTCAGGCTAATTGGTCTATAGTTGCTTGATAGTGATTTATCCCCTTTTTTGAAAATTGGTGTTACGTTAGCGCATTTCCAATCCGATGGTACTTTACCGAGTGTTAATGATTTGTTAAATAGGATGCACAAGGGTTTACTGATTTGATGTTTGACTTCGCGTATAATTCTAGGTGAAATTTTATCAGGTCCGGGGGTTTTATTCATTTGAAGTTTATCGATTACGCGTACGATATCACTTTCGCTAATTTTGATTTGGTTTAATTGATTTAGAGTCATTTGGTGCTCTGATGGCTGGAACGTAGAACAATCCTCATCTGTAAAAACTGAAGCAAAGAAATTGTTAAGGATTGACGCCATTTCTTTTTCATCATTTGTATGGTTACCCGCATTATCTTTCAATGGTCCAATACCGCAAGCTAGCGTTTTCTTTTTATTGGCATAACTATAAAATTCTTTGGGGTTCGATTTGCTTGCTTCTGCAATATATTCTTCAAGTTTCTTCTTACTACGTTTTATCGATGCTTTGGTTTCTCGTCGAATTTTGTCTAGTATTAGTTTATCTTCTTGGATTTTTGTCGACAAATACTTTTTGTACGCACGCTTTTTACGAGACAGGTTATTACTAATTTCTCCATTCCACCATTTCGGTTTGTTTGTTGCCGGCCGTCTCTCTCTAAACGGAACACAAAGATTTACTGCATTATTTAGTTCGATGGTAAAAGTTTTCCAAGCATTATCAATATCAATATCGCTGGATATTTCGCTCCAATCTGAGTTTTCTAGTTTTGATCTAAGTCTATTAAAATTGGCTTTGCGGAAATCGGGTACCTTTTCTTTACTAATTTTAAGATTATTAGCGGCAAATTCAATTTTAAAAGTGATAATACGATGATCGCTAGTACTAAATATTGGGCCAACATTCAATTCATTTACAAGATTTTCTTCTGTTGATAAAATAAGATCAAGGATATTACTTTCTCTAGTCGGTTCTTTTACGCATTGGTGGAAATCACTTTCGAGTAAGTTAGTATACAAATCTCGTCCCGTATGCGAATTGAAATGATCACCCCATTTCTTTACTGGTAAGTTAAAGTCTCCCATTATTAATGTTTCATTCCGATGACTGGTTTCTAATATTAAATCGAATAACTTCTCGTCATTTTCTACAGTCTGTTTTGGTGGCCTATAAACAAGTCCAATAGTTACTTTAGATTTATTGCATTTGTTTTTTAGTTCAACAAATAATGAATCGACGTTTGGCACTGCCTCTGTTTTTAACGCTATTGGTTGTAGGGAATTGTGAACATATAGGATTACTCCACCACCTGTTCTGTTTTCTCTTTCGCAACTGAAAATTGAATAATCTGGCAGACTGTATTCCGCGACAAAATCCCGATTCGTTGTATCTAACCATGATTCTGTTATTCCTATCACGTGATAGTTACCGGTCGCCGCAAGAATTTCTAAATCTTCAAATTTGTTACGTAAGCTACGAGAATTAAAATAGCAGAAGTTGATATCTCGATTACTGGTCCGTTTGGTTTTACGTTGTCTTACGGAGGAGCTGATGGGGGCGTCGTCAAGGTGTTTTTTCTCGCAATGTCAGACAAGCTGTCGCTAAGCAACCTGCCAAGCCGTGCTGCCCCGGCCGGATTCAAGTGAAGATTATCCTCCTCATCATACAAAGCAAATTCGTTGTAAAAGTTATTCCAGTAATTTACAAAGTGAACGTTTTCCTTTTCGCAGAGAGTTTTCAGATTGCTGTTTAAGCTGTAAGCAACGGTATAGAATCTATCGCTTGCATTGACTTTGGGAAGAATACCTGAGATTACTAGGTTTTTCTCGGAAACCTTTTCCTTGTACTTTCTGATTGTTTGCCGGAATTTTTCGAGGAGTTCCTTTGATCGCGTAGGCTTGACATCATTTGTACCGGCGTGGATTATGAAAACGGTGTTCGCGTCCGCGTTATTGGTGACTTCGTCGCACTTGTCAATAATGTCATCGAGCCGGGCACCGCTATACGAATAGCATTTTCTGCGGCCATTTGAAGAACGACCACAGAATTCTTCCACTTGGCCCTTCAACATGGAGTCCCCCACCAAACGAGTTTCGAACTCGTCCTCCATGGCCAGTTCCAAGGATTGAAAGCGGTTGTAAGTAATTGGTCCATGTAACTTTGGCGCCTTTCGATGGAGTTTGGCACCATTCTTGACTTTTTGCCATCCCCTATCCTGTGAAGTTGGTGGGGATGTTTCCTGCGAATCAGGTTGGTGACTCTCTTGTGACGCAGAGGAGTCACTTGGGGGGGACACAATTCCTGAAGCGGGAGTTTGTTCAAGAGATTGTGGGATTGATCCCACGTTCGCCGCCACAAACTCCATTAGTGCCTCATACTTCGCTTTGAGGTCTCCTAAAGAGTCGACTTGTTTTTGCAGAGAACTACATTTCTCTTTTAGTTCGCGGATTTCTCGGTCACTTTCATTTTGTCGATTTTTGTAAATGCACATTCTGCAGGTACTAGAATGTTTATTGGGAAAGTACTGCTGTGCAACCAGGCACGCGCATTCAGTACATCTTCGATTGGTCATTTTTGCAAAATTATAAAGATTCTTGATAGTTATGGCTAAAGTGAATTTGGATATGAAAAGAGCGCAGTCGAAAGATACTTAAGTTGTCACCATAAATCGAGTTTAAAATTGAAAAGGTGCATGGAAAGTAGATACTGCTGTGTAAGATGCCTCCAACACTGGGGGTTCGCCCCCACAGGGTCTTGAAAGAGCCACAAAGACCAATTGTTTCACTATGAGCCTCGGTTATGAGTGAGACTTTCTCAACCCGGCGCTTTAAAAGCCTTTGTCCGTAAAGTTTTATCCCATAGAAGGGACCGGCGTAGTCACTCATAGTAAAACAGGCAAGTAAGAAAAGGAACCAGCACTTGTTCTCTCCTTCCGAAATTCCCAACGCAGCCACCACGACCCTTGCGAGGCCTGGCTAGAGGGGCCTGTCACCAGGCACTGATCCAATAACTCAGCAGCCTATCAGGACTCGTTCCAGAGAGAACAAAAAACTGAAATATTCCTTGAAGTGAGAGACATAAAACAAACCATCTATTTGGGATTTAGTGGAAAATCCAATATACCCCAAGACGATAGCCTGCTTAAAAGAAAGAACAGGAACAAGCCATTAAGAAGAATAGGGATGAGAGGTCGTCATAAAGAGCAAGGGACGGGGAACTCTCATCAACAGCTAGTTCCCAGGGCTATAGCGGGGATGGGTGCATCCCAGGGCTATAGCTAGGACTATAGTTGATGGTCCTATAGTGTGTTTGATTTTGGAGTGTCATTCTCCTAGGTGGGCTGCCTACCACAGCTAAGAGCCCCACCTGCCCTATAATCACTACAGCTATAGTGTGTTTGATTTTGGAGTGTCATTCTCCTAGGTGAGCTGCCTACCACAGCTAAGAGCCCCACCTGCCCTACAAATCATCGTAACCCCGAAATGGGTGGCTGCCGAGTAATAACACCTTGCCAAAGGGCGCCTCGGGGCTTTGTCCGGCACTGCTTATTCAGTATATTCGCAGCTACCCTCTATATCTAGAGGCCATTCCCCAATCCGCAACCTGGGGACCCGCTGGATGGGAGTCGTCCACTCCACACCACATGGATGAGAGAGGAAGCAGTTCACTTCAAAACTGAATTCCAGATAGATGGATATACGCTTTTCAATAATGACAGAAGGGATGGGAGGAGGGGAGGCGGTGTCGCAATATATGTTAAGGATTCTCTTCGTGCCTGTGAAAACAATAGAATCAAGGCGGATAGGAACACTGAATCTATCTGGCTAGATATTACAGCACATAATGAAAAAATAGTATTCGGTGTTATATATCGACCACCTAGACTTGACAGAGACAAAAGTAGGCTCTTATATGAAGAAATAGGTAGAGCGGCCTTAAACAACAAAATATGTGTGGTAGGAGATTTTAACATGGCACATATTAACTGGATGGACATAACTGGAGATCAGGACTCTACAGAATTCCTAAACACTGTGCAGGATAATTTTCTCCAACAACACGTCACACAACCCACGAGAGGAGATAATATCCTAGATTTAGTACTAAGTAATAGAGAGAACCTGGTCAAGGAAGTAAAAGTAGAGGATGGCTTGGGCAATAGTGATCATAACGTCATAACCTTCTTAATTCAGGTCAAAATAGAAACAGATAAGAACCTCATGACTGTACCGAACTTTAGGAGAGCAAACTTTGATGGACTTAGGGAACATCTGAGGATGACCGATTGGGAACACAACTTAGGGGCGAGTGAGGAAAATAACAACTTAGGAGTAAATGATCGTTACAATAAATTTACCGACACCCTCCTCACAGCACAAAAAAGATACATTCCAAACAAACAATACCGTAGTGGGAAAAATGATCCGAGATGGATGAATGATACAATACACACACTTTTGGGGAGGAAGAACAGGGCATACAAACAAATGAAAAATGGAGACAACACACAAACAAATGCGTATAATCATCTGAAGAGGGAGGTGAAGAAGGAAATAAGAAAGGCAAAAAGGGAATTCGAGCAAAGGGTAGCTAGGGAGGCAAAAAACAATCCAAAAGGATTTTACCAACTATACAAAACGAAGGCTAAGGAAAAGATAGGTCCGCTTAAAGACAGGGAGGGACAATTAGTTAATGACAACACAATAATGGCCGAGATGCTTAACACTGGGTTTGTATCAGTATTTACGGAGGAAAATCTGACCGATGTGCCCACTGCCCCCCAAATGTACACTGGGAGCGAACAGGACAAACTACAAAATATAAACATTAGCAGGGATGATGTAATCAAGGAAATCGATAGACTTAAGGCACACAAATCTCCAGGCCCAGATGAGGTATTTGCTAGAGTTTTAAAAGAATGTAAGGAAGAGATAAGTGATCAGCTTGTAAATATATTCAATATGTCTGTAGAAACTGGGGAGGTACCTGAAGCATGGAAGTTAGCTAATGTTGTGCCCATTTTCAAAAAGGGAGATAAGGCTGCCACCGGGAATTATAGACCAATTAGCCTCACATCCACGGTAGGGAAAATTCTTGAGTCCATTATTACAAAGAAAATAAGGGAGCATCTAGACAGGCATGATCTTATTAATGACACGCAACATGGGTTCATGAAAGGTAAGTCCTGCCTTACCAATCTACTATCATTCTACTCTGAAGTTTATGAAGCAGTAGATAACGACAAGGTGTACGATGCGGTGTACTTAGATTTTAGTAAAGCCTTTGACAGAGTTCCACATGAAAGGTTGATCAAGAAAACGAGGGCACATGGAATCGAGGGTAGAGTCCTGAATTGGATTCAGGCATGGCTTAGGGGTAGGAAACAGAGAGTTAGTGTAAATGGTAAAAAATCAGAATGGGCTGAAGTAACCAGTGGAGTCCCACAGGGCTCAGTGTTAGGGCCACTGCTATTTGTAATCTATATTAATGACCTTGATACAAGTATTCAAAGTAGTCTCAGTAAATTTGCGGATGACACCAAGATAGGTAGTGTTATAGAATCAGAGGATGATGTCAATAAACTACAAAGAGACCTAAATAAACTTTGCGAATGGACAGAGAAATGGCAAATGAGATTCAATACAGATAAATGTAAGGTTCTGAGCATGGGAAAAGTTGATCAACCTAGAACGTATAACTTGAGGGGAGAGGTGATAGGTAACTCCACATGTGAAAGAGATCTGGGAGTTCTAGTGAGCCAAAATCTAAAAAATAAGGAACAGTGTATCAAGGCTAGAAATAAGGCAAACAGAGCACTAGGATTCATCTCGAGGAGTGTTAGCAACAGGTCGGAAAAGGTAATCTTGCAACTGTACCTTGCTCTAGTTAGGCCTCACCTGGATTATGCTGCCCAGTTTTGGAGTCCTCTCTACAGAAGAGACGTTAATTTATTAGAGAGTGTCCAAAGGAGAATGACTAAAATGATTCATAATACTAGGAATTTGACTTACGTAGAAAGATTGAAAAAACTGAAACTGCATTCCCTTGAACGACGCAGAGTACGCGGGGACTTAATAGAGGTATTTAAATGGCTAAGGGGATTAAACAGAGGAGACATAAATCGTATACTCAGACTAAACCAAACAGACAGAACACGCAACAATGGCTTCAAATTAGACAAGTTTAGATTCAGAAAAGACCTGGGAAGGAACTGGTTCAGTAACAGAGTAGTTAATGAATGGAACAGTCTCCCATATGAAGTGGTTAACTCTGCTTCCGTAAATTCATTCAAACATAGGGTGGATAAGCATATGGACAACAAAGGGTGGATATGAGTAGCAAAAACTAGGGACCTGGCCTATATTACAAAGTGATACGAGGAGTTATTGGCCGCAGTGATTTGAGGTTGACAGTATAGGATTAGGATTGACACAAGTTGGAATCAAATTGGGGAAGTAACTTACAACCTTGGCAGCACATTATTATAGCTATTTGTGCTCTTTATGAAGGAGATCAAGCTCTGGCTGCCATGGAAGTGGATTGCTCATTGGTAGCTGATTCGGGTGGGAAGCTAGGGAGTGGGATTGGCGCAAGAGTTATAGACTTGGGCGATATTAGGAGGAGATCTGTGTGGTAAAGTGGACGGGGTGGGCTGGTTTTCACATCGTGGGGTTGAGGGATATTGAATCAGAAATGGAGGATGTCGAATTGTAGCCTTAGTAGCACATTATTGAGGTCATCGTACCCTCTATGAAGGAGATCAAGCTCTGGCTGCCTTGGAAACAAATTGCTCCCAGGTAGCTGATTAAAGTTTGGGACTGTAGGAGTGAGAATGGCGAGTATAAGAGTACAAATTGATGCGGGATAGGGAAATGGGATGGGAGATATTGGCGCTGCCTCGATTTGGGCCAACAGGCTCTCTGCGGTGACCTTTTCTTATGTTCTTATGTTCTTACTATAGATGCGCGATAACAACTTTCCCGATGCGCTAAAGCTGAATTTTGCTGATTTTCATAAGTGCGTGATAACGCCAATGCGTGATAACGGAAGGGCATGATAATGGGGGGAGAGGTGTATTTTTTTCCTTTTAATGTCTATTGTATTTTTTCTTTCGTTTTTACTGTCTTTTTACACTGTTAAACCTGTAAAAGAATGCATTTTAACACCCCATTTATGCATTTTAATGCAATAACCAATAGGGACGCACTGCGTCACCTACACTTCAGACGCGCGTCCTTATTGGGCCTTGCGCGTCCTTATTGGGCCTTGCGCAGTGCGTCCCTATTGGGCCCGCCA
>JASJEI010000472.1 GCA_030064795.1 Pleurocapsa sp. MO_226.B13 | reverse complement strand
GAGGTTATTGCCCGCCGACCGCCCCAATTGTGAGGGGTAAGCGTGTCAAAGTCCCCAAATTCGTAGGGGCGGTCGGCGAAGGCTGACCAACTTTGACCAGGTTTTCTCTCGGGGTTCATCAAACCTGATTCTTCCTCATCCAGCAATTCTTTCTAGCCATAACTCCCATTGGACCGACATTCATTTCGAGTATCATCAACAACCTGGATACGACACTACCGAATACCGAGTACCAACCCACATAATTTCAACTGTCCTTTGTTCTATCCACACAGAAAGATGGCTAGATGGAAGCTTCCAAAGAGAATATCAAAACCCAGGAGACACAAATATAATTCCTGCTTATACTCTGCACCGCGTCCGATGGCAACAAGAAGGTCAGTTTATGTTTGTGGCGATTGAACCCTCATTACTTAGGCAAGCGGGACAAGATTTACTAAATCCAGATAAGATCGAACTGATTCCACATTTTGCAACTGTGCGAGATCCTCTAATTAAAGGTATTTTGTACGCCCTAAAAAGAGAGTTAGAATCAGGTAGCATTGGTGGAAGTTTGTATATCGATCATCTTAAAGTAGCCCTGGCAATCCATCTTTTGAGGTGGTATTGTACTTCGACACCTGAGATTACTAACTATTCTAATGGTCTATCGAGGCAAAAACTGCAAAAAGTTATTGAGTACATTGATGATAGTCTTGCTGAGAAGATCCGATTAACCGATCTCGCCAAAGTAGCGGACATAAGTCAATATTATTTTTCCTACCTATTCAAGCAGTCTCTGGGCATTTCTCCCTACCAATACATTATTGGACAACGAATAGAACTAGCAAAGAAGTTATTGAAGCAGCAACAGCTATCAATTGTTGATGTCGCTTTAAAATGTGGCTTTAGCACTCAAAGCCAACTTAATAAGCAGTTTCGCAAGCGCACGGGCATTACACCACTAGCCTATCGCAACCAATGACATAAGCGATCGCCATTTTTGGGAGTAACACCGACAAGCCGTTTGAAGTGCCTCGTAAAGTTGCTTTGATTGGTAAAACCCACTTGGAGGGCAACATCCGCAATGCTTTTATGTTTTTGTGATAGCAGTTCTTTGGCTCGCTCGATGCGGGATTTGATTAAATACTGATGGGGAGAAATACCCCAGCGGGAAGGATCGCGCTTTCGCCATACACACCGTACTGGCTCATTTTGGCAAAAGGAGAAGGAATGGTACTAACGCGATCGCCAACTTTAATCCCCTTCCTGTAAAGGTTCGATCTTTCGGACTCCAGATGTCTCTCCACTGTTCGGTTAGTTGTTGAATCGTAGTTTTGTCTGTGGCTGATTGAGTTTGTCTTGTTGTGTTCATCTTATTGATTATTCTCCTGCTTTAAAAAATAATGTCTTGTAAATAATCTGAGACTAAGCAATTTCAATAACTACTTTACCGATCGCTTGTCCGCTATCTTGAAGATCGTGAGCGGTAGCAACTTCTGATAATGGGAAACGTCGGGCTATATTGTGATGTAATGCACCAACTTCTAAAGCAGTGGTAATATCCTGAATAGCTGCTTGTTTGGCTTCTAGAGGCATCGTATATACAAGTATGGTGCGAAGATTGATATTTCTCATCATCAGTGACAAAATCGGCAAAGCAGGAGCATCATCGGGATTGGCTGCATACATGGCTACCGTGCTATTAGTACGCAAGACGGCATCGGCAACCGCTAAATTCTGACTAAAGTTAACATCGACGATCCGATTTATTCCTCTTTCTCTACCAGTAATCTCGCGAATACGCTCGACGACATCTTCAGTTTTGTAATTAATAACGTAGTCTGCACCAGCAGCCCGAGCGATTTTTGCCTGTTCTTCACGGCTGACGGTAGTAATGACTGTTGCACCACCCCACTTAGCCCATTGAACGGCATAGTTTCCAACTGCACCCGCACCACCAGTAACTAAAATAGTTTTTCCTTCAACCACACCATCGGCAAAAACAGCACGATGAGCCGTCATTGCTGGAACGCCAAGACAAGCTCCCTCAACAAAGCTAGTATTATCTGGTAAAGTTACGGCCTGTTGGCTGGGTACGATTGCATATTCCGCAGCCGTCCCAAAGGGTCTTCCCTGTTGCGCTTCATAAAGCCAAACTCGTTCGCCAATGCGATCGCCAGATACACCTTCTCCGACACTTGCAATTACACCCGCGCCATCTTGATGGGGGATAATGCGATCGAAACTTTGAGGAATACCACCCCAACCACTACGAACTTTAGTATCCGAAGGGTTTACCCCAGAAGCAAAGACTTTAACTTTTACTTCTCCTGCGCCTGGTTCGGGAACGGGCATCTTGCCATATTGAATAACCTCTTGTGCTGTGCCTTGTTGTTTGTACCAAGCGGTTTGCATTAATTCTTTTTCGCTCATCAATTTAACCTCAGTTGAAAATATGTCATAGATCTAGGAATTGTCTGGCATTTAACCAGCCGTTAAATGTTCGTGTACTAACCGCCATTCGTTGTTAAGACGTTTCCAAGTATGAGTACCATACTGTCTGGCTTTTACTTTCCGTCCATCTTTGGTTTTTCCGCCACCAATCCAGGAAAAAGTAGTAACTGCTAAATCCCCATCTACTGATATGTTTAAATTGTCTTCTAACTCAATTTCCCAGTAGCTAAAGTTCTGCATAAACCGAATCCAGGTATCGAGATATTCTTTGAGACTGTGCAGTACTACTACACCATTATCAATATTGTCAAAAACTAAAATTTCGTTTTCACCCGTAGCAAAGATGTTTTCAAAACCTTTTCCTGTAAAGGGTTCATCTTTCGGACTCCAGATGTCTCTCCATTGTTCGGTTAGTTGTTGAATCGTAGTTTTGTCTGTGGCTAATTGAGATTGTATTGTTGTGTTCATGTTTTTTATAAATACGAATTCTTTAGTAAGCTACTTGAGTGAATACTTTGAGAAAGAATTAAGATTTATTTTTCTTTCAGTGTTCCTGCAAACTCGATAATATTGCCATTATTATCTTTAACAAAACCTACTCTGCGCCCGACGTTGGGATAATCGGCAGCATCTACAAAAGTAGGAACACCACGATTATTCATTTCTGTCAAAGCTGCATCCACATCATCTACTCGAAAACAAAAATGTCCAATGCCAGTAGTACGTAAAGATTCGCCGAAATCTGAAGCGGTAGGCATTCCTGTTTCTGCTTTGGTGCTGCCAACTACTTCGAGGCGAAACCCATGAATGTTGAGATAGGCTAATTTTAAATCTGGTAATTCATCTACCGTCCATTCTCTTTCAATGGTGGCATCCAATTTGTCTCGATACCACTCAAGGGTTTCTGCATAATTTGGTACGCAAATCATCACGTGGTCAAAACTCATATAGTCAAAAGCACTACTCATATTTTTCTCCTCATCTCAATAGAATTTTCAATTGGTCTTTAAGGTAAAGGTAAAGGGCGATAAATTGCTACAGTACGACCATCACCACCAACTGCACCAAAAGCTTTCATTAGTTCTTGAAAATGAGGTAATTCTACGTGGTACGCCATGTCATCAAAATTACGCCACCATTCAAATAGTAAAAATGATGTTGGTTGTTCGGCATCTTGAAAATAGCCGTAACGAATACTTCCAGGTTCTTCCAATGTTGCGTCTTGAACTCTTACAGCCGTATCTTTCATGGTAGCTGCGCCACCTTCTGTTACTGGAATATCTACTAAAAGTACAAATGGTGCTTCAACCATATCATATTGTGCTAATCTATCGCGAGTTGTGGAAATAGTTGGTGTTGCACCAGGCTGTGCTTCAACTAAAGCTCTATTTACTTCTTCATCTCCAGGCGCGGGTTCTGTTGCAGGTTGATATAATCTTACTTGTACTGGTTCTGTAATAAATTCAGAGAGCTTATTTTGAAATGCTTGTCCGTGAGTAGTATTTCTTTGTTGTTGCAATGCATTTCGATCTGACCATTCCTCAATCAGAACAAATTGATTGGGTTGTTCGACATTTTGAAAAAACCGATATAAAACAGGACTATCTTTACCGTTAGTAAAAGCTGCTACTTCTGCTGTTAGCTCGATAAATTCATCTATCTGTTCTGGATTAACTACAAAATGCGATCGCACGGTAATATAATCGCCTTGATAGCTGAGTGCGTTAGGACGTTGCATTGTATCTTCTTGATTCTGTTGAAAGTTAGCTGTTTGGGCTAATGAAGAATTCGATAAATTTAACATCGGCAAATTAGTAAAATTTGATAGTAAGGCACTAGATATTAGGGATAATGCCAACACTTTTGAAAATCTGTAATTCATGATTAACTCCTACAACAAAAATGTTTAAAATAAATCAAACTGTTGCTACTCGATCCAATAAGTTCATTTCCTCAGTAGTAAGCTGAATCGAACTAGCAGCGATGTTTTCTTCTACATGAGAAATAGTTGTCGTACCAGGAATCAGAAGAATATTCGGCGCGTAGTGCAATAACCAAGCTAAAGCGATTTGATTGGGTTTAATTCCTTTTTTCTGAGCAATTTCTGCAAGTATTCCTTCGTCATTGGCTAAAGGTGCGCCACGTCTTAGGGGATGTGCGCCTAATGAACCATGAGGAATAAAAGCGATATTATTGGCAATACAGTAGTCTAAAACGTTTTGGTGAGTTCTGTTGCTCAGACTATATTTATTCTGCACCGAGACAATTGGTACGATCTGACGTGCTTCCTCAATCTGTTCTACAGTTACGTTAGATAAACCCAGATGGCGGATTTTACCTTCATCCCTTAATTCTTTTAAGGCACCGATAGATTCGGTAAAAGGAACTTTAGGATCGGGACGGTGTAATTGATAGAGGTCAATTCGATCTAATTTGAGTCGTTTTAAACTGCCTTCGACACCGCTTCTTAGAAATTCTGGGGAAGCATCCGCTAGTATTTTATCGGGTGCGGGTTTGTTAATGCCTCCTTTGGTGGCAATGACTAAATTTTTGGGATAGGGAGACAAAGCATCGGCAATTAATTCCTCGTTAAATCCCGCACCGTAGGCTTCGGCGGTATCGATAAAGTTTACTCCCAGTTCGACTGCACGACGTAAAAGCTGTTTTCCGCCCTCCCAGTCGGGATAAGGACCAAAATTACCTGGTTGTCCTGATAGGCGCATTGCACCATAGCCGAGGCGGTTAACTTCTAAATCTCCACCAATAGTAAAAGTTTGAGATACTGATGTTGTGTTGTTCATGGTCTTAAATAATTAAACGATACGTATAGTAAAATATTTATCCAAAAAAAGGTGAGTTCAAATCGAGCGAGAAAATTCAATTAAGTTACCATTATTATCTTCAACTAAGTTGGTTTCCTGTCTGCCAAAATCAGAATATTGAATACCGATTAAAAACAAGACTAATAGTGCTGCTTCGGTAAATGTTGAGGGAGAATTTTTCATGGTTCTATTTACAAAATTACAGATTAATTGAGATTTAACCAGTTACGAAATAATTTCATTAACATCGGCATTACCCAATAAGTCATCAGATAAACCAAAATACCTGTTAAAACAAGAGTACGGATGGGTAGGGGTAACAAACTGAGATATCTACCGAAAAAATGCAGAATAATCGTAATTAGAGGATAAATTGCCAGCCAGGTTAGCAGAAATAATTTATAACGCTGAGGACGTTTATTAACTGAAGGCAATTTCTTTAGAGAGTTAGTTTGACGATAGGTAGTCATGTGTCATAATTGAAAATAATAAATTTATTAACTTTACGGCACGTAATTAATATAGCGAAAACGAAACGATTATGTCAACCTCTAAAACTAAAAAGTCTCAAACCGTTGCCAAATCTGGAAGAGGCAGACCACGATCGCCTGAAACCAGAGCCAAAATACTCAAAGCAGCCTATGAAATGCTGAACGAAGTCGGATTTATGGATCTAACTATTGAAGGAGTAGCAGCAAGATCGGGAGTAGGCAAACCGACGATCTATCGGCGTTGGAAAACTAAATCTGCATTAGCAATGGATGCTTTTCTAGAAGCCGTCAACCCAGAACTAGCTTTTCCCGATACTGGTTCGGCTCAAGATGATTTTAGGGAGCAAATGCAAAAGATAGTAAAATTGATGAAAAGTCCCAGAGGAGAAGTCTTGGCGAGCGTAATTGGTTGCGGACAAGCAGAGGAAGAATTAATCTCAGCCTTTCGAGAAAATTGGCTGATTCCGAGAAGAAAAGATGCGAAAAAAATATTTCAAAGAGGGGTAGAGCGAGGAGAATTAAGATCGAATGTAGATGTTGAAGTGGCGATCGATGCTTTGTATAGTCCGCTATTTTATCGCTTGTTACTCAAACATCAACCTTTAACTGAGAAGTTTGTCGATGAGTTAGTCGATGTGGTAATGAAAGGATTAATCTAATTCTAGTCTGATTTTTTCACTTTTACAGGCGATCGCTCAATCGATTTGAATGTAGAATGTAGGGTGGGCATTGCAAAATGTATCAAACTTGAAGATTAAGGTGTTAATGCCCACCAAAAATAGGTTTCTACTTACAATTAAATTGTCAAGCAATTTCAAGATTTAGCAGTAAATTACGCCTATTCGATCTGGAGAAAATTTAGAGACAATTGCGATGCAGAAACTGATGATGCAGAAAACATTCGCTCGCCGAGAATTTTTGGGGCTACTTTTTTTCTCAATTGCTTCGAGCAAAAGCTCTGCTGCTAAAGTTAATACTACCAAATGTGATTGGTGTTGGTTGGGTGCGGTAACTAATAACTCCATAACTATCAAGGCAAAACTGAGCAACCAAGTTAAAGAAGGTAAGAATTACATTCAAGTCTTTTATGCTCGAAGTCGAGATCTCAGTCTTACTAACCGAGAACTAAAGAAAGCTAGAGCAACTTCCTTAAGCGATCGCATAGCCACTTTCAATCTCACAGATCTAACTGAAGATACTGTTTACTACTATGTCATTGTTGCTGATGGTCGTAGATATCCCCTCAAAGGAACACTACAATTCAAAACAGTGAAAGTCGGACAGCCTTATAGTTTTGCGATCGCTTGTTCTTCTTGTGCTGGTGGTACTGTCAGCCAGTTTGCTAGCTATGGAGTCAGTAATAATAAGGTATTCGATATTATTCGCCAATACCAATACAAAACTGAGGATGGACGAGATTCTAATTTAGACTTGTTTATCCACATGGGAGATCTTCATTACCGCAACGATCTTCCTTTTCTCGGTTTAAAAGAAGCTCATCTCGATGATTATCGAGACAATTACGACTTAGTAATGGATCGAGCCAGACAGAGAAATCTCTATCAAAATATACCCCTAGCCTATATTTGGGACGATCACGATTATGGAACGAACGATTCTGATGGCTATTATCCATTAAAACATCTTGCCAGCCAAGTTTATCGAGAACGAGTACCTTGCTATCCTCTGGTGGAGTCATTAGACACAACTAAAGGTAAAGGTGCAATCTATCAATTTTTTATCATTGGTAGAGTAAGATTTATCATGACCGACAGTCGTTTTCATCAAAATCCGCTCACTCTACCAGGTGATGTAGATCGAACTCTTCTGGGAAACGAGCAAAGAGAATGGTTATTCGAGCAGTTAATCACGGGAAAAAAACAACAAAGAGATAACCGAGAAGGATTGACAATCTGGGTTAATAGTGTACCGTGGATAGCTCCACCAACCGATCTGCCAACTAAGTCTTGGAGTCAGTATTATCGAGAAAGAACCCAAATTGCCAATTTTATCAAAGAGAATCAAATCGACAAATTACTGATGATTTCTGGAGATGCACATATGCTGGCATTAGATGATGGCAAAACAGGAACGGCTAACAGTTATGCAACTGGTGGAGGTGGTTCTTTTCCTGTAATTCAGGCTGCATCTTTAGATAGCAAAGGTTCATTTAAAGGTGGCCCTTATAACGGTGAACAATATATTATCGATTCTAGTGTAGACAGTAAGAATGGTGCGATCGCTGGTAAGGGACAATGGGGATTATTAAATTTTACCGATGATGGTAACAAGATTACAGTAAAAGTTGAATTAAAAAGACTGAAAGATACTTTAATTCAACATACTTTTATTTTTTAATCGATTTTTACAAGGCACTTATACCAATTCTCAAAAGTGAACGGTCGACTTGGTAGGTTGGGTAGAACAAGCACGTGAAACCCAACAAAACCTTATAGTCGTTGGGTTACTCTTCGAGAACGCTTGCGCGTACGTGCCTCAAACGCCACTGGCTACAAGGTCGGAAACCTCACGGGGCTTATGAAGGGCGGACGCAGGTTCCGCCCACAGCCCCTCCGCAACGCAG
>JASJEI010000081.1 GCA_030064795.1 Pleurocapsa sp. MO_226.B13 | reverse complement strand
ATGCACCGCCTTTACCCGTAACCGCAGACGTACTTACCCTAAGTAAATTGGTAGATGGTATTGTCTTTGTGACCAGACCGGGAATAGTCGAACAAGAGAGTGCTGACTTGGCTCAAGAAAGCTTATTGACTACGGGGCAAAAAGTCTTGGGCATGGTGGTTAATGGAGTCAAACCCAGCGACTTTGACCGTTATTCTTATCACGGTCGTTATGCTAAGACCTACTTCCCTAGTAGTAATAACCATGGCGATCGGGGTAATTGGCAAAATGGCAGTCAAGATATGTCGGGCGAACCTCAAAGCAACAACATCAATGGTAGCGTGACTAGGGCAAATCTTTAAAAAAGACTTAGCTCGTACTTAAGGCGCAGACTTGTGTAGAATAACTAGGGGATGTCAAGCATTAGAGAGGTTGGCATCAATTCCTCAATCTAGGTTCAGACTGCAAATATGACTTTACAACTGCGCGTTTATGTTCCCGAACATCCTTTAATTAAACATTGGTTGTCAGTTGCACGGGATGCAAATACGCCACCTGTGTTGTTTAAAAGTGCCATGAATGAACTGGGACGATGGTTAACCTATGAAGCGGTGAGAAATTGGCTGCCGACTTTGGATACAGTAGTCCAAACACCCATAACCGAATGTTCGGCGACTTTTGTTAATCCAGAAATACCAGTGGGAATTGTGCCTATATTACGAGCGGGTTTAGCACTGTTGGATGAAGTACAAAAGGTTCTGCCCATAGCAGCGGTTTATCATTTAGGCTTGGCTCGCGATGAATCAAGTCTCGAACCTGCTTGCTATTTAAATAAGCTACCCGCTAGCTTTGACTCTCAAACCAGAATTGTCATCCTGGAGCCGATGTTGGCCACTGGTGGTTCGATTATGATGGCAATGAAGGAAGTCACCAGTCGCGGAGTTCAACCAGAACTAGTGCGGATCGTCTCGATAGTAGCTGCGCCACCAGCCTTGAGAAAATTAAGCGAACATTATCCTGGATTGGAAATATATACCGCGATCATTGATGAAGGACTAAATAGCAAAGGATACATCGTGCCAGGCTTAGGGGATGCGGGCGATCGCGCTTTTGGCACCTAAATTAGCTATTCAATCTAATTGGCTGCGATAAAAAGTCATTAACCTGGTGACTAGAGTTAATCTAATAAGTATAAGCAGTATTCAATAATTTAATCACGATGAGTCAACAAAATGGTTTCGGTAATGGATTTATTCTTGGTTCAATAGTCGGTGGGATAGTTGGTGGTTTGTTGGGTACAATCTTGGCATCTCGCAACGAACAGCAAATTGCAGAACCAGACCAAGAAATTTTACCCAGACAAGGCGAGCGCGAAATTGCTTTTGGCAGTGAAGAAAGTATCGAACTAGCTCGTCATGGTCTAGAAGACAAAATCGCTCAGTTGAATTTGGCAATTGATGATGTCAGGCAACAACTAGGTTCGGTACAGACTAATTCAGATGAAGGCTAAAACAAGAGGTCGTGCTAAATCCCATCGATAGGGTATATTTTGGGTGGCTCGATCTAGGAAGTTATATTACAGCCGTTTTCAGTTGAATAGACTACGCTGATGATTAGCTAGTTCGTAGCTATATCACAAGGGTACAATGTCAGCTATTAGCTATTAGATACCCGCTTTCTTAAATTTTATTTTTGTGGTCTGCTATGCTTGAAAAGCGTAATAAGTGTGAATCGTTACTTTATATTACTTCTTACTTCTTACTTCTTACTCATTACTTTATCTGTCTTAACTCAAAAGTAAAATAACATAAGTGGGTGTTGGGTTTCACTTCGTTCTATCTAACCTACAATAAATTAACTGTTTTACAAGAAGAGTCAGTCAACCAGGCATAAGTCAGTAAATTTAACCGTATATTAAACTGACCTTTATGGATCTATGCTGTAAATATTAGCGATCTTACTTATTTTATTGACCGAAAAGATAATTTTATAACTATTTTTCTGCTATCGAGTTTAAATTGAGGAGCGAAAATATTTTTTCGATGAAAGCTAGCACCTTTCATTGACGTTGTATTTAAGACTATGCCAGATTATGAATGTGGCACACAAAAGTTACTAACTACTTTTAAATAGAAAAAAAGGTTTCAATTTAACATCGAGCCAGCATAATCTATTTGCTTCAGCATAAATAAAAAACATTAATTAAGATAATTTTAGCTATTTGCAAGTATCTTATTGATGGTTTTGCCTGGGCATTTTTAATGCAGATTGAGGAGCATCTTATTTTAAATAAAAGTTAATTAAAACAAAAAAAGGGGTAAAAAAATGAAATTTTCTACACTACTAAAACTAACATTCATCACTAATATCATCGCTACTAGTTTAATTGCCATACCTTCGGCAAAAGCTAATACATTTGATGAAAAAGAAATAGCTCAAGAGCGAGTAATTGCGATCGCATCTCCCTATCGTCATGGTTATAATTTAGTAGTTATCGAACAAGTACCAGGCAAAGATAAATGCTGGGCAGAACATGGAATTAGCCCCGTAACAGTAGATCCTTTACTGATGAATTTTGACTTTACAGGTCATTGTCGCCGAGCAACTGATAGTAATGGTTATTCTGTCAGAATAGGTGGCGAAGAGAGAGGCTCAGACTACCTCCTCAAGATAGTAGAAGAAGGAAATGAGTTGGTTTTAATTGGTACTACTAGAAATGGCGAAGCACCAATTACGATCGGCAGAACCCAGGGTACAACGGGAGGTGCTAACAAAATCTTTTTAAATCCTGGCTGGCGTTTTACCAAACGTTCCTATCAAGGTCAAGAGTTGGGTCACTTTTATTTTAGTCAAGGAGCAAGCACTACAGCACAAACTCCTCAAGCCCTGGCAGAGTAATGTCAATACTCCAGACACCAACTCTTCTCTTCTAGTTTAACTTTGCAGGAAATCAACTAACTCTTCCAATTTAGACCAAGCTGTGCCACTGCTAATGATTTCCTTAGCGGTGGTTACTCCTTGAAGATGTTCCCCAAAAGGAACAATTTCGCCTACTTGTAGAGCTAAAGAAGCATTCAAAGCCACCGCGTCTTGTTGTGCAGGCGTGCCTTTTCCCTGGAGTACATTGCGTAAGATAGTGGCATTTTCTGCCACCTCTCCTCCTTTAAGTTTATCGAGGGAAGCAGGTTTTAAGCCCAAAGTCTGAGGATTAATTACCCCAGGAACAACACGACCATTATCAACCAGGATCAAATCGGTTGCATCAGATAACCCTGCTTCGTCTAGTTTTTCTCGACCGTGTAAAACAATTGCCTTAGGAGTTTGGAGCATATTTAAAGCTTCGGCAATACTATTAAGAAATATACTGTCGTAGACTCCAATTACCTGCCCTGTAGGACAAAGAGGATTGACCAAAGGACCGAGAAGATTAAAGACCGTTCTAATTTTGAGCGTACTACGTAAAGGGGCGACACTCTTCATTGCTGGATGCCAACCACGGGCAAATAGAAAAGTAATCCCTACCGCCTCAACTGCTGCCCTTACCTTCTCTGAAGGGGCAGCTAAATCAACTCCTAGGTATTCCAAAACATCTGCCGAACCAACTTTACTAGATGCAGAACGATTGCCGTGTTTGGCGACTTTGACTCCCGCAGCAGCAGCAACAAAGGCTACCGCAGTCGAAATATTAAACGTAGAAGCACCATCTCCCCCCGTACCGCAGGTATCGATTATAGGATAATCGTGTGTAATTGCTTCTTGTTGCAGAGATTGAGATTTTAGTACCCGTGCCATGCCCGCCAATTCTGAAGCGGATACTCCCTTAGCCTGGATAGCTGCCAAAATTGCTCCCGACAACACTGGTGGTATTTCCTCCTGCAACCAACCCTGCATTAGTTGCGATGCCTGGTCTTGAGACAAAGATTGTTGTTCTAGTAGTTGTTGTAATAGGCGGGGAAAATCCATCGGCTGGTTGCGATCCATAGTTATCTTAGGGCGTGAATGTGAATGATTGTTTTCCCTAGAGACAGAAGAAGATTTACAATTAAAAACTGTATTCTTCTTAGCTAGGTTTGTTTAAAAATATACTTAATCTATGAAATATTTTCTCCGACTAAGCGCATTTTTGTTGCTGTTAATTGTTTTAATTTTTCCTGTACCAGCCATAGCGGGAAGTTCTTCTGCTGTAACCCCTTCTAACTATAGCGAATCGGATGTGATTAATAAAGATTTTTCGGGTAAGGTCTTGCAGAGCGTTGATTTTGCCAAGGTAGATTTAGAGGGAGCAGATTTTAGTAATGCAGACATTAGGGGGGCAGTGTTTAATGCTTCTAATTTACATGATGCCAACTTATCTGGGGCAGATTTTAGCTATGGCTTTGGCTATCTAACTAATTTTGATGGTGCAGATCTAACTAACGCTAATTTTCAAGAAAGCATTTTATCCTTTTCAACTTTTAAAGATGCCAAGATCGACGGGGCGGATTTCACCTTTGCGGTTTTGGAAAAATGGCAGGTAAAACAACTATGTAAAAATGCGACTGGAACTAATCCCAAGACTGGTGTAGACACTCGCGAATCTTTGGGTTGTAAGTAAATTTTATTATTACTCGACTGTTGTGATTTGCCCTAGCCGTTTCCCTATCTGACATCTAGTGTGGTTAAATAACCTCAGAGATTTTTCCGACCAAAGCAGAGAAAGATGCAACTGCCGATAGTCAAACCAGCACCAATTGTCACTACTCATGCTGAAACCTTTCGCCATCTATTCGAGAACCAGTGCCAGGGCACGGCACTTTCAAAACTACTTGACGGACTTAACCGTTTCTAAATATCTGGACAAATCTGCCCAAATAGAACTCTACGGTTTAAGTTTGCTCATTAATTAGTGCATTGCTGCTTAGAAACAGAATCTAGTTCTATTTCCTTGACCAACCAACTCCAGTTAGGAATAGAATAATAAGAATGACGATTCTTGATTACACTACAAGACTTAATTAAACTATTTACTTGTGACCATTGACTCCATACGTGCTTTCGAGGTTTCACGTCAAGATAGGCGGTTATGGAGTCTGGCAATTTTTCAGTCAATCTCATTCCTCGACGAGCGATGACAATCGCTGCTGCTACACCACTACTAATGCCATACTGCTTAGTGTACTTAACTAGTCCAATCAAAGAAGTGAATGCGGGATTGACGGTTTTCAACTGGATACCTCTGTTAGCCAAGATTGAACCCAACTGTTTAAAAAACTCAGCATACGCCCAACCAGATAGCATCCTAGCCAGCTTTGTACTAATTTCTTTTAGCTGTGCTTTTTTGCTACTAAAATTCAATTCTTCACATACAACAGGACATTTATATTCAGTAGCTAGTGCTGCCAGTTTTAGGCTTACCTTTACTAATTGAGCCTTCATTTTCCCTTTGGGCAAACCCTGCTGAAGAACGAATTTGCCATGTCGCTTGAGATTACCATTCCAGTCAACATAAGCCCAATCAATCGAACCTGGATTCAAATCTATGCCTATACAACCATAAGCTATGGCATTAGAAACTCTATTAACGGGTGCGGGAGTAAACTGTAATGCTACCTTCCACCGACCATCCTTAATAGAGAAATGCCATGTTAAAGATCCAGATGCGGGTATACGGTTGATCTGGCGCTGAAAATTACCGATTTTGCTAATTACAATTTTGCCATATTTATTCTCTAAACAATAAGGCACTCTAAACTTAAGATATTCACCGTCCCACTGACACACTTGATTGCCACAGGTTTCATCTTTACTCCCCACTATAAAGCAATCCCAGTCAGGGACTTTTACTCTAACTGGTTTAACCTTGAGATGTTGTATTTGTTGAATAAGTAAATGTATTCTACGTTTTTTGTGATGAACCTGAAATTTGAGATGTTGATAATTAGTATTACGATATTTTAGAGAGCAAGAGAGTGGCAATAATGTGCTGGTTTTTGAATTTCTCCAGTTTTTTCTTGCATAAAATTTTTGACATGAGTAAAGCTTCTTTTCATTCTTTTTTAGCCAAGCTAAGGCAGAAGCTAGTTTACCTTTTAGAGTTTTAAGATATTCGCAACGACATTCCACTGCCGAAGATACTCTTCCTTTAGCACTGGATATTACACCATTAGCATGACGCTTATTAATGCCATAAGTTTGTTGCAGATGAGTATTCCATTTTGATTTGTCAAACTTTTTGGTACTTAATAAATGATTTACTGTTTCACAAGCTGCTGTACGAAATATCTGAGAGTAATCGTACAAAAACATACTCAAGGTTGTCTCACCTATGGCATTTAATTCTTCTATCGGTGTTGGTAAGCCTTTAACATAGGTGAGTGTAGTCATAAAATGCTATCTACGCTAAACTTAGCCAAATTATAGCATATTTGTCCATATATGTACATATTACTGACTTTGTTGTACAGCTTTAGCCATATTTTCGAGCAAGATTTTATTCTTTTTGCTTCTGCTTCCATAAAGTCTGGCTGAAAATACCGTAACAAGCTCAATCATGTCCTCAGTCAATTCTTGCTCAAAGCTAATTTCTTCTTTACTTTGATTGATAATAATTACCTCGGTATTGAACTCCTCACAAATAGCAAACACTAGCTCACTACCGAATCTAAGAAGCCTGTCTTTATGTGTCAGCACCAATCTGCCAACATCTCCAGAGATAATACGGTTAAGCAGTTGCTTCAATCCTTTTTTTTTGTAGTTAAGACCAGAACCCAAATCTGAAATAGTTTCAAACTGCCAACCACGACAAGCCGAATAATTCTCTAGAACTTTTATTTGTCTAACCAAGTCTTCTTTCTGGTCGTGACTAGATACTCTAGCGTAATTAATGGTTATTTTGTTTTCAATGGTTATTGAACTACCATCATTTAGTTCTTGTATATCATGAAGATTGAATCTTCTATGACCAGAAGGGCTTCTGACGCTTTTGAGTTTACCTGAATCTGCCCATCGTCTAACTGTTTTGACCGAGACTCCTAGAATCTTTGCTGTTTCACCAATGCTTAGACTCACGCCATAACTTCCTGTTTGAATTTATATTTCAGGTTTAGCACATTTGGACAGTTAAGGTAAGTTGTGTACAGATATTAGTTAACAGTTAACTAACCCTGCCACCTATGAAATCAAAACGGTAGGGTATTACGCCAACGGTTTCACCATCTGTTGAAATCAACTCAAGATTATTGGGGTCTGCCCCACGAAAACCCAGCTCAAGTGTTTCTGGCCCGTATCGCTCTTGATCGATGTCTAAGAAAAAATTCCCGTTACCCCGTAACTTCCCTTGGGCTGGTGTATCAAGAGTAATATCAATGATTGAACCAACGGCAGTCTCACCAAAATCGATGGGGTCAAAAAAATTATTCCTATATGTCAGTGTTCCAAGGTAAATTTCTTCGTCTTCAGGTCTTACTTTCCATTGCCGTTCTCGGTTTCCTTCCGTATTTATATATGCGTCCTCATCTTCTTCATAGACTGAAGCGTTCACAGAAAATGGCGCGCGCTCGGTGATAGTCATGCTACCACCGTCAAAGGTCTTATTCTTGATTAAGGTATCTCGGCTTGTGCCAAACAGCGAAATATCGGCACTGCCTGTAATATTTACATTTTCCACGGTAATCAGGTTACAGTTCGTACAGTATTTGGATTAAAGTATATCCAAATCAAACCGTAAATTTTGATGAAATAAAGGATTACTATAACTGGTTAATTAAATCTATTAGTAAAAATAATCACTCTTCCTGTTGGACATTACCGTTATGCTGTTTAGAGTTGACCACTATAGATCTGGCGCTCGCGCTTCTGAAAAACTCATACAGAAAAAATCAAAAAGTTTTTTCAAGGTTTAACTATCCCGAATTTAGTATTAGATGTAGTAGGGTTTTGATTTCCGCCTGGGAACTTCCGCTCAATTAGGCAGAGCAAGCGACTCTTAATCGTTTGGTTGTGGGAAAGAATTCCCACCGTTCTCATATTCAGTAAATGTTAGTCTTATGGTGAGACTGGTTTTTTGTAGAAGCCGCGATCGCCAAAAAAAGCGGTCAGACCCCGCGTCGCCGTCAGGCGCAAGGGAATGCTGACCAAGAAAGGGGGACGAACCCCCAACGAAGAAACGAAGAAACTAGCGCACGACAGGGACAGAGACGAACCAGACGAAGCCAGAGACAGAACACCAGCCAGGGCGAACCCGCACCACACAACCAACCAACCGCGAAACGACAAGTGAGTAATGCGATCGCCATAGTGAATTGGGAGATTATCTTTATCAAATTGCTTTGAGGTCGACATGACCCTTTAATTCATGAATCGTAGTCATACGCCCGATGGTACTACTTTGGTTGGTCCTGAATATGGAAGATAAGAAATACTTTAAATTCAGAATTTGGCTATCATACAGAGGTTTTGCAGATAATGTGAGCCAAAAATAGTTTTTGCAAGCCGTTTGCAAATTAATCTGAGTCCATTGGTATTTATTGTGAGCCGAAGCAATTATTTTTTGCAGATTAATCTGAGCCGAAGCAATTATTTTTTGCGAGCCGAGGCAAAGGCTTTTGCAAGCCAATACACCTAGTTCGTCTCTCAATACTTCTTGTTTAAGGATTAAGCAGAGTTAAAAATCGAAAAATTCAGTTGTTTTGGAGCAGAAGACATTGCTCGATGAATCGGCTTTTTAGAAGGAAATTTAGAACGAGGTTTTTTGACGACCCGGGGATTATTTCGGCCTTGTCTAGGAGGAATTTGTTCGGCTAAAATATCTTTAATTAACCGAGAGAAAAAAAAGGCAGTTGCTCTTGGTTGAGGTCTTGAAAATCAGCTATTGCTCGGCGAATAACTTTGAGAGTGCCAGTAAACCCTAAGCGTAAAGGAGAAATTTTAGCTTGTTGGGAAGCTTGAAACATTAAAGAACGAATGGCGTAGTGACCCAAGAGCCATCCATAAATTTCTTGGACCACTTCACGGGGTCTGAGAGAACGGATAGGAGTCTTACGTCCGAGAAGATGAGTTTTCAGTTCATCAATCGTATTCTCGATTTCCCATCGTTGATGATATTGCTGTGCCAACAATAAGGCCGGAAATAAAGCTACATCCATTAAGCTGGTAATCAAACGGTAAGTTTTCAGTTCTCCATCAGTCTCAATGGTCTCAATGCTGTATTCAATGACTCGCACTTGAATCTTCGTTAACCCTTTTTTCTTCGATTTGCGGTCAGGATTAATCCAACTTAAGTAAGAACCATCATCTAAAATTTTATGAGCCGGAAATTTAACATTGGCGGGCACTCTTCCTAAATACTGACATCCTTGAGCTAATGTGGAATTGACCATTCTATAGGAATGTAATCCTCTGTCCCACATTAAAAGCATTGATTCGTTGACCGAACGCAATAATTTTAAAGCTCTTACTCTTTCTCCCATCCGATAAGGACAGAGTAAAGCATCAGTGATTAAATGTGTACCTGCCTCAATCAGTAACACGACACGAGCTTTGGGAAAAGCTGCTCTTGTGCCTTTGCGACTTCCTGGATAACCGAAAACCCTAGCATTAGCTTCGCTATCTGGCACATCTAATACTGTGCCATCCACTGCCATCACTCTGAGTCCACCCAGAAATGCACCTGGGGTTTTCGCCGTTGCCTGAGGTCTGACAATCGAATTAAATAATCGACTCATCACTTGACATCCTAGCTTTTGTCTAGCTGTGGTAATCGAAGAACTATTCGGCGTTTGCCAATATTGTCCTAATTTCGTCCACTGTCTATTTAACCCATTCACCAGATTCTTCAGTACAGTTCCCATTGAATCTGATGACCATAAACTCATGGCAATTACTAAACAGACCACCAAACTTGCGGGTAATTTCCGTTTTCGTTCTTCAACACTATTGCTTTTTTCCAATTCTTGGTCAATTACTTCTGGCGAGATTACTGTTTGAATTGCTTGGAAAACTAATGATGCTTCCAACTTCGGGTTAATCAATGAGAATTCTTTGAGCTGCACTTTTTTCTTTTCTGAAAATCATCCTCACTTTACTTGATTTTGGGCTTAAACAAGAAGTATTGCAATTAGACCGATACTGAAATTACTTAAAGATTATAAACTAGTCGTTATAGGTGATAGAGAATATCGTAGTACGGCTTTGGCTCTGGGGCTCACTAAAAAGAAAATAGATTTTATTCTGAGATTAAATAAGAACACCTTAATTAAACCCCGCTACAAAAAATATCAATCCTTGGATTCCTTAGATATTAAACCAGGGCAAAAAGCGATATATCAAGAAGTATTAGTTACAGAAGAAAATAAAAAAAATCGATTTAATATCGTAGTTTATTGGCGAAGAAAGTATAAAAATAAACAATTGCCTAACCCCTGGTATTTACTCACTAATCTTGAAAATAAAGAGGAAGTTATCAAAATATTTGCCTCTCGTGGTGGGATAGAAGCTCTACAATGAATAAAAAAAATCAGGAAGGCTTCAAAAAACGATCACTTATGCCACCCACCGATAACTTAATTAACAAGCCGAGAGAGAAGAAAAAAAAATTAGGGAGGTTTGATAGTAACTTATAACT
>JASJEI010000080.1 GCA_030064795.1 Pleurocapsa sp. MO_226.B13 | reverse complement strand
TCCCAGAGTGCTTTTAGTCGTACTTTCAGTAGATGTGTGGGTACGTCACCCAGGAAATCCCGTCAGGAATTATAGAACTTGTTGAAATTTGGTAAAAATTGCGATCGCGTTATTTAAGTATGGGTTGCCAGAATGACTATAGATTGAGTAAGAATTTTGCGATCGACTACTGTATGGCATTTTAGAGAAATTCAATACGTCCGTACATATATTTTGAATCTAGACATTCCCAAACCAAAACTAAATCGCTAATTATTTTTCCTATCGAGCGACGTTGCTGACGAGTGTAAATAATTCCCGCGTGTTCTATACCTGTTGAAGCCAAACTTAAAAAATCATCGTCAAAAGTAAAAATTACTCTTTGTTGAGACAAAGCAAAAGCCAGTTGTTCTGTATCCGATACACCAATTAACCCTTCCTCTGGAGAAGTTGTAACATCAACCCCTCTCGCTCTCAGTCCATTAGCTATGGCATTACTTACATTTTCATCGAGTTGAAATTTAATCTTGTTTGACACCTTCACTGTGCAATATCTTTTGTACTAAAGAAGGTCGATCTTTTTTCAATTTCTTAGCTAAAGCATTACCATCAGCAATTTGCTGTCTAATTTCGTCTCGATGGTCGTGATAATATGCCAAGGCTGCATAAACATCTGCCAGAGAAATAGTTGGATGATGATAAATAATTTCATCTGGTGACATTCCCAGGCGATCGTGCCAGATAACAATATCTTGAACTTTGATACGATGTCCAGCAATACGCGGTTTTCCACCACAGATGCCAGGAGTAATTTCAATATGTGTCGATAAAGTTGATTCCATAAGTGTTTTTACCTTTGTATTTAGCTTAACTGTATTTTAGAAAAAAAGGTTTAAACTCGTTCTAGGCTATCTAGGCTATCTAGGCTATAGACCCTAATTGGAAATATTAACTCACTGTTTCAGTTTAAAATTCACCACTGATATTACAATTTCTCAATCTGGCTTGTCTTGCCAATTATTACGCTAATTTTAGCAATTGTTGCTATTTCTTCACAGTCACATTAAGCGAGCGAGTAAATGGCTCAAGCTTACTATTTATGTATTACAACAGCGAGTAGCCAAAGCCAAACAGCTACTCAAACAAAGAGATTTACCGATGGTAGAAATTGCCCTGATGTGCGGTTTTTCTTCCCAGAGTGCTTTTAGTCGTACTTTCAGTAGATGTGTAGGTACTTCACCCAGGAAATATCGTCAGGAGTTATGAAGTAGCTTTTCATTTATCATTTATCATTTGTTCGCGAGTTCAATAGTCAACTCGCGCGTGCTTTAGGCGAGGAGACCTCGCCAAGGTCGCTCGTCAATGTTTAATGTTCAATGGAGTAAGGAATAGCTTTACATTTATCATCTAAAGCAAAACCCATAGCCCGTAATTAATTTTTCATGTCCCTCAATCCTCTAGAACTTTTTGCAACAAAACCCAATCTATCTAGCCTCGACCTTCAGCTAGAAGAGAATTTATATCTTCATTATCGTCACGATCTACCAGGAAGATTAGAAGCACCTAATGGATTTTCTTATCACTTAATAACTTTTTTTCTGACCAATAACGAGCGACAGATTACCCATCTGGATGATTGCGGAGAATATGACGGACAGATGAATCGAGGAGAATTCTATCTATATCCTGCTGGAGTTTCGGGGTTTACTGATTGGCAGGTTATAGATAAAACTCTGCATCTTATTGTTAAACCTAATTTATTACGAGAAATAGCTCTTAAAACAAATTGTCTCAATTCCGATCGCCTGGAATTGCTACCAATACTTAAGGGTCGAGATTCTCAAATAGAGTATTTGGCACAGTCGTTACTAACAGAAATGCAAACTGGCAATTTTGGCAGTCAACTGTATTTAGAATCATTATCCAATGTTTTGGGGGTGCATCTGTTGCGTAATTACTCGGTATTTGAACCAGTATTTCGCAGATATGCTGATGGATTAGCACCTTATAAACTGCGTCAAACTATTGACTACATTCAGTCTAACTTAGATAAGAAATTAAGCTTAAAAGCTATGGCAGAACAAGTTGACATGGGCAGATATTACTTTGCTACTCAGTTCAAACAAGCAATGGGAATTTCTCCATATCAGTATGTTATCGAACAGCGCGTAGCTAAAGCAAAGCAGTTGCTAAGACAGCAAGAGCGATCGCTACTGGAAATAGCTTCAGATTGTGGATTTTCCAGTCAGAGTCATTTTAATAAGGTGTTTCGCCAGTATACTGGCACGACTCCCAAAGCTTATCGAGAACAACTATAGATTGAGTAGAAAGTTAAACAACAAATCCACAAGAACAGACAAAATTCCACAACATTTTGCAAGACTGAAGCGAGAAAAAAATGTAATATTCTCTAATCGATAAGTGAAAAATTTCAACGCAGTGTTAAATATAAAACGAATAAATCCGCCTGGCATGAAAGATACTTCTGACTATGGATTTACTCAAGCTGTAGTCGTACCATCGGGAACAGAATTGGCTTATATCGCAGGACAGGGTGGCGCGGATGAAAACGGTAATTATGGTAGTTTTAGCGAACAAATGGAGCGAGCCTTTGCTAGCTTAGATAAGGCACTGAGGGCGGTGGGAGCGACTCCAGAGGACGTAGTAAAGATTACGATTCTGTCGGTAGAACATAACGAAGAAAAATTAAAGTTGATATCTGCAAAAAGAAGGTCTTTTTGGTCAGACCATAAGCCAGCTAGTACCTTAATTCCCGTACCCAGACTGGCAAGTGATGGGATGCTATTTGAAATTGATGCGATCGCTGTAGTGAGTAGGGAGTAGCAAGTAGTAAGTAGCGGTAGAGACGTGATATATCGCGTCTGTACAAGCGAACTTTTAGGGTATCAAACGCTTATGCCTTATGGTTTCGGGGTATCCGTAAGCTGAGTGCGACTGCTGCCGCTTACCTTGGCTTACTCAGTCCCGTTGTCGCTTCCCTTGTCGGCTACTTCTTTTTACAAGAAACATTTACCCCCATTCAACTGGTTGGTATTGCCGTTGTCTTAATTGCTGTCTTAATGGGACAACGAAGTCAACACATTTAACATTTAGCATTCGTTTGAAATTCGCTTGAATTTCCTCCTAAACTTCTTGCTCCTTAAATATGCCGAGGAACACATAATGTTCAATGTTCGGTCAGGCAAAATCTTAAATTGGTTCGAGCAGAAAATGGCTAAGGCTGTCTAAAATGGCGTTGGTAAATCCAAGTATGATTGTTTAGATGTAATATTATCGAAAACGCTATCGAAGTCCATGAAGATTGTCTATGATATACATAATTGTGACAATCGTTTGAATATGACATCGCATTCTGCCAATGATACTAAAGAAAAAATTTTAAACGTCGCCGAACGGCTATTTGCCGAAAATGGCTTTGCAGGGACATCTCTACGCAACATTATTGGCGAAGCAGAGGTTAACCTATCCGCAGTAAATTATCATTACGGTTCAAAAGAAGAATTATTTCGTGCCGTGGTAGCACGGATTGCCAAGCCATTAGTAGAAGGTCAGTTAGAGAAATTGGCGCAGTGCGAAGCTAACAATAACGATCCTAGTGTCGAATCAATTTTAGAGGCATTTATAACTCCACCTTTGCAAATAGTACTGAATAGTGGCGATCGCAGTACCCATTGCGCTCGATTCATGGGACGTTGCCGTGTCGAACCCGATCCCATTAGGGAGATTGCCGAACAAGAGTTTCGTGGGAATCAGAAAGCTTTTTTAGATGCCTTCGGGCGATCGCTCCCAGATTTTTCTCGTAACGAACTAGCTTGGAAACTCGATCTGGTTGTTGCTGTTTTAATACGAACATTGAGTGAAGCGAAAAAGCCCAATGCACTAATTCAGGATAATTCCCCCGAACACATTCAAGCTGTGGCATCAAAGTTGGTAAGTTTCTTAGCTTCTGGTTTACGTTCTTAAAAGTGGGTTTTGAGAATCGGATTTGGTATTAGAGGGCTAAAAACAATTTTCGCTCCCCAACAAATTAATCTAGACAAGCTGCTACTGACTATATATAGTCGATCGCTCTCTTCATTAGTTATTCAGATTTATTGTTTAGGATAGATAGAAAAGCTTTGGCAGTAGTCTGAAGCTTTGATTTGCTCTGCGTCATCGTTACTATCAAATCCTATTTATGTTATCCACAAGAGAGTTTGAGTCGATGTGTATCAAAACTCGACGTATTTTACTAATTCATGCTGACGATGCAATTAAAGAAATGATGTTGCTTTGTTTGGAGACTATACCTGAGTGCGAAGTATTAACGGTAAATTCTGGTGTTGCAGGAATCGAGCAAGCTTCAGATGCAGACGTAATTTTGCTCGATCTCGATGAAACAGTGTCCGATCTGTGCTGGAGAGAAATAGTCCAAAATTTAAACCAAAATCCCTTAACTACTTCTATTCCTCTGATCTTACTGACAGCTACGCCTCAATCTCAAGAGCTATTGGAGTTTCAACAAACAAGAGAAGTAAAAGCGATCGCCAAATCCTTCGATCTAATGAACCTAGCACGTCAGGTTGCTCTTTTGCTTAATTGGAATTAATTGCTGTTTATTAAAGAAAATGAATCTTCTTCATAAGTTTTTCAGATTTTTCCGCTAATATCTTGGCAACGGATGTAAATTAGTTGCCATCCAGTTGGAATTTTCCCAATTTTAACCCCATCGTTTCTGGCCTCGGAAACCGCAACGATGGGGCTTTTGTCCCTACCCTTTTAGCAAGGAATATTATTATGCTATCGCATTTATTAATAACTGTTCTTGTTTTGACGGGGAAATTTTAGATCTTGGGATTAGTTAATCGCCACGGGCGAACAACTTCGGATTTTTTCGCAGCTAAAACACAATTTCTGACCCGCTTACAATTTTAACAAAACAATGACCACAACTATTCAACGACAAGAACAACTTAGTTTCTGGGAACGTTTTTGCCGATGGATTACTAGTACCGAAAATCGACTGTATATTGGTTGGTTTGGGGTGCTGATGATTCCTTTGTTGGGCGTTTCTATATCTGTATTTACCATCGCGTTTATTGCTGCACCTCCTGTAGATATTGATGGTATTCGCGAGCCTGTATCTGGTTCGCTACTCTACGGCAATAATATTATTACTGCTGCCGTAGTCCCTACCTCTAATGCCATTGGGTTACATTTTTATCCGATTTGGGAAGCAGCCTCCATGGATGAATGGCTCTATAATGGCGGGCCTTATCAAATGATTGCTTTTCACTATATTCCCGCTCTTTGTTGCTATTTAGGCAGAGAATGGGAACTCAGCTACCGTTTGGGTATGCGTCCTTGGATTTGCGTTGCTTTTAGCGCGCCTTTGGCTGCAACTGTCTCGGTCTTTTTGATTTATCCCATCGGACAGGGTAGTTTTTCCGATGGCTTACCCATGGGCATTAGCGGGACGTTTAACTTTATGTTTGTCTTCCAAGCCGAACATAATATCTTGATGCACCCATTCCATATGTTGGGGGTAGCGGGAGTGTTTGGCGGGTCTTTTTTTGCAGCTATGCACGGTTCTCTGGTGACATCTTCCTTAGTAAAAGAAACCAGCGATAATGAGTCCCAAAACGTTGGTTACAAATTCGGTCAAGAACAAGAAACCTATAACATTGTGGCAGCCCACGGCTACTTTGGTCGCTTGATCTTTCAATACGCCAGTTTTCAAAACAGTCGCAACCTCCACTTTTTCTTAGCAGCTTGGCCTGTAGTTTGTATTTGGTTTACTGCGTTGGGGATATGCATTATGGCATTTAACCTCAATGGCTTTAATTTCAACCAGTCAATTCTCGACTCTCAAGGACGAGTGCTTCCTAGTTGGGCAGATGTAATTAACCGTGCCAATTTGGGCTTTGAAGTAATGCACGAACGCAATGCTCACAACTTTCCTTTGGATTTAGCTTGCGGTGAAGCAGCACCTATAGTTCTTACCGCCCCCGCAATTAATAGCTAATTAGAAATCAATTATTCCTGTCTTTTCAGTAAGGAGTCACCAATAAATGATACAGCGCGATCGCAAAACCTATCTAGAGGCTAATCGCTTATTAAGATCTTCAACTAGACCAGATTATAACATTCCGACCATTTTAGATCGGTTGGAGGAGATTGACCCCTGGGAGAGATTTTGTCAGTGGATAACTAGTACCAACAACCGTATTTATATTGGCTGGTTTGGGGTACTGATGATTCCCACGATGCTAACTGCCAGTATTGTGTTTTTAATTGCGATCGTCATCGCACCGCCAGTAAATTTAGATCCACTCGGATCGCCTATCTCTGGCTCTTTACTGGATGGGAATAATATTATCTCCGCAGCGGTAGTACCTACCTCCGCAGCGATTGGTTTGCACTTTTACCCGATTTGGGAAGCAGCCTCAATAGATGAATGGCTCTATAATGGGGGCCCATATCAATTAATCGTGCTGCACTTTATTATTGGCATCATTGCCTATCAAGATCGGGAGTGGGAATTAAGCTACCGCTTGGGTATGCGTCCTTGGATTTCTCTCGCTTTTACCGCTCCTGTAGCTGCTGCGGTGTCAGTACTAATTATCTATCCTCTCGGACAGGGTGGATTTTCCGAAGGGATGCCCTTGGGAATCTCTGGCACGTTTTACTTTATGTTTCGGCTACAAGCGGAGCACAATATTTTGCTCAGTCCCTTTCATCAGTTGGGAGTTATGGGAGTCTTGGGCGGTGCCTTATTTTGTGGGATGCACGGCTCGATTGTTACCTCTAGCTTGATTCGTCACACAAACAATTCCACTTCTCTTAATCAGGGTTATAAATTAGGTCAAAAAAAACCTACCTATAGCTTTAAGAAATCCCAAAACTATCAACGTAGTCTATTGGGACTGAGTTTTCCTAATAAGCGATCGCTCCACTTTTTCTTAGCTGCTTTTCCCGTCGCGGGTATTTGGTCGGCAGCCATTGGTATAGATATCGCAGCCTTTGACTTTGCAGGATTCAATTTTCAACAACCGACGATTATTAACCAGGATAGAACCATTCCTACTTGGATGGACGTTATTTACGATGCCAACTTGGGTTTGTCTGAGACGACAAAACAACAGAATAGTTTACCTCTTTTTCCTGAGTTAATAAATGGTTATTAGCTAATCAGTTAGGTGGGCTTAACAACCGATCCGAAAGATAATTTTGCCCACCCTACCCACTACTAACGACTAACAAAAATATATATGGAAACACCTTTTACCGATTTAACTGTCAATATTACCGCCACGGCAGGAGACGATATCAATCCCGCCAGGGAAGGCAGAGATAAAGCCTCGACGGGATATGCTTGGTGGGCGGGAAATGCTCGATTTATTAATCTTTCTGGCAGATTTTTGGGAGCGCACGTCGCCCATGCTGGCTTGATTGCTTTTTGGGCGGGGGCAATGTTGCTCTACGAGGTGGCGCACTTCAACCCCGATCTGCCGATGTTTAGACAGGGTTGCCTGTTAATGCCCCACATTGCTACTCTGGGTTTTGGCGTGGGGCCTGGAGGAGAAGTTATTAGTTTATTTCCCTTTATGGCGATCGCCATTCTGCACCTGATTGGTTCGGCAGTATTGGGACTTGGGGGACTCTATCATTCTTTAAAAGGCCCCAGCAAACTATCTGGCTTTTACGATTTTGATTGGCAGGATAAGAATAAAATCACCTCGATCCTGGGCTATCATCTGATTGCTTTAGGTGTTGCTGCCCTACTTTTAGTCTGTAAGGCGATGTTTTGGGGCGGTATCTATGACACCTGGCTACCAGGAGGGGGCGATGTCCGTCTGGTGACAAATCCTACCCTCGACCCCAGAGTTATTTTTGGTTATTTTTTCCGCAATCCTTTGGGTGGTAGTGGTTGGCTAGTCAGTGTAGATAACCTAGAGGATATAGTCGGCGGTCATATTTGGATGGGCAGTATCCTAATCGCTGGTGGGATCTGGCACGTTTTGACCGTTCCCTTTAAATGGACTCACAAAGTTTTTATCTGGTCGGGAGAAGCCTATCTTTCTCAAAGTTTGGGCAATGTAGCAGGTCAAGCATTTATCGCAGCCATGTTTATTTGGTTTAACAATACTGCCTATCCCAGTGAATTTTACGGCCCTACTGTTGCCGAAGCTTCCCAAGCGCAATCTCTGGTATTCCTACTGCGCGACCAAGATTTAGGGGCAAATATTGCCACCGCCCAAGGGCCAGTAGGTTTGGGTAAATACTTAATGCGATCGCCCACAGGCGAAATTATCTTTGGCGGTGAAACCATGCGCTTTTGGGATTTTCGCGGGCCTTGGCTCGAACCTCTACGGGGAGACAACGGTTTAGACCTCGATAAACTCCGCAATGACGTACAACCCTGGCAAGCGCGACGGGCATCGGAGTATATGGTGCAAGCACCGATGGGTTCGATTAACTCTGTAGCTGGTTTGGCGACTGAAACCAACGGCTTTAATTTTCTTTCCATTCGTACCTGGATGACAGGTTCGCACATTATTCTAGCTTTCTTTTTCCTGGTGGGTCATTGGTGGCACGCAGGCAGGGCGAGAGCGCAAGCTGCTGGTTTTGAACGAGGCATCGATCGAGAGGACGAACCTGTTTTATCGATGGGAGATATTGATTAAAAAAGCGATCGGCTATTTTTGTAGGTTGGGTTGAGGTACGTACGCGCAAGCGTTCTCGAAGAGTAACCCAACATCCATAAGCTTTTGTTGGGTTGCACTTTCGTTTAACCCAATCTACGAAGTCTAACCGAAACATATCGATGTTTAACCCAACGTCAGTTCGAGCAAGCTCGAAATTGTCTAATTCATAACTTTCGAGCTACTCGAATACTCGATTATTTCATTAAGAGAATAGAGTTCTTGCGAAAGTTATTGGTTTTAAGATTGTCCACAGATGAACACAGATGAACACAGATAAAATTCATGATTAATTTTCTTTTGCGTATAGGTCTAATAATAACTGCGAACTGCGAACTCTGAACTCGGGTTAATCGAACAAAATTAACAGTTCAATCAAAAAATTAGGAGATTTAAAAATGCAGAATTTTTCCAAGGTTTTTAATAGCGTACAAATCATGTCTATCCTGACATTGATTGTAGTCATGGCAACTGTAATGTTTTTCAGCTTTTTCCTTTCAAGTCTTCCTGGCGTAGTTTGAAAACTAAAAGCACTAAAAGCTAATAGCTAGTAATCAACATTGACTGACACATAACAAATAATTTTTAAATATGACTATTGCAATAGATTTACCAGAATCAAATATAGGCTGGTTTAAACTAGTCGATGACTGGCTCAAGCGCGATCGCTTTGTGTTTATTGGTTGGTCGGGGTTATTACTTTTTCCCTGTTCTTATCTGGCAATTGGCGCGTGGTTTACGGGGACTACTTTTGTCAGTGCTTGGTATACTCACGGCTTAGTTAGTTCCTACATTGAAGGCTGCAATGTTCTCACCGCTGCGGTGTCTACTCCTGCCGATAGTATGGGTCATTCTTTTTTGTTGCTTTGGGGCCCTGAAGCTAATTGGAATTTTACGCGCTGGTGTCAGATTGGCGGTTTATGGACATTTACCGCCTTCCATGGAGTTCTGGGACTGATTGGCTTTATGCTCAGACAGATTGAAATTGCTCGACTGATCGGAGTGCGTCCCTATAACGCGATCGCTTTTTCTGCACCGATCGCTGTCTTTGTCGCCGTCTTTTTAGTCTATCCTTTAGGACAATCGAGTTGGTTTTTTGCTCCTAGTTTGGGAATTGCTGGTATATTCAGATTTGTGCTGTTTTTCCAGGGTTTTCATAACTATACCCTCAATCCCTTTCACATGATGGGAGTAGCGGGAGTTTTAGGCGGGGCTTTACTCTGCGCCATTCACGGGGCGACGGTACAAAATACTTTGTTTAAAGATGCCGAAGCATTTGATACTTTTGGGGCATTTAGTCCCACCCAAGCCGAAGAAACCTATTCGATGGTCACGGCAAATCGCTTTTGGTCGCAGATTTTTGGCATTGCCTTTTCCAATAAACGCTGGCTGCATTTCTTTATGCTATTCGTACCCGTAACTGGCTTGTGGATGAGTGCCATTGGTATGGTGGGTTTAGCTTTTAACCTCAGAGCCTACGATTTTATTTCCCAAGAACTACGAGCAGCAGAAGATCCTGGTTTTGAGACTTTTTATACCAAAAATATTCTACTCAATGAAGGTTTGAGGGCATGGATGGCCCCCCAAGACCAACCCCACGAAGGTTTTCAGTTCCCCGAAGAAGTATTGCCGAGAGGTAATGCAGAGTAGGGACGATTTACAAATTACCCTTACAGAAATAAAGAATGTCGGAGGCTAATAAATGGAAAATGCATTCAAATATATGCTCGTGCTGCTAGTTGTCTTGCCGATGTTTTTCGCAGGGGTTGTAGCCATCTTCTCGGCAATATTAGTTTTGACCGACATTCCCTTTCGTAAGTGACAACTAACCTTAAGATGGGCGACGCGAAGGACGCGGAGCGAAGCGGAGCTAATCCTTTAGGGCTAGTCCTTTAGGGAAGCGGAGCTAATCCTTT
>JASJEI010000079.1 GCA_030064795.1 Pleurocapsa sp. MO_226.B13 | reverse complement strand
AGTGTCAAATAATCTGGGTCTATTCTCAATTAATGTGGGTCTGAGCGAGTTTTATTCTCAAATAATGTGGGCCCGTTAATGACATTATTTCGGGTCGAAGCGATTATGATTTCGGGTCGCAACAGCTAACTGTCCTGGAAGATCGAAGCTAGGCAAATCCTGTCCGTTAATTGAAATTTGATGAGTGTCTAGCTCGACATCGCGAGCTTGAATAAGCAGGTATCCGTTGCCTTCATTGAGAGGATTACCCTCAATTATGAATGTCTGAGTAGCTGTAGTATTATTTACATTGAAATTAAAACCAAAATGAATCCAAGCAAAATCTGAATGTGCCATTGTTTTTCTTTTGCTAGTTGGAATACGGTTAAAAATCGTGGTACTGTTGCAGACAATTTTTTAAATTACTGCCAGCAGAGTAGCAACTTGCTAGTAGGTGTACTGTAAATAATAGTGTTTGGTAAATTCTTGCAAAAGCACTCTTTTGACAGTGTTCTAAAACCACAGCAAATAGCTAAAGTTAAGTATCAAGTTATTCGTTTGTCCGTACAAAATCCTCAAAAACCTAATTCAGGCAAACGATTTGCAGACACCATATCTCAAATAGTTCCTTGATTGGATATTTTTGCTGTGGATTTTCTTTAGATGCTCATAAACTTAGTAAGGGGAAAGTAGGAAGACAACTACCACAATTGTTACAGGTTTCCTCAGTTCCAAGAAATAGCTTACACTCATCAAGACTAGTCCTACAATAGCAAAAACGTAAGCCACCAAAAGATGGAAAAAACGGTGAAAATTGTGCAGGGTATATAGCTTGTCGTTTCACCGCTTGTTCAAAAGTATTACGCATAATATTTTGTGACTGAATTGGAAGTTTCATTTTTTTATCCTCTTAAACAAAAATATTGGACATAAAGACGCTACAAGGTATTAGTTAACAATTAGGACTTGTCATCTGATAAACCACGATCGCACTCTTCCGACACTCACTGGACAAACATCACTCACATCAACAGTAAAGCGATAGACTTTTCGAGCTTGTTCAAATACTCTGCTGGGATTAAAAAACGTAAGTTTTACATCCCAACACTCAGAGCCTTGACGACACAGGGGACTAGGTTCCACATCAATCGTATCAAGATCCATCTCCCCTCGAATCGCAGACTCGAAAATCTGTTCTACATTAAGAGCATTAGTGGCTGAGTAATTTATGGCTCTTTCTTGGGGTGTAATACCCAAATTACGAAGCTCATAATAAACTCGTTCCAGGAAATTGATTACAGACTGAGAGCTTTGTAAGTAAGCTTCTCGAATTTGATCCGATGCTGACTCATCGGGAGAACTACCACAGACTGCTTCAATCAAGGCTGATGTTGTCCAGCTATACATACAGCGCAGGGTGGGCAAAATTAGAGGCACAGTCTGACCAGACATTAGCATCACTTGCCCCATCATTACTCCAGGAACTGAGATACGCTCAACACCTTCAGTCAATTGTTCTGTGAGAAACTGGCGTAGCCGTTCATACCCCTGGGTAGCATAAGCACCTTGAGGAAGAATCGCGTAAATGGGTGTGGCATCTAAACTGAGTGTCCAGGTAATGGCTGCTGCGTCCCAAGGATTTTCCTCAAGATATGTCAACAGTTGTTGAGGGTCTTGAGGATTAGCCCCTTCTCCCATATGCTGCTGAATAGAGTCTCGGCGAGCCTCCGTACCGAAGTCATACCCTAGCTGTCCTAAAGCATAGACCAACTGTGCTGGTGTACTGCTGCCACCTCCACAACTACATTCAGCAGGTGATATTCCGTTGGGATTCACCTGCTTCTGCACTTGAAGTGATGAACCTTGGGTTTTTACTGTTTCTCGTATCATCTCAGAAGCTGGAGCATTATAAGTTGCTGCCTGCACAGCAGGAATTTGTTGTTGGTCGTGAGGCTGTGTCGGCTTCGCTTCCTCAGTAGGTACAGTTTGCACCGTTGCTACTTCTACATTTTCATTCATAACTTCTCCTTGTTGCAGAATGATTGACATAGCTCCTTTTACATTGAGGCGACCTGCCAAAAGGCGACGACAGTCAGGGGAAGGTTGGTCTTCACAGGAGATCGCACTTTGTAGAATGGCAGATCTAACCGCTTGAGGATTGGGAGCTTGTCCCTGCTTGACCTGGAGACTTAGTAGCAGTGCTGCGATACCAGAGACAATAGCCGTGGCATAACTGGTTCCACTACTGGTTGTAATACCCCCTCCTGGTAATGCTCCAGGTACGTTTTCCCCCAATGCCAGAATTCCTTGGGTGCGATACTGCTCCCCCCAATTACTGAAATTCAGAGGCATTCCCGAACCATTCATCGCACCTACCGTCAGAACTGATGGCAAGACACCAGGAATATGCAAACAGTCACATCCCTCATTGCCCGCTGCTGCCACAATCAGAATGTTATGGTCTTGACAATGCCGTACAGCATTAGCCAGGAGCGGATCGGCTTCTCCACTTGATGTTAGTTGTCCACCGCTGATGTTGATGATGTTAGCACCGTGATTTGCTGCTAAAAGGATGGCTCTGGCGAGATCGAGTTGCGAACAGGGAGCTATTCCTCCATCTTTACCATCGGTGAAGAGAGGAACTAATAAACCTCGACATTGAGGAGCAATCCCTTTGACCGATTCATGATGCTGACCAAAAATAACACTACTAACATGAGTTCCATGTTGAGCAGCAGAACCCTGGTTGGAAACATTTGGAATCAGAGGGTCTAGTTGAATAAGTGTTGCACCTACAAGACTAGGATGAGATCGATCCACCGCGCCATCTAGAATAGCAACACAAACATCAAGAACTCCAAGTGTTTCTGACCAGAGGTCTTGCAGTCCAGATATTGAAGTGGTCTCAGGATAGATTGCGGTGGTCATAAAAATTGACCTCAACGAATAAAATAAATAAGTAAAATCAGAATATTTGAGTTCTGTTACTTATTCAGACTCTCAGATTGTTTGGCTCTACCGAATCTGCAATGTAAAACTGTTAGAAACTAATCATTAAAAGTCTTGCACAACAAAACTTTGAGTTCTTAATAGTTTGATTTTGTCTACTTTTTGCTCAAACTGTCAGTAGATAGATGTTTTTACCGAGTTCAATACTGCAACTTCTGTAGAACCGATTGTTTTAAGTATTTACAAATCGTTTTTTATACTACGCCCTAAATAATAATTCAGTTTTCCTATGATAAAAACACATTTAAGTCAAAACTTAACATTACCTGCATGAGAACTTGATTAAGTTGAAGGTTGTGTCGCAAAAAATTAAACCGACAGTGTAATGCAATATAGATTTACAGATTTACCAAAACTCTCAAGTTGGATTGGTCGATTGCCACAACTGAAATAAAAAAAAATCACAGCAGTTAATTTGTATTGCGCCAAATAACTCTGAAGATTTTACGCCATTAATCTATGAAAGTTACAAGCATCGATAGAAAAAATAAACAATCGTAGACCTAATTCAAATCCAGATCACACCAAAAATCCCCAACCATAGACGATAACAGGTATTAAACCCCCTAACTAATACCTCGTCAATGTTTGCCAGGAAAGAAAAGCCCTTACCAGTAGCCGTACTCAAACCAGAACCGACCAAAAATACCCAATCCCTAGAAGAAGAAGGTATTCATTTGGGAGAAGGTTATTACTGGAATCCCGAAGACTTACCCAACGGGCATATTGTGGCTATTGGGGCATCGGGTAGTGGTAAGACGCAGACGTTGAAGGCGATCGCTTTTTCTCTCCGTCAGACATACCCAGAGATGCAGATTATCCTGCTAGATTTTCACGGCGACCAGGAGATTATCGGCGAGACTTGCTATCCGATACACATGGCATCTCCTCACGGTATTAATCCGTTGGTAGTCAATCTCGACCCTGAAGGGGGAGGATCGAATTTACAGGCGATTCAGATGGCGGGGATATTGAAGAAATCCCTACGTCTTGGTCCTAATCAGGAAGGGATGCTGATTGAAATTATTAAAACCTGCTACCTCAAACGGGGTATAGTTCAGGAGCGACAGGAGACATGGAGTTTCGAGCCTCCTAATTTTGATGATATCGAGGAAGAACTTAACCGCAGAGTAGCTACGGCATTTCAAGATGAAGAGAAGAAGGAATTAGCCGAAAGTATTTGTGTTCGGGATTTACCATTAGGTAAACCCAACGCCAGTGGTATCTATTTCATCTTCCATCAGAGCCAACTGGTTTATATCGGTGCAGCCAGAGACATCCAAAAACGCATCGACGGACACCACCACATTCGTTACCTGCTCAAAGACCATCTTGGTCAGCGTTCCCTTGCGCCTTACGTCGGCGCGGGGTCTGACCGCTATCCAGGGGAACAGGTAGAAATTCGCTACTACGAACATCTATCCGACTGGCAGGAGTTAATTAAGCTAGAAAACTACCTAATTCAGCTACACAAACCACCCCTCAACCAAACCACCCTCAGAACCGAGTGCAAAGAGAGTCAGAAATTAAAGCTAAAACTAGCTGCTACCTTTCAGTATGGAGTCTTCAGCCGTCCCCAACCAGAGTTTAACGAGAAACTGGTACGGATCGATCTATCCAAATTACCCACCGAACTAAGAGCGATCGCAGCCGAATCTCTGGCATGGCAGTTAATGAACCAACATCGCTTACAGGGAGAGATACAGGGCAGATTACCCAAGACCTATTTAATTATAGATGAAGCCAAGGAAATGCCCAAAAAAGAAGGTAGTGCTTGCGATTTTATAATTTGTGACGGTAGAAAATACGGTCTAGCTTTGGTAACAGCATCTCAAAGCGAACGTCACCTAAGTCATGAAGTAATCGGTAACTCAGCTACAAAGATTGTCCTACCAGTTGATGCTTCAGAATGCTCCAAAGTAGCCAAGAAATTCAGATTCGCCGAGAAGAGAGTAGCAGCCTTAGAACCTCTAACTGCCCTCTGTCGCTTTGGTAAAGATGCCGAAATACTGGAAATCCAGCCTTATTACCAACGTTTAGAAGATGCTGAGTAAAGTTAGGAAGTTTCTCAAAAATAATTCTCCCGATTGGCTCAATACCGAAGTCAATAAAAACTTGCTGCAAAACCTATCTCCCCCCCTTAATAAGGGGGGTTGGGGGGATCTAGATCGATCGCCAGAACAAGTTAAACCAAGTTTAAACAAGTCTCTACCAGGGGAAGCCAAAAGGAGTCAAAAGAAGTCCGATACCAAGAATCTAAATCATTCACTCTCTACTGAAAACCATTTACAGTTCCCAACCCCAGGCACTCCACATTGGCGCAGAATCAGACAGGTATTTCAAGCACTCGACAACGCACCTCTCGACGCTTCTTATAACCAACTTATTGAATACATTAGAGAAACTACAGGAGTTGGCTGTTCTCGCAAGTTAATCAGCAAATGGAAAAAATACCGTCAGAATTCCGATTTGTTACCACCCAGAAACGATCTGAGTAATGGTGATGGTAGCGAAACAAATACTGTTAGTGTATCTCCTGCAATGACTATTAGTGCTGCTATTCCATCTACTGTAAACAGTTTTCAGTTGAACCAATTGGTAGATAATTCTAGTATCAACGATTCTCTCAATCGCCCGAACTTACTACCTGTAAAAACATGGTCGTATTTGGCAGCAGCAGGAATCATGATTAGTTTAGTCGGCTGTGAAATCATACCTTTTAACAGTCGCCCAACGGAAAATGTTGCTATCGCTGACCTTACTGCACCTATAACTCCTCTGACCCCAATACCAGAAAGAAGAAAAAATCGTTTAGAACCTCGCAATATCAAAATTGAACTTACCTTATCTAATCCTCAAGACCTCAAAGTAAAACCAGGAGACAAGATAAATGCAGGACAAGTATTAAGCGATCGCGTTTCCGAACGTAACCGCTTACAGGCAAAGAAAAAACAGCTACAGCTATCCCTAGAAAAACTTAACTTACCATTAACCCCAATTTCTCAACCTAAGCCGATCCCCGAAATTAGTCCATTACCACCAGTTTCTTATGCTGAAGAAGAAGCTGCCATCAAACTTCATCAGCAAAAACTAACCGAAGCCGAACGAGCGATCGCCCTCCAGCAGAAAAAAATTGACTCTCTCACTCAACTTCAGGCTTCCCCCAGTCATCGATCTAAAGAAGAAGGCAATTTGAAACTTGTAATTGAACACGAACAAGCCAACCTAAAAAACCTAGAAGCTGCCAGACAGTCGGCACAAATCCAGCTAGAAGTGCAAGAGAGCAAACTTACTACTGCTAAGGAAAAACGGGCATACATCGAATATCAGAGACAGCTAGAACAGACCCGACGGGCGATCGCCATTGAGCAACAAAATCAAGCAATTGCCAGCCAGGAGTCAGAAAGAGAGCGACTGCTAGCAGAAAGGGAATACAGTCAAGCCCAAATTGAAACTCAGATACAAGCTCTCGACTACCAAATAGAAAAACTCTCGACAGTACGCGCACCCTATGAAGGCACTATCAAAAAGGTTAAATGGACTGGTCAATCTGACCATAATCTCACTGCCGTTGTTACTCTGGCAGTCAGCAGCGATCGCCCAACCGTCGCCAACAGCACAGGAAAATCTACTCCAAATACAGAAGTTAAACAAACCACCCAAGCCCAACCCTAATCATCCAGAGTTACCCTGTTTGAGTAGCAGTAGCGAATGTGTTGAACTATTGACAGCCAAAGCGATCGCCAATTCTCCCGAATTAGTTACCCTAGACGAACAAATTACCCTGATTGACAAGCGATTAGTTGTGGCAGAAAAACGAATCGACCATACTTCTAAAAAACGCTGGACTAACTACATATCAAGCGACCCCCTACGTATTGCAGCAAATCTTCTCGGTGGGGGAGACGTGCAGAGGGATAATATAGCGATCGCCGATCTAGAAGTTAAAAGTGCGGAATTAGAGGCATATCGAGCCAATCTGCACAGGCGCAAAGCCGAGGTTAAATCGCAATTGACAGAAGAGGTTTTGGCTTTGGTATTGGAGTATGAAGCAGCAGAGAGGGAATATGCTTTGGCTCAGTCCAAGTTAGCTACTTATAATCAACAACGTCAGCTTATTGAAATAGACTACCAATTTGGTAATGGTTCGACAACGCAAATGTTGAGTATGTGGCAGCAGAGGGAAGGTTTGGAAGCAGAGTCAATAAAAGTTAAGAATGAACGTAAAAAAGTGATCAGGCAACTAAAACAAATAACTGGTAACTAACAACCATTTATGTAAGTAATTTTAAATTCCTTAGATTGCGTCTGAAGACTTCAAAGAAGAAGATAAAACATTTGGATTTTCAAGACAGTACTCATCGTATAAATTTAAATTATTAGATTCTTCCCAGTAAGAATTGTTTTTAGATGTTGCTACAGAATAGTTATGAGCTATTTCGACAGAAGGAAGCCTCTTGATTTTGCTGGTTAAAATTTCATCTCTTTCTTCAGGTTTGCTTACTTCAATTTTAGCTACAGCATCATATTCACCATATACCGCAGTAACTTCAGAAACTCCATCTATATCCATTAAACAAGAAATTAAACTGTTAGCACCCAATACATTAGTTTTTATGAGAGCATAGGAAACTAATTTTGTTTCTATACTTTTATCGCATCTGCGCCAATAATATATTCTAGGTTCATTAATAGAAATGAGAGTACGAGTGGATACAACCCATTTTAAACTTTGAATTTTTCTAATAACAAGCTCATTTAGAGATTCAATATCTTCTGCTAAAACTTTAACTATGACATCATAGTCTCCATAAATTAGTCCACCTTCTACAACTCCTAATGATTTGTGATTAATAAATTTTGTTATTCTTTTTAGCGACTTTAAGCGTATTGATGCACTACCAGAACCTTTTATAAGAACAAAAGCCATCAAGGGATTTAGTTGCTTTTGGCATGCGCTTTCATTAATAGGTAAACTTTCTCCCAGTTTATTCACAGCTAAAGCTGCCTGAATTTTTACACAATCAAAGTCATCATTACATTTAGAAATAAGGCTAACTTTGGCTCGTTTTTCATGCAATTGACCTAACAAACGAGCAACATGAGCTCGAATTACTGGTTCAGGATCTTCTAGACCTTTTTGAATGAGTAATTCTCTAGCTTCATAATCCCTAAGTTGAGCAAGTGCATGAAAGATATGATAGCGAATTCCTATTTTGTGTTTTTTATGTTTATTTAAATAATTTTTAAGGTGATTTGATACTTTGATATCATTCAGTTTTCCAAGTTCTACAATTGAATTTAGTTTACCAAAATAATCATCGTAGCTTAGTCTACTAATTAATTGTTCTATTTGCCTATCTATTGACTGAATTTCTTGGAAATATTCGCGATGACTTTCTTGAATATAAGTAGTTAAATAGCCATGAATTAATTGATAGTAATATTCATTATCTTCCCAAATTGTAAATATAATTCCAGAGCCTATTAAGACTTCTAAAATAAAGTTGACTTTTCTAGTAGACAAAGTTTTGATTCGCCTTGATTTCTTGACTGCATTAAACAGCTCTCCTTTAGTTTTTAAAGTACGAACATTTTTTTCTGTTGTTTGTTTTGCTCCTGTCAGTTGATATAATATTTCCAAAGCTGCTTCTTTATTATCTTCTCCACAATCTTCAATAGCATTATCTAGCCAAGATTTAATAAGTTCTCTAATTCTATCTCTAGAATTACTTCCAAGTTTATGATATTCATCAATAGTGGTAGTTCTATCTTCTTCTAATTTTTTTCCTACCACTTGTAGTTCGATAGGGCTAACTTCATTTTCATGAGCTAAATCTTCTACTAATTGTTCAATTAGATCTGATTCCAGAGGAGATTTTGTTCTTTCTGTTAAAGCTTCAATAATTAATTTAGCTTCGTCTTTTGAAAAATTAACTATAGGGTAACGAATATCATGACTTAAAAGATCGATCCCAATGTCTTTTAGGCTTAAATAATTCTCTAATTTTACTAAATTGTGTAAAGACTCTTCTCGAATTGAAAATATTATTTTTACTCCTGAACGAATTTTGAAAATTTCCTTGAGAAAGTTATAAAATATTTGTTTATCTGGTTTCGATTGACACGAAGAAAAATAATCTTCGAGTTGATCGAAAATTATGATTGTTATAAACTTAGAGTCTGTGTTTTTTTTGATTTGCTCTAGAATATCTTTACATAATTGTTTACTTAATTTTGCTCTATCTCCATCAAATTTTCTCTTTTTTAAAGATTCCCATAAATCTATAATCCATCTATTTGCACTATATTTTCGTATAATATTTGGTAGAATGATTTTTTTATTTCTAATAAATTCTTGTTGCTTTAACTCTGGTATTAATCCCGCATTTATAAGAGAACTTTTACCGACGCCAGATTCTCCATGAATTACAGTTAGCTTGTTACGATAATTGCTGATTTTTCCTCTTAATTGTTTTAAAGCTTCGCTTCGACCCGAAGCCTCTATTTCGCGAGCAACAATGCTAATTTTTTCTGTACCTTGTTGCTGAAATTCAGGCTGTAAAAACCCCGCACCAACAAAAGCCCTAAAACCATACTGTTGCTCAATAGAAACTTGCTTTCTTTTTAGCTGAAAAGCTTTTTTATATTCCTTTTTTTCACGATAAAGTTCTTGTAACTGTTTCGACAGAGCAATATATATTCTAGGTTCTATATCTAAGTCTGGTTTATCTTTCAAGTCAATAAAAACAATTTTCTCTAAGTTTTTAATTGCTTCTTCTTTTTCATCTAAATGAGTTAGAGATTCTGCTAATAATGCGTAGTACCAACCTAAATAGTTTCGTTTTGCAAAATCTAAATTAAAACTTTGAACGGTTGAAGTATCAAGTTCTGAGCAGCATTCCTGTTCTGCTAAAATCCGAATTGCTTTTTCCGCATTTTCTCGAACAAATTCCCACTTTTCTTCTTCTTTAAAAACATAGGCTAATAGTCCGTAAGTGTGAGCTAATTTGATAGGATGAGGATAAATTTTGTAAAGCTCAATTGACCTCAGAGCAATATTTTTCAGTTCTGAAGTTTCTTTGAGTCTTTGCAGTACTTCTCCTAGAGCAATAATAAAGTTTGTTAAAAGATCGGGACGTTCATCTTGCTCTAAAACGTGAATACATCGCTGAAAATTTTCTTTGGCTAGCTTACAATTATCGGAGTAGCTAGTAGACTCTTTAGAATATACGGCTTTTTGTCTATACAGCAAGCCGAGACAGAATAACAAACAAGCTTGTTGTTTTAGTTTATTATTTTGCTGCCAAAATTCCAAACTTTCCGAATAATACTGCTTAGCTAGTTCGATTTCTCTGTTGTTGTGAGACCCTATACCCAAAGCAAATTTTAATCTTGCTTGAAGTTCAGGAGTCAATTCTATATTTTTCTTTTGTAAATCCGTCCAAGCTAACTTCAGTTCCAAGTACGATTCACGGTCGAGAATAACAGAATTTGGTAAAGATTGACATGCTCCAGCATCTAGTATTTTACGGAATAAGTGTTGAGTGTATTTCTGAATAATATTTCTCAATCCGTCAGTATCTAACTCGAACTTAAATCGAGTCGTCCAA
>JASJEI010000426.1 GCA_030064795.1 Pleurocapsa sp. MO_226.B13 | reverse complement strand
GTCGTACCTTCTTGACCAGAAAGGGAAGTGTAGGGGTTGCCTTCCTCGTCTAAACCATAGCTGCCAGCATAGGGCTTAATACCATAAGCATGAGCTACTGCACCAGCATTAGAAGTGGCAACAATTCGGTCGTCTAGATGTCCGAGATAAACCCCTGCATTGGTCATCTCGTCCCAGTTGAGTCTACCGTCTGTCCCCACCGAAGCAAATCGTCCTGCTGCGTAGTGGGAAGGACTCGCACCATCTGGGTGAATGAAAATTACGCTATTTCCGTTGCTCATGATCTAAGTTTTAAATGATTTTCTCGATATAAAGATCGGCAGTCAAAGGCATCGATGACGAAGAAATCGCCATTGAAACCCTAACTATTTAGTTGTCACTAAATGCAATAATTATTTGGAGAGGCTCTAGCAATTTGAACTAGATCTTAGTGTCACCATTGAAAAAGGGATAACATTTCGTGGCCTGGAACATTTTGTCTCCAAAAAAGTAATTATTTTCCAGGAAACTTTTTGCTATTTGATTCAACCACTAAGGTCTGTCAAGCGATCGCTAGTAAATAGGCTCCAAGCCCTGAATATTAACCGATATAGCTGAATATTTAATCTATTTAGCCTAAAATTTATCTTCACATTGAAAGATTAAGTAAAGATTTAGAAATACATTATCTTTTGGTTAATATTTTTCTCGGCAAAATCTATTAAGAAGCTATCAAATTCTTGCGCCGTATGTTTGCAAAAGTTTGATTGTCAATCTCTCTATCGATGTAATTTTATCTTATCTCCCGGTTAATCAAGAACAAAGTTACGAGCGCAAAATCTGAGGATAGAGCGATCGCAATTTGCAACCATCTTGCGAGTTTATTTTCAATAATGTGACAATTTTACTTCACGGCGATCGCGAGTTTGATTCCAACTCAAATAAAAAGGCGATCGCCTTAAAAATTTATTTTTTACTGCTAAATGTTCTGGAAATGTCACTTTTTTTCGCTAAATTAAAAACAATCAATCATTGAATAAATAACTCAGGAGATTAATTATGCCTTTAATCATTGCGATCGTTGCTGTTACTATTGCTTATACTTTTGTTCTCCCCACTATAGGATAAATTCAACTGGTTTTAAAATATTTTGTTTCAACAAAAAGCCCAGTCACTATTCCTTGTAACTGGGTTAACTGTTTTTAATATAGACCTGGTTTATTAAATTATGTCCTGTTGAAAGTTATTTTATCGGCAAATAAAGGTAGTCGGTAGAGGAGAGAAAGAAGGTGAGAGTTATAAGGAAGTAGGGTTATTATGACTAATTAAACAGACTCGATCTTACTATATTTAGTTTATTATTTAGCGAGCAATCTTTCACGCAAAAAAGTTAAATTATCTTACTTTTTGAGCGTTGATTATTTCTGTCTATCTATTTTTGCAGATATTTAATATTAAATTAAAAGCTAACTATAATGTTTGTCTTTAGTAAGATAAAAAATTTATAGAATATTACTAACTCTTCAAGGCAAGAAGTAGAAGGTAATGATTCCATCACAGGTGGAAAAGATAATGAGATTTCGAGCGGTAGTTTGAGTCAAGAGGCGATCGCAAATCTTTTTAGCTTAATATCAGGCATTTTGAAGCAAATTTTATTTAATGCCTGATTTTATCTTCATTTAGCCATTTTTCAACTTCAGTTTTTACATTGATTCAATATTCAATACAACTAGTCTCATATTTGGCTACTAAACCGTTTAGAAAAAATCCCGAAAAGTTCAGGAAAAAGTCAGGTAATAAAAAGAAAAATTGATTTTTTCAATTTTTCAATCGCCAGATTTCGGAAGTTCCAGAATTATACGGTTCTCCAGGATACCTAAATCCAGGATAACGCTTAAAGAATTAATCTTCACTTAATTAACTGCTGTTCAAGGATTGGGATCGAGCGGACAAAGTATTACGTTGTAGTGCTTTGGTTGCAATAGTCTGAATCCCTGCTTACAAGAAAAAAGACTGTTTTCTTCAGGACCTATGATGCTTGATTAGGGAAAAGATCGATTGTTCAACATCAAATTTGAAGGTCAAGGTTGATGCTGAGATAGGGAAACGGCAGAGAATTTTAAGGTTTGTTTTTTAGTTGATAAATATGCAACTATGATGTGGATTAGCCGATCGCTTTAAACTTTAGTCTTAATGTGCTGATTTCCATTTAAGTCTTGCACTTTAACCAATCCTTCTCTGAGAGATTGAGCAATTGCTTGAGTCGCTTCCACGATATCTGTATCATCCCCAGTATTGGGTGTAGCTAACTCTAAGTTATGAAGTTCGACCGCATGATGCCACGCACGATGAAATAGCTCATTGCTAATAGAAGCCACTCGATAAATTTCGATGCCTGGAACCCAGAGGGCAATGACATAGTGATGGATGAATTTTTCTACTTTGGTCAAAAACACTCCCGCAGGAATATCCTGGCGACCCTTTTCTTTCATAGCTTCAGCAGCAAAGGCTGCTATAGCTTCGGGATGTTTAGTATTCTGAATAATCCAATGCTGAACTTCTTTGGCTGCTCTGAATAAAGCATCTTCCATCTTAGTCATATCTCCTCTACCTGGTTGGGCAATCTGAGCCTTCAGAGAAATGGGGAAAATCCATTTACACAAAGTACCAGGACCATCTTGGGTATAGTTAACAAACTCTTTCTGTGCGAGCACGCTAGGAGAGATATTGAGGATGCGACCTGCATGTTTCCCCAGTGACATAAGCTTGACACTAGAAGTTGTAATGGCAGAAACTTGATAGAAATCATCATCACCAGAAAAGCCAATAATGTCCCCTGCTTCATAAACGTCATCCCGTAAATTTAAGGCAACGGTAGCGGCGTTTTCGACGACTTGTTTAGAACCAAAGGAAAAACCGAGAGCTAAAGCACCAGTTAAAGAGGCAAGCAAACCGAGGGGCATCTCGGCGATCGCTAGACAAGCCACCACAATACCTGGCCAAGCGAAGATACTGACTATATATTCGATGGCTCGACCATTGCTCCCCATCTTTTGAATATAGGGTTTACCGTAGATATATAAAGTTGTTAGCAGTACTCCTGTGCTGATAATCTTCAGGATTTTTGCCAGGTTTAATTTTTCTATAATACTTACAAAATTAGACTTTGAACCAGGATGACTGATTATCGGATCTTGAAGTGTTTGACTACCATTTTGCCAAACTGTTAAGCCTTCTCCATTAACAGCGTAGATTGTATCGCCACTAGTAGCAGAAAAACTATAGGCATCCTGATTCCAGTAGGCAGAAAGTCGAATTAATTGACTGGGATCTGACTTAAGCTGTCTGACGAAGAACAATTGATTCTCTCGATCGCAGATATTGACCCAATATTGTTTGGTTTCAAAAGAAGCTATAAGATTATTGTTGGGCTCACAGAGCGGTGATAGTTTGGTCTCACTTTTAGAGACCGATGAGGATGGATCGCTTATCGATGCAGAGCGATCGTCTTCCTTACTGCAACTGACTAAGGTGAGCGTTGCCAGCAGTCCGATAGTCAAGATACAGGTTTTTATGAGCCCCGTGTTGATTTTTCGTTTGCCGCCTTTACCTGTGAAGTTTTCGTCAGCCATCCCGCTTCTTTTTAAGGTTTCAATCTCGAACATATTAATGACTCCAAATACTTAATAATTTGAGCAGACACAGTTCGCTACTATGAACAACAAGCTAATTCTGGAAAGATTTAATTACTATTGTTGGTTAACAGTTGACTCAGCTTTCCTTTTAAATTACCGAATAAACTGATATTTTCTGGCTCTTGCTCCTGTTGTGGGGATACTAGCTTCCTAATTTCAAACTCCAAAGCTACTTTCAAGAGAGGAGAGCTGCTAGTGCGAATTACAAAACCCATCTGGGAATTGTGATTGGCAAAATCATCAGCTTTTTGGATTAATTGCTCGTCAATCTCATCGTGTGACGCGGTAATAATAATTGGCATTTGTGGACAAAGCTCATTGACGATTTGAGCTGATTCTAGTCCGTTCATCTGAGGCATACGCAGGTCAAGAATTGCCAGGAAAGGCGGATTTTGGCGGCTCATTTGTTGTATGTAAGCTACGGCTTGCTGACCGTTTTCAACTACGATTGTTTCCACATTTCTTTGTTCTTCTTGTGCCCAGCGTCTCACGGCGACTGATAAAGCATCCCTGACTTCGGGTTCTTCATCAGCAATGAGAACATTGTTTGTTGTCGAATCTGGAACAAATTGCAAATCTAAGTTTTTTGAGCGCGAGAGAAAACTGAATGCTCCTGATGGTGTTGCTTGAGTATGATGAAACATCTGATTAGATCCTCGAGTTAATACTAAATTGCTGAAATCGCTATATAATATAACGCTATAGTATTAGTTATTTTCAGCAGAAAAAATCCCGAAAAGTTCAGGAATAAAGTTCAGAAAAAGTCAGGTATTGACTAGAAGTTTAAATTTTTGGCACCAGAACCCAAAATGGTAGCCTCAGCCAAAGAGAAAAGAGCCAATGCTATCATCGAGGTTAGCTGCTAAAAGTACAATCAGACGAATTTCGGCTACAACTCCAATTGTCGATGCCGACGACTACCAAACAGATGAGCATAGACGTAAGAAAACTCGCAGCCCAAAAAGAAAATCTGGCAGGTGAAATAAATCCACAGCATTAGAATCATCACACCGCCAATCACTCCATAGGAATTATACTGCGCTCCGATCTGAATTATGTTGTGGCTGACCATTTGTTGCAGTCCGAGCAGTAGGCTAGTCGTCAACAAGGCACTGGGCCAAAGATCGTTCCAACGAGTAGGGGTAGAGGGCAAAAATCGCAGCAATAACAAAACCGCTAACGCGACTACCAGAAAAGAGGAACTAATTTGCAGAACCCTGGCAATCAACAAGTCATTCAACTCGAAGATCGCGATCGTTCTATCCATTTTGGTAATAATCTGCATCACAATTCTGATGACAATATTGGAAAGTAGTGAAAGCAACAAAAAAGCCGCAGTACTAATAACTAAGCCAAACGCGATCAGCTTTTTACCCACAAATGAAATTGCTGTTGACCATAGGCTGTCAGATTCGACCTCATCCTTGGTAGCTTTCCAAATTTTATCTACCGAGCGATCCAGTGCTCCGAACACACTGCTAGCAGCCAAAAATAAGAGTAGGAATCCAACTATCCCAGCCTGTACACTACCTTGATTTAGTTGCACCATGGTATCTTCAACGATCGCAAAGGACTCAGGGGGCAGGAAATCACGAGCAAACTTGAGAATCTGGTTAAATACGTCTGTTTCTGGACCTAGTAAAAATCCTAAAATACTGGTGACTACCAGAAAGATGGGGAATAAAGAAAATAGGGCATAGTAGGATAGGGCGGCTCCCATCTCTAAGCATCGATCCTGTTGCCACTTGGCGAACGTTTGGAGGAGCAGTTGAGTTGCTCGACGGGGAAGGAGTTTCGTTTTCAAGAAGGTTATCATGGGGCTTCTTCGGGTTCTGTTGCTAAAAATTCAAATCGACAGAAAAACTTTGTGGGTAACTAATTTTTAAGGGCAGCAATGACAGCATCAATAAAATCTCTTTGACCTAAAATGCTGACGCAGTTCGCTACTACAAAAACAAACTAATTCTGGAAAAATTTAATTACTATTTTTGGTTAACAGTTGACTCAGCTTTCCTTTTAAATTGCCTAATAAACTGATGCGTTAATAATAATTGGCATTTGCGGACAAAGTTCTTTGACGATTTGAGCTGATTCTAGTCCGTTTCTCTTGGGCATACGTAGATTGAGAATTGCCAGGAAAGGTGGATGTGGATTTTGGTAACTCATACCAAATCCTGTTTACATAGAATACTTATCGGTTAAATCGTTAAACCCTGTAGAGACGTAATATATTACGTCTCTACAATCGATTTTTTGGTACTTTTTGGGAATCGGATTTTGTATCACTTGCTGTCTGTAAGTTATGGCTTGCTGCCCGTTTTCAACTACAATTGAGTTGCTGAAAGAGATGCAATCCTTTTGAGAAAATTGGCGATCGCAGCGATCGCTGATGCTTACTCATCATTAATGTGTCTGGGAAAGATTGGGTTAAAGAAGTGAAACCCATTCTTGTATCTTACTTGACTGATTTATTTTCAGTGAGAGAGTGTAGCTTTTTCGTGCGGGAAGACCCGCGCTGTACTGCTAAGTAGTGGCAACTTCATTCCCAACAGTGACATGATGTGCCAGCACTCCGCACTAGCCAAAAGTAACTAGTCTACTAGTAGATAAACTAGTAGACTAGTGGAGCTGGGCTTAAATAAAGCTACCATTAGAAGAGTCTCAATTTATATATTTAACAACTTTGTAAATGGTAAGGATATTTACGCCCTCGTCTACTAGCTAGTAGGGTTATTTTTTACTTAATGTAATCCATAGATCAGCAAAATCATATTTTCCTTCTGCGAGAATCATTAGATTCTTATTGTCAAATTTCAATTTTTTGTTTTTATCATCCTCCTCCTTTGGTTCGTCATTTCGTGGATCGTATAACTCTGAATCACTATCAACTGCAATCCAATGTGCGAACGGAACGGTTGGAATCTGTTCATTGACACAGACAATTTGTGCTTCATTGTTATTAGGAGCTGTATAACTGTCTAGATTTTCATTTAAAGCTACCCCATTCATATTGCTTATTTGCTTTTGCTCCTCTTTGTAGATTGGTAGATTCTTCATCTTACAGCCTTTTAATAGGTTAACTTTTACATTCATACCAAGTTTTGAAGCAACTAACGCGAGACCCGAAACCGAATTCTTATTTTTTTTATCTAGTTTGTCGGTAAAATTGTATTCTCCTTTTTTGGGATTTTTAAGATTACCAGTTATTTTATAAATCTCTTTTGCAATCTCATTAGCATTTTTGTCCAAATGTAATGTTCCTTTGATTTTTATATTGTTAGGTTCGTACTCAATAGTTTCAGGAGAATTTTGTTGAACAGGGATTATTCCCATTCCATAAGCTATTGCTGCTAGGCAAAATGCACCGCAAGCATCCCCAGTTGCGTTCTGATCCTCACCTAAAGCTTTGATTGTAACCATAATATTCTCCTTTTGAAGATAGTTGACTTTCTTTGATTCTTAATATATCGATTATCCTCGGCAGAAAAAATCCCGAAAAGTTGAGAAAAGTTCAGGAATAAAGTTAAGAAAAAGTCAGGGATTAAAAAGATCAAAATATCCACAGTTACTTGCGCCAAAATCCTAGTGCTATTCCAAGAAATCAGATATCAAAATCAGAATTTTAAGAATTATATTTTGGACAAAAAGCACAAATCTTAGCGAAGCTGAATCGCTAACTCAATCAATAAAAAAGAGACATCAGAAATTAGAAGTAGATTCGACGTTTTTCTAAAATGCTTTCAATCTAAAGCTATTACCGATGCTTCAGAACAGCTACAATTAATGCGCTCTTGTTGCAAAAATATCAACACACCAAAAAAATCTGCAATCTACTTTATTTATACAGCAATTGCAAAAGAGAAATAAATATTTTAAAAAAGTAGTATTTTGAAGGCTATTTGATATCCAATCTTATAATTAATATTTTTTATAACTTTTTAATATTATTTGTATTTTTTAAATATCTTGAAAATAGAAAATATAATTATTATTTGGCTGTTTTTGCTAGAATATATGCAAAAAATCAAATTAAATTATTGAGATATTTTTCTTGTTTTAATTCACAATTATGCGATATAATTTCCTCTTATTTTAGTTCCTTAGCTGCTAGAGAATAAGCAGGATTTTTGTCGAGATTAATCTTTCTCAAATTCAGTTACATAAACATGAAGAATGTTGAGTCTGTCCGAGCATTTGTACTGATTTCGACCTATCGGCGATCGCTACTTTAAGCAACAGAAACTAACTTTAATGCGATCGCCAAAGCGATAGGCAAACTCAACCAACCCCGATAAGAAAAACAAATAAAACAATCAAACTGAACTAGCAAGAGACAAACACAAGACAGATTTAATTTTGGACTAGAGTAGTAGGAATTTTGGTTGGTTGCATCCATGAAGATGGTTGAACTTTGGGACTGTAGAATAACCAAGCAAAACTACC
>JASJEI010000425.1 GCA_030064795.1 Pleurocapsa sp. MO_226.B13 | reverse complement strand
AATGCAGCTAAAAATTGCAGAGATGAAGGTATAAGAATACTCTCCTCTGGGACGGGGGAGACTGCCAAAGGAGGCAATGTAAGACAACGCAGAGGGCGTAAGCCAACTGTTGTTGCTGTTGCCGATGGATTTGGAAGCCCACACCGTACCGCGTAGTTATACAACATTAAATAAATATATTCAACAACAACAACAATATATTAAGCAACAATTTGGAAATGAATTTAATTATGAACCTATCCCACTAATAATTGATAAGATAATCAGGTTCTCAATTAAAACTTTAATATGCCAGGGAGATTTGAAGGATTAAACGATAAAGAAGTGGAAGTTGTTTCAAGATATTTTTCCTGAAAAGAAAGGAAAGCGATCGCTCCTGAATGCCACACGCACCATTTCGTAATGTCTTAAACACCCTACTATATATTTTGATTACGGGATGTAGATGGTGTGATGTACCTCAAGGAAAACAATGGGCATCAAAAAGTTCAGCACACCGATGGTTAAAACGATGGCAACAAGATGGAACACTCAAGCTACTTCAGAGCAGAGTTTTAGGCATAGCGCAAAACCAAGGCATGATTAATTGGAATTACGGGGCGATTGATGGCTCTTTTTCCCCCTGGACTCATGTGGCGGTGAAGCAGTTGCTTATGGCTATAAGGGAAAGGGAATTTTAATCCATACCATCACCGAAGGAAACGGTATGCCATTAGCCAATCGTACCACCGCAGCCAATGATAGTGAAAGAGAACAAGTATTCCCTCTCCTCGATAGCATCAAAATTCAAACAGGTAAACCAGGTCGCCCCAGAAAAAGATTTTCTGTATTAGCAGAGTTACAAAGGTTATGATAGCCATGAGAAGCGATCGCGACTAAGAAAAAGAGGTATAAGACCTCAGTTTCCCAAACGAGTCTATAAATCAAAAAAACATCGTGGAAGACCAATTAAGAACGATACACCCCGATTTCAACAAGAGAGATGTTTTGCGAGGGCTTCAAAGAAAATACAGACGTTTAGTTGTGCGTTGGTCGCGTCAATCTCTTATGTTCGAGGGTTTTCTGGCTTGAGGAATGATTCATCTATGGATTACTAAAATTATATTAGTGGGATAGGTTCATCTACCACCCCAGGTTCTAGCCTTAAGATCTTCTACTACAAAGATTGTGATTGGATAGATTTTACTCAACCAATTAGCTATCCGTAACTTCCATTGCCAACGAGCTTTGGTGCTAGGAGCAAGTCCCGCTTCTCAGTTGATCTCAGTTTAGCTGAATCGCTTAATCCCTCTTGACATAGGAATGATCTGGTAAAGCAGCCAATTGGTTGGCTACAGTGATGGCATCATCAACAGAAGAATATTGGGCATCGCCGAAAAAAAAGAAAGGAGACGATGGTAGATCATCTGGTTGGATGCTGTTTATACTGTGCATAATCTCGAACACTTTTTTAGAGGCTGGGGGCGACAGCTTGACTTTATATGAACCATCGAATCCTTCGATTAAGTCCATTTCCACCGTCCAACGATACTTACCACGACTTGCTTGATGGATAGAAATAACAGGTTTGTTGGCGGCTCTAACTCGAAGAAGATACTCGGCATCGCCACCAGCCAAGCGGCAAACATTGGGGTCTTTTTCAGTGGCGAAAAAAACCCAATCAGATAAGTTGGGTGGTCGATTATTTTTACTAAAATTAGACATGGAAATTTGTAGGGTTGAGAAAGATTATTCTGACTAGATTCACCACTTTAAGTTTAACGTTTAACGTAAGGGCAGAATTCCCCATCTTCTAAAGTTGTATGATGAATGCCAGACTAACAAAGAAAATATTTTTGGTGCGTTTTATCGTTTTACAGTATTATGGTAAAGCGGAGCGCGTAAGTTAAGGTAGTTCATGCCAAATAAACTGTTGGATTGATGTCATGATAATTAACTCCCCATTGACAGTATTTTTTCCTTTGGTAGCTCAAACCTTGTTACTCTCCAACACCAAGTTCTTTGAGTTTTTGAATGACTTGTTTTCCATCTTTAACTACTTTATTTATGGCCAGGGAAGAATAATTTTCTCCCAAGAAAGCTTGAATAGCAGCTATTTCTTCACCCGCGCTCAAATCGCCAGAATCTACCCACTCAAGATCGTGCATGGCTTTTGCTAAAAGTCTTACTTTTCTTCTAATTTCGCGTACTCGTAACCCCAACTTCCACCGCTCATCTTTATATTTCGCTCTGGTTATTTTTGGCTAGGGAATTTTTTCCTGTATAGCTATTGAGAAGTCGGAAGTTATTCCACTCGTTGCCGAGGGATTCCTACCGATCCGAAGATCCTCGGTGTGGTTCTCGGTTCATCGACTCGCCGTAACCTGGCAGGTTTTCACCAACCAAGCTAGAGGGCAAATCTCCCCTCGCGTTACTTCCTTTTTCTTTACAACAATAACAAATAACAACACCAAAAATATTCCAGGTGTAAATTATCCATTGATGGGGTCAGAAAATTATAATAGCGATCGCAATTCTTTAATTCTTGAAAAAGCGATCGCCTACTGCTGGTTTAAATGCGATCGCCATTTGAAGTTCGGGTAGCCACCGCAAAACCAATCCAAACCCCAGGACAAGAATGGCTACGGCGAAAACAACAACTGATATTTCTCTAGCAATAGCTGGCATTTTAGGAAAAGAAAGAGCAACTTGATCATCGCTGCTCTCTTCTGAATGTTTATTCATTAGTTAACAAAAGATTCAATTAATCTTCTTAAATCTCGTAATTCAATCTCCATCTCGGAAATGCGGTCAAATATAGCTTCGGGAGAACTACCGTCATTACGATTAGTACCTAAATCACGGTTAGAACTACCCAAGCCACCAGAACTAGAAGCGGGGAAAGTTCCAGGCATATCTAAAGTTACGGCGATCGCACAGTGGTCTGACAAAAAATCCTCTCTTGAAAGAGGTTGATTGTAAAGCTTCTGCTCGAAGGAATCAGGAGTTAACCAATCAGTTGATTGCTTATCGAGAACTATATGATCTATGAATTGAGGAAATTTACCATCGAAACAGTCAGAGATTCTGCCTTCTGTAACTTTGGTTAGATCGGAATTAGCAGGTTCGGCATCATCTATTTCCTGCCACAAGTCATCTCCTGATATATTCAACCGACGGTTAAAGTCACCCATGACAGCAAAAGGAATTCCATCTCTGGCGCGATCATCAATCCAATCCTCTAAAATTGGCACTTGTAAACTCAACTTATCGCAAGCTCCTCGACCAGAACCTAAGCCCTCTAGAGCTTTAGTAAAACAACCTGATTTTAAATGAACAGAGAGCAAACGAATTTTCTCACTATCAGTACTGACAGTTATGTCCGTTCCATATCTTAATCCCCCAGATACATTTAAAGCATCATAGTCATCATTTTGAACTACATTTATTCCCTTACGTACCGCAAAACCAGTTCTTTGACGATTATTACGACTAGAGAAATAAAAATTATAGTCATTGGGATTGAATACTTGTCTAGCGGGAGCATCTCAAATGTGCAAAAATAGAAAAATGAGGTATTATTCGCGAGAACTCCTCGCGAATAATACCCAAGCTAGAATTAGGGGCTCAAATTATCCCACATGGTCGACAATAGACTTAGATGAGTTACCCGTTAATGTCCATGACTCCAGAAGAAAAAGAACGTCTAGAAGCTTGTATCCAAGAAATCAGCTCGATTCTCTACAAAAATACTCCTTCTGAGCAAATTGAGACTTTAGAAGGCATCGAAATTACGGTCAGGCAGCAAACTCTCGCACAAATCAGCCCGAAAATCGCCCTTTTTTTATCGAAAAGCAGACTGGAACCCGCAGAGGTCGGAAGCGAACTCTCAAAAGCTGCGTGGGGTCGCTAAAAATCACGAAAAAACAAGCCAACCGACTGGGATTAGCTCCCTATCAACGCCGAAGTCCCCTTCTAGAAAGATGCTGCCTGATTTTAAGTGCTAACTCTTCCTATCAAGGGGCAGAAAACGACCTGAAAATTCTGACGGGAATTTCCGTTTCTCATAGCAGTTTACAAAGAAAAGTCCAACGACACTGCTTCGATTTCCCTGATGTCAAACAAAAGTTAACTGAAGTCAGTCTCGATGGAGGAAAAGTCAGAATCCGTGGCCCCAAAGGCGAAAAATGTTATTACAAAGAGTATAAAACGGCTCGATTACAGGGCATCTATTACGGAGCTTTTTTTCAAGATAACCTGTCCTTAATCAACTGGGTTAATAGTCAGCCCTTAGCCAATCCTCTTTACTGTCTGGGGGACGGTCATGATGGCATCTGGAACCTTTTTGCCGAAATAGGCGAGGAGGTTCAAAGGCAGGAAATTCTTGACTGGTATCACTTGAAGGAAAACCTTTACAAGATTGAAGCCGACTCCGAGTTACTTGAGCGACTGGAAACACAACTCTGGGTAGGAGAAATCGAGTCAACCATTGCTCTTGTCAATTCCCTCAAGCCATCGGGAGGAGAGAAATTCCTCAAACATCTTCAAAAACATCGCCGTCGGCTGATTAATTATCATCAGGTTCAAAACAAACAAGTGAGTTCCATTGGCAGTGGAGCCGTCGAATCAGCGGTCAAACAAATTGACCAACGGCTGAAACTGACTGGAGCACAGTGGAACTGGTCCAATGTCCCTCAGATGCTTCAACTTCGCTGTGCTTATCTCAATGGACAATTGGCTGTGTGAGCTCTAATTAAGGGAGCAACTTATTCGCGAGATCTCCTCGCGAATAAGAGTCCCAGACGACTCGAAAATTATGCCCCGACCTTCAAAAGCTGAAGAAGAAACTGAGAAACTGGTCCGCGTTGACCGTCTTCAAGATGCTATTGCTGTCTTAGAAGCGGAAATTGAGCGATTACTTTCTACCGGAGAAATCGCTCCCCAGGGGGCTTGGGTAGCTCGGTATCAGGTGCGACAGCCTTACAAGACTTATTGGTACTATAACTGAACTTCCAGTTAAAAAAAACGAAGCAAAGCTCGCGCTGAGGGCTATGAAGTGATTTTGCCAACGCTCCTGACTGGGTACAATCGCTCTGAGGCTTTATTGAAGGGGGTTTTAAGCGCTCGCGTCTAGGAAATCATAATATAGCGATTGCTTAAATTTGTCAATGCCTTCCATGGACACATACACAAGTACTAATAGCTAAAATCCTTGCAGAACAAGGATTTGAGAAAAAGATAGTACGAATGTCTAGGAAGTTCAGCTATAAGCTGCAAACCCCTGACCCCAACTTTCGCTGCTCAACCAAAAAAAAACTTAGCAAGTACAAACATTTGGGCAAAGCGGGCAGTCAGGCTCATATCGAAGCCGTGATGTCTGTGGGGAGGAGAACCATTCTCAATGAGTTAACGAAGATGATTGAGAACCTCAAGCAAAATTTACTGGAGGCAGGATTCGACGGAGAATCTGAGGAGCCTTAATTATGGATATTATTCGCAAGGACTTCTCGCGAATAATATCTCATTTTTCTATTTTTGCACATTTGAGATGCTCCCGTTGTGGCAGTATTCGCAATAGTTGGGATAGAGCCATTTATCGGTGTCTAACGGCTTCTTCTGCTTTCTGCCTCCGTTCACCCTTCATCTTGCCAACGATATTTACCAATGCTGGCTCTGATCCACCCTTGTTTGCCAGCTCCTTTACTCAAACAGTTACTAAAAGCTCCGTAAGCTTTTTTGCTCGCTTCTCTGTCGAGTCCTTCTGGATAATAGTATTTCACTAGCTCTTCGGCACTGATTACGGTGGGATAGTATTCCTGCAAACACAGAGCCACAGCATCAACAATAGTTTCACGAGCAGCTAATTTTTCAGAGTAAGGTAATCGAGATGAAAATGCCTTAGTTGATTTTTTAGCGGGTCGAGTATTCTTACTCTTAGTTGGCTTCTTATTTTTTGTAGCTTTGGAACTGCTAGTTTTAGCTTGACCATTCTTCTTAGGTGAGGTTTGAGTAACTGGCTTAGAGGCTTTGGTCTCAGACTTCTTATCATCAGTAGTTATCTCATCTACCTTTGATTCTTCTGGCTCTGGCTCAACAGTTGTCACTTCAGGGACAGCTAGAGTCTTTGAAGCTTCTTCTGATACCTTGTCCTGGACTTGGTCTTCTAAGGATGTAATTTGACCCGTTCCATGAACCTGTTTGCCATTAGCGTCTTGGATGACAGAAGCTGTAGTTAAAGGATGTAAAATCGCTTCAATACTTGCCAGTTGTTTTTCGGCAACTTCAGCATCTTGGGAATGCTGTTCTAATAATCATCGATGATAATCAACCGAAGCGCGATGATACTGAGCCAACTCTCGATAATAACTGACTAATTCGCTTAAAGCTTGTTGAGCCACAACTGGTGTCGAAGGTGCTTGTGGCGGTTGTATAGTTTGATTTGCTGTAATTACCATTTAATTTTATTCTCTGAAGCTATTTAATCAAATGTGCCGTTTTTTACAGGCAGCATTACTTAATATTTTATTAAACTTTTTTACGAGTAGCATCCACTACCGTTTTTTACTCTTTATTTCTAATGGTTATGAATTCAACTTCAGGTGAATCAAATAATTGCCAAAATTGTTCCTCAGCTTTGAGATCTAGTCCCCTCTCGCTATATCTTTGATGGCGTTGTTCAAAAACGGGGTATTTTGGGTAACAAATGCAGCATAAATTAAGCCAAATTTTAGCTTCGCTTACAGAACAAAAGTATTATTATAGAACCTAATTGTCAGGCACGTTGAAAAAGGTTAAATCCTAATAGCTCCAGCCAATGAGGATGCTTTTCACCCGTCATCAACTCTGTGGGACTTTTCCCGATTCGCTCAGGAACTCGACTTTCGAGAAAGGTGCGATGATTCAGAAAAAACCTGAGAAGGTCGAGATAATCAGAATTGAGGTGTTTTCTCAAGAAAAAATAGTTTCTGAGGCGAGAATTCAAGTTTTCCACTAAAGAGCTGGCTCTGGGGGTTGATTTCATTGCTGACTCAACCGCTTCCATTACTGGGAGAAATTTCGCAGAAAGTTGCTGGTAGAGTTGATTCCACTTCTGCCAGTATCGGTTAGTTGAAAGTGATTTCTTCATTAATAAACAGACCTTTCGCACTTGAGAGTGAGAAATTTGAAAATTTTGGGCAATCTTCTCTAGTTTTTCGTCTAATACTTCAGCAAAAGCTAATAAATCAGTTTTTTGATTTGATAAAGCCACTCTAATTGCTCTAATCCCTTTGTGCTTCTTATCTTCTCTCAGTTCGAGTTCTTCAATAATGAAATTCATCAGCTCGATTCTTACCGAATAGTCTTCCCCTGCCAAGGATAAAATATCATTTCTGAGCCAATACAGGAGTATCTTAATGTCTTGAGCTAATTTACGCAATATTACTTCGTTTGTACGAGCTTTGGTTAACTTAGTTGAGAATTTATTTCCTTCTCCCTTTAATTTAGCTAACTCCATCTTCTGTTGCAGTTTTTCTCTTTGAGTTGTAGCTCCCTGAGCTTTTTTAGCTAAATTTCGGCACAAAGCGTTACCTTGGTCGAAAATATGCCACACATCTCCATGAAAAGGCTTCTCTCCCCAAGCTGCTTTTTGTCCCGCTCTGATTCCACTCCCAGCATCTGCTATGGTGTAATCAGGATTCAATCCCTGTTCTTGGGCTTCGAGTAAATAATAGCCCCAAGTATCTTCATCTCGATGCTCGACTTCTTCTAGAAGAAAGCAGTAGGTAGATTTAGCATCTACTCCTGTCAAGACGGGTCGAGAACCCTGGAATAGTTCATCGAGTAATGCCACCTCAATTGATGATAAATCTTGAGATTGATTGATTTTTCGGGCTTTTTGCCTCGCTTCTTGGACTCGATTGTGTATTGTACCGATACTAACAGAATAATCAAATAAATCTCTTAATAGCTCGACGACACCTCGATAAGAACAGTGACAGATAAAAATAAGAGCCAAAATCAACTGAAATATCCAGGTTTGAGTCACTGGCAGATAATAGAGGACTTGATTCTCTGGTTCTTCCTTGTTAAAAGCAGTCTGCAAAGCTTTTTGAGCAATCTCTTTTTGTTGGTAGAGAAATTTTCGGCTAACTTGCTCTTGGTGAGCTATCTGGGTTATGGGTTCTTGTTTAGACAGAACTTTAACAGCGATTTCTTGGCGCTGAA
>JASJEI010000424.1 GCA_030064795.1 Pleurocapsa sp. MO_226.B13 | reverse complement strand
GTGTTGGGTTTCATCCTTCAACCCAACCTACAATTTGCAATTAAGAAACTGTCTGAAATTTTTATAGCTGCTTAAATCTTTGTTAGATGAGCCTTTTGGTCATTTTAAGATCGTCTTTTGTCAGTCAACCAGGGTTTTATGTGCCACTAACTCTACGACACCGCGATCGTTGATTATTGTAACTGAATAATTAAAAATTAATCCCTAGAGAATATTTTCTTGTGTGTATACTCCCAAACAATAGGAATTAACAAGACTCCAATAACCAATAGCAATGCAGCTATTCCTAGTTGAGTAACCCAGCCAACAATTTGTTCTAGGGAAACAACTTTACCTAAAAAATAAGCCAGACTGACAATAGCAGTCGCCCAAACAGCAGCTCCCCCCAAATTGCAGAGTAAAAACAGTCTGTAGGGCATTTGGGTAATACCAGCTAAGGGCCCAGCAAAAATCCGCAAGATAGTCACAAAACGCCCCAGGAATACTGCTTGAGCAGCATTTTGACTGTAGCGATCTTTGGCTTGCTCTAGCTGTTGTTCCCGAATGCGGAAGATACTACCAATTCTGACTAACAGCGGCCAACCACCGACTCTGCCAACCCAGTAACCAAGATTATCTCCCAATACCGCACCAGCGATCGCGCTACCTAAAACCAGCCAGTAGTCTAATTCGCTACTACCAGCCAGAAAGCCCCCAACGATTACAATGGTTTCTCCAGGCAAAGGAATACCTGTATTTTCTAGGGCAATTCCCAAAAAAACCGCCCAGTAACCATAAACTTTGGCGATTTCTTGTAGGAATTCCAAATCAAAAAACTCAAATGACATTCAACGTCTTAACAAAGATTAACGTTACTCCTCATTCTGACGTGAATTGGTCAAAGGTGTCAATTATTACTAGAATCTTAATCAACAGTAATTTACGTCGGTACAGCGACACCAGGGCGTAATTTAGACCATCTACCCATCTCCTCAACAAAGCTTTCACAGCCGACTACATCCCATTCCATTTCGATATTTTCACCTTGGGTGCGAATATTGACGTTGATCGTAGGTTCAATAGGTTCAAAAGTGGGATTTTCGGTGAGGTGGGGTTGCTGGTGTTGAGTTTCTACTGCGTTGTAAGTTTGACAGCGATCGACATATTGGCAGTTAATACAAATACACATATTCTTCTAACCTGAGCTTCATGCTTTAATTGTTAATCTAACAAAGAGGGCAACTTATTTGAGTAATAAATTTAAATAAATTTAGATGGCTGTAGAACAGATCGAATTGTATTTAGCTAGCTTAGATTTTCCCTGGGATTTTCATCAGTTACCAAATTCGGCATATTTAGTTGGCGGATCGGTAAGGGATGCTCTATTACATCGCTACAAAACCCCTTTAGATTTAGATTTTGTTTTACCCAAAAAAGCCGTCGAAATAGCTAAAGACATCGCTCATCGTTACCGTGCTGGGTTTGTTGTCTTAGATGCAGAAAGAGAAATTGCTAGGGTAGTATTTCCCCAGGGTACATTAGATTTTGCCCAGCAAGAAGGAGATAGTCTGGCAACAGACTTGAAACGACGCGACTTTACGATTAATGCGATCGCCTACAATCTTGCAACACAGCAGCTTATCGATCCTCTGGGGGGAGTAGCGGATCTAGAGCGAAGATTGCTCAGGATGGTTTCTCCAAGTAATTTAGAAGACGATCCTTTGAGGTTACTGAGAGCTTACCGTCAGGCTGCACAACTAGATTTTATAATTGAACGGGCAACTAGAAAAGCGATTGGCGATCGCGCTCATCTTTTAGCTACTGTTGCAGCGGAAAGAGTACAGGCGGAATTCAACTATATTTTCACGGCTACACAGGGTAATAAATGGCTGGCAGCAGCAGAAGCCGATGGTTTATTCAAGTTTTGGTTGCCTAGCAGCGATCGGGCTAAAATCGAGCAGCTAGATAGAGTGGAAGATGGGATTAAATTTTGCTCTAACTGGGGTTTAGATTTATCCGAACTAGATCTTTTAAGTAAACTGGCTACTCTTGTCGCTACAGATGCGATCGCAGCGGAAGCAGAATTAACCCAACTAAAATATTCCCGCGTTCAAATCAAAGCCGTCACCAAAACAGTTAAATATTTACCTCAACTGCAAGCTATGACTAGCCAAATGAGTTTGCGTCAACAGTATTTTTGGTTTTTAGATGTCAAAGAGATTTTTCCTGTACTGATGGTTAGAGCGATCGCCACAGGCGTAGCTTTAGAATTACTCAAGCCATTAATCGAACGTTATCTCAACCCCGCAGATCCAGTAGCACATCCCCAACCCTTAGTTACAGGTAACGATCTGATTCGTCAATTAAAGCTTAAGCCTTCTCCTCTAATTGGCAAGCTGCTAACAGAAATTCAACTAGCACAAATTGAATCTAAAATATCCACCAGACAACAAGCCTTAGACTATGCTGTTTCTTTGCTGCAAGCCATACCAGATAATTCCGTCAATTGTTAATAATTATCTTTCCAGAACATAATATTTGCTCTGATTTAACAATTAATTGTTCTATTTTTACATCTGTGCCTAGATCGATCTCTAATTCTTCAATAGACTCGTAAAGACTCGATTTATCGGCAATTTTTAGAGCAGATAAACGCAGAGTACGATCGTTGGCTAAAGTTATTGCTGTAGATAGATTTATTTGATTATTTCTACCGAGATCGTCTTGATAAATACCTGAAAGAATCAATTGTTGCTCGGAGATCGCAATATTCTTCCACTCAACACTCGAACTGGCTAATTCGGAGGAAAGAGGAGTTACTCTGGGGGTGGATAAGATAATTTGCCATAAGTCTGATAAACCACTTTGCAATAAAGCAGAATCCAAAGAAGATTCTAGATCTTTAGCATTTAAACAGAAATTAATTGCTACCGCTATAGGCTCTAAAAGTTGTAAAGGTTTCTTTTTTAATACCTCTGGTAGATTAAAAGCAATATTAGTGCCGTTGACTTCAACTTCACGTAAATACAGTCCTTGATAGACACCACGCTGACAGCTTAAAAATACTTGAGGAATATACCCTTTGAGGATTTGGCCGTCTTTGCCAACAATCTTTACCTGCAACTGTTCTACCTGACTGACTTGCGATCGCAAATAAAGCTTAACGGCAGTGGACAAGAATTTGGCGATCGCTCCCATACTATAGTTATATAATGCAAAATTTCTTCAGCAACTCCAAGTTATCAATAGATAACAATTTCTTCAATCGTCTGATACTTTATCACTTTTTTTTGGGAAATATATGAGTAGCTTGAGTAACTCGTTTATTTTAGGAGGATACTAGCTGTAAAATTAGAATTATACTGCTGGTAGAAAAATTTCTCCATGTCCGAACGAGTTCAAAAAGTTTTGTCCCAGTGGGGAATTGCCTCGCGACGCAAAGCAGAAAAAATGATTCTAGATCGAAGAATTCAGATTAATGGTCGAGTAGCTAGTTTGGGAGATAAAGTCGATTTAACCGTGGATTCACTCCACGTAGATGGTAAGTTAATCAAGATATCCGATCGCCCTCAACTTATCTATTTATTACTAAACAAGCCGACTGGAGTAGTATCTACTTGTTTCGATCCTCAGGAACGTACTACTGTCATCGATTTATTACCTACAAAACTCCAACAAGGAACTGGAATTCATCCTGTAGGTAGATTAGATTATGCCTCCAGTGGTGCTTTAATTTTAACCAATGACGGCAAATTAACTCTTGGCTTGACTCATCCCCGCTATCACTTACCCAAAACTTATGTTGTTGAGTTGGATCGTCCTCCAACCAAAAAAGATTTGGCTTTGTGGCGTAGAGGCATCGTGTTAGACGGTAAAAAAACCTTACCAGCAAAAATTAAGCTGATTCAATCTGGCGAATCAAAAACTATTGAAATCATTTTAACTGAGGGCAGAAATCGACAAATACGCCGTGTAGCTGAGAAACTTGGTTATCAAGTACAAAAGTTACATCGTACCGCGATTGGTTATATCACCTTGAATTCTCTTGGTCAAGATAAACTACCCCTAGGTAAATACAGGCATCTTCAACCAGCCGAAATTAACTTTCTCCAAAATTCTTATCATCCAAAACATTTAAAAGTTGCTGCACAACCTAGGAGCGCAGTATATGACAAAAAGTAATTTAACCACAGACCAACAAAAAAAACTTCAGGAAATAGGCTCTAATTTACAACGTATTCGTATAGCTAAAGAAGTTTCTTTGGATTCTGTCGCAGCTAAGACACATATTTCCAAACGGTTGTTAGAAGCAATTGAAACTGGAGATCTAGAAGAGTTACCAGAACTATTTTATATTAAGGCTTTAGTCGCTAAATATGCCAGAGAGCTAGATGCTCCAGAAATTAAGTTTGAAACAACCCCTGCAATCGATGTCACGAATGCAAAGTCTCGTGTTGTTTCTACAGATAAACGCAACTACTGGTTTAGTTTCCAATTGCGATCGCTTCATCTTTATTTGATGTATATTATACTGGTGGTGCTTTCAGCAAAGGCTATAACTGTCTGGGTCGAACGCCCTGTAATAGTCGAACAGATCCCAGTTGAAGAACCTCCTCTCGATTCAGAAGTTACCCAAGCCGAAAATCCTAGCCCAAATACAAATACTACCATCCCTTCAGTACCTCAATTTGTTTCTCAGTCGAGCGATTCTAATTCAGTCACTGTAGGCATCAATCTTCAGGAGCGTTGCTGGCTCAAAGTAATGGTAGATGGCAAGCTCGCTTTTGAAGGCACTTTACTTAAAGGTACTCAACGCCAATGGACTGGCAAGCGAGAGGTAACAATACGTGCTGGAAACGCGGGAGGAGTAGTAATTAGTTTTAATAACGAGCAGAAGAAAGTCTTAGGCGCGCCAGGAGAGGTAGAAGAGATTACTTATACTGTTAATTAACTATCAAATAACAAAAATATCTCGAACAGCGCGATCGCCAGATCTTTTAAAGCGATCGCTATTTGATTAACCGTAAGGTGGGCAAATTGACAAAAGCTACTAAAATTAAATTTACAGTATGTTGTTTTTGCCCACCCTACCTACTGTACGGGCGTTTCGCTCTAAAGGACTCGCTCCGCATCGCGAAACGCCCCTACGAACCTCGAATTCAAATTTATTTAACTTTTTACCAAAGCTTTTTGGAAATCAGGAATACAGTTATGCTCCATATAAAAGCGATATTCATCACAGGCGCGATCGCATCTTTCTTGCGTCCACCCACAGTATTTTTGTAAGGTTTGGCTGACTACTGGCAATAAATCCATGCCATAATTGCCATTCATAAATAAAGTGGTACGACGACGCAAAATATCTACTATAGTTTCGGCAAACTCTGTTTCTACTGCATAAACAATTTGAGCTTTAATATCGGGTAAATCGGGACTCAGAGACTGACACAATTCCAGATTATCTCTGGTCAAGGCTAATACTTCTACAGCTTTTGCACCATAAATCGTAAATAAGCGATCGATAGTTTTAACCGATAGGCTAGGACTATATTCGGTGATTGCCTTTTGGATCCGAGGATCGCTCTTGAGGATACAGCCAGGAAGAGGTAAGGAGTCCGTACGACAGGGTATGGGCGATCGCTTCATGCGTTTGAGGATTGCATCTACCATTTCTTCGCCAACATTACGATAGGTAGTTAGCTTACCACCAATGAGAGTAAATAGATTCTTGACTCCTTCTTTTTTGTGATCGAAAATAATATGTTTGCGAGTGATACTACCTGGTTTTTTGCCTTCTGAATTGGGTAAAGGACGCACTCCTGAATAGGTGAATTTCACATCCTCTCGTTTCAAATTAGCGGTGGGGATAATGTTATTAGTCTCTTGGAGGAGATAATCAATTTCGTCGTTATCGGCTTTGATATTTTCGATATCATCTTTGTAAGGTATGTCAGTCGTACCAATTAAATACTTATCCAACCAAGAAAGAATAAAGAAAGGACGACCATCGGATTTTGCTTCTACATATAGACTGGAGTCGGGTGCGCCAGGAAAAGGATCGACGACGATATGACTGCCTTTTGTGCCACCATTTTTCTTCCCATCACCAATTGTAAAGTTTTGTCCAGCTTTGCTACCTCGTTTGCACACATGGTCTATCCAAGGCCCTGCGGTATTGATTATCACTGCATCTTGGCTACCTGAAATTGTAAAACTTTCTCCTGTCAGCTTATCTTTGCAAACGACATCGGTAATGCGAGCATCGCTTATGGGAAGTTCGGTGACTTCAATGTAGTTTAAGACTGTCGCACCTGCATTTTGGGCTGAAATAATGTTTTCTAAACAAAGACGTTCGGCAAAAGTAACTTGTCCGTCATAATATTGCGCACCACCAGCTAAATTTTCTTTGTCTATAGAGCGAAATAGCTGTTGAAATTTCTTGTCAGGTAACATCCGATGCACGGGAAGAGTTTTGTCAAAACTAAAAACATCGTAAAGAATCATCCCCGCCCAAATCTTCCAGTAGGGACGAGAGCGATCGCGATAAACAGGAATGGTAAGTTGTAAGGGGTTAACCAAATGGGGCGCATTGCGAAGTAATACTTCTCTTTCTTTGAGTGATTCTCTTACCAGAGGAAATTCAAAATATTCTAAATAGCGCAAACCGCCGTGAATCAGACGACTAGACCAACTAGAACTACCGCTGGCAAAATCATTTTTCTCGACTAAAATTGTTTTCAAGCCTCGTAGGGCTGCATCCCTCGCGACACCTGCACCATTAATTCCGCCACCGATTACGATTACATCGTAGTTTGTTTGTTGAATTTGAGCAAAGTCTCGCATAAAAAAAAGTATCTATATAATTCAATATTTCTGATTAAGTTATTTATAACTTAGCTGATTATTTGACTAAACGAGGAATTTTTCTACTATACTTAGCCTTCCCAAGTTCATTTTTCTCCAGAATTGACACCAATCTATCGATGTGAAGGTTATTATTTCGAGATTATGAGATTAAATATAAAAAAGAATGCAACATATAATCTGTAGGTTGAGCATTGTCCACTCTACCATTAGATTATTTTCAGGTGTTGCAAACATTTATTTATTTGGGATTACCAAACAACGAACAAAAAAAAGAAGCCTCAAGACTTAAAGGTGCTTGCTGCTTTTAATATAAATAAATTTAACAGTTTTTTTAGCAATAGTTTACTTAAATTAGTTACCAAATTCACTCCACAGGGTAGCTTGATGGGGTATGACAAAATCGGGGTTTGCTGGAGATTGGTTCTGAGTTTGAGAGTGACTGAGAAAAGCGCGAGTGGCTGTATAACCAACCACAAACATGGAGAAAGCTGCCAAGATAAATCCTAACGCCCGATCCAAGCTAGAAATATTTTCGCTTGCTGTTTGTAATCTCATTAGTAATAACCTCTATGATTATCGAATATTTCACTTTTGATTATCTCCCGAAAACTGTAGCTATTGTTACAATTGTCAGAATATTTAATATTTGCTCTGTATGGAAAGATAGGTTTGGCAAACAAGAGCGAGAATCTAACCCTTTTACCCGATCGGATGAAGCGCGAGATCGGAACAAGGGTAAGTATAATGTCGTGCAATATTAAAAAATATTAATTAAATCGATTAGCGATCGCACTTTAGCATCAGTCAGGAGATCGCACTTTTGTATCAGCTAATTTGTTAACATTACTTTAATTCTTATCGTTAGTGCTAATGACACCCCGTAAATATATCTAATAAAGAACACGCTCGTCCCGAACCGATTCGATTACTTGATCTGCCAAAGAAAAAGGTAGCTCTTGAAAATGAGATACAATACCGTGTCCGATTCCTGCGATCGAACCCAAAATTGAAGCAACTAAGTATGGTGCTAAGTTTTTCATTAATGCCTTGTAACTAAACTTAGTCTAGGATGGCATCTACAGAAGCTAAATTTTGTAGCCTAACTTACTAAAGCTCAACATAAATTAATTAAAAATGCGTTCTGCACATCGATATTATTTAAGTATTGCAAACTAGGGGACTGACAAGCCTTAAATGTTGCATTAGAAAAGTCCACAGCGGTGCGCGGGGATGGGGGACTTTTAACTAAGAACAGTTAACTATTGAATAGATTAAGACAACTGAAATAAGTCCCCCTATCCACCCCCGCGTCGACACAAAGGCGTAATTCCGCATGTAGGCGCAAG